>JAHJPG010000001.1 GCA_018819925.1 Pseudomonadota bacterium
CCCCGGAAGTGTTCATGGCCCTGCCCTTTGGGGATGCGGTGCCGCAGGGCAAGATGGAGTTCCACCAGGGGTTTTGGGCGACCTGCTAGGGAATTGTTGGGTTTCGGGCTACGCCCTCTACCCAACCTACACGGTTGCATGATTTTTCATGAAATAGCGTAGGTTGAGTAGAGCGAAGCGAAACCCAACAATACCTCTGCCGTTGCGAGGAGCGCAGCGACGAAGCAATCTATGCCCTAAGAAGACGGTCTTCGCTGCCCCGCCTCTTTACATTCAGCAATAGCCGTCATCGCGAGGAGCATCTTGGAAGAGATGCGACGTGGCGATCTTCGCCTTCCCCCAAGCGGGGTGGGCGCGGGGTGCGGTTGGGCCGTGTCTGGTCAGCGTAGGCATGACGAGGGAAAAGCGCGGTTGTTGGGTTGCGGGCTGCGCCCTCTCGCCAACCTACACGACTAGCTGGTCCTCTGGCAGGCTGGGATAATCCTATTTTCCAGCGGCCTTCTTTACCGCCGCCGCCAAACCATTGAAATCCGTTTGTTGGTGATCCAAGTTGGCTAACGTGGCCAAGCCCATGGTTTTCTGTTTTGGCAACTTACGGTCAAGTTCCTTGGTGGCGACCACGAAAAATTCCCATTGGTCCAAATTGCTGGCGTCAACAGACGTTTTTTGGCCAGGTTTTAGAAGGCAAAAAACATAGACATCGCAATTGCGCTTAAATTCCTTGCTGATCTCTCCGGTTATCGCATCCCATCCCAAACTTGGGGCGATTCCGAAACGGATAATTGAGCGGCGGTGCTGAGGCCAAGTCTGCCAATAGCAGGCCGACTTGACCTCGATTTTAATACCGTCCGGAGTACGCAGGTCGCAAGCATCCCATTCGAGCCTGGTCTCGGGCAAGCAGCCCATTGCCTGGCCTACGATAAACTCCGCGAGAGTGCCTCGCAGGGCATTGCTGCAAAGGTCTGAGGCCAGCCAACGCCAAAAGTGAATTAGCTTGAAAGGAAGCTCTTTACCTTCCAAACAAAAATTTTCTTCACCGCTCTTTTGGCAAATTTCCAGCGCTGGATATTTGAAATCCACTCCCCCCCCCAACTTCCCCCCTTTGGTTATCTACTCCCCGCCGTTCTCCTCCAGGTTGAAGATGCGCCGAACCAGGGCCAGTTGCTGGCGCATGGTGTCGGGGCTCTTGTCGTGGCTGGCCCCCTTGATGAACATGATGGGGTCATGCACCAGCTTCTTGGCCAGGGCCTGGGTCAGGCGGTCCAGGGCGGCGGCCTGCTCGGGGCTCAACTCGCTAAGATCCTTGAGGGTGCGGGCCAATTCGGCGGTGCGTATCTCCTCGGCCTTGGCGGCCAGGGCGCTGATGGTGGGCACCGCCTCCAGGCCCGCCAGCCAGGCGGTGAACTTGACCACCTCCTCGGCCACGATGTGCTCGGCCTGGGCCGCCTCCACCGCTCGGCCGGCCCGGTTGGCCTCCACCACCGAGGTCAGGTCGTCGATATCGTAGAGATAACAGCCGTCCAGCTCGCCCACGGCATGCTCCACGTCCCGGGGCACGGCGATGTCGATGAAAAACAGGGGCCGCCCCCGCCGGGCCTTCACCGCCGCCCGGGCCATCTTGGCGGTTATCACCGCCTGGGGGCTGCCGGTGGAGGCGATGACGATATCCACCTCGCCCAGCACCGCGCCCAACTCCCCAAGGCCCACCGCCTTGCCCCCCCAGCCCCGGGCCAACTCCATGGCCCGCTCCAGGGTGCGGTTGGCCACCAGGACCCGCCTCACCCCCTGGGCCATGAGGTGCTCCACCGCCAGCTCGGCCATCTCCCCGGCCCCCACCACCAGGGCGCTCAAGCCCTCCAGGGAGTCGAAGATTTTTTTGGCCAACTCCACGGCGGCAAAGGAGATGGACACCGCCGCCCCGCCGATGTTGGTCTCCGAGCGCACTCGCTTGGCCACCTGAAAAGTCTTGTGCAACAGGCGGTTGAGAACGGTGCGCGTGGTGCCGGCCTCGGTGGCGGCGCGGTAGGCTTCCTTGATTTGGCCCAAGATCTGGGGTTCGCCCACCACCAGGGAATCCAGGCTGGAGGCCACCCGGAAAAGATGGCTCACCGCCTCGGCCCCCTGGTAGCGGTAAAGGTGCTCCCCGATGCGCTCCGGGGCCAGGCTGCGCCCGGCGCAAAGCCAGGCGGCCAGTTCGTCCTGGCCCACCTGGTCCTCGGTGGCGGCCAAGACCTCCACCCGGTTGCAGGTGGAGATCATCAGCGCCTCGCGCACCCCGGGCAGGTCCAGGCACTGGCGCAAGGCCGTGGGCAATGCCTCGGGCGGCGGGGCCAGGCACTCGCGCACCTCCAGGGGCGCGCTTTTGTGGCTCAGGCCAACCAAATGCAGCTTCACGGCCTGGGCCCCCCCAGCTCGGCCATGGAGCTGAAACTGTGGTAGCCGTTAGCCAACAGCCCCGCCCCCAGGAAGGTGATGACCAGGGCGGCAAAGGCGGCCACCGAGAGCCAGGCCCCCCGCCGGCCCCTCCACCCCTGCACCAGGCGGGTGTGCAGCATGGCGGCATACATCAGCCAGGTAATCAGGGCCCAGACCTCCTTGGGGTCCCAGCGCCAGTAGGAGCCCATGAACATCTGGGCGTACACCGCCCCGCTTATCAGGCCGATGGTCATGAGCAGAAAGCCGGCCAACAGGCTGGCCTGGTTAAGGGAGTCCAGACGGCCCAGGCTGGGCAGGCGGCGGAATAGCGGGCCCATTTTCTTGGCCCTCAGGGCGCGGTCCTGCCCCAGGTAGAGCACTCCGCCCAGGCAGGTGAGGGCCAACAGGCCGTAGCCGGCCATGATGCTGATGATGTGAAGGATGATCCAGCCGCTCCTGAAAGCGGCGGTCTTCACCACCGGCATCACGGGAAGCACCGAGGCGGCCAGCAACAACAGCACGCATACCGGCCCGGCCAGCGCCCCCAGGATCTTCACCTCCAGGCGCAGGTTGATGACCAGCATTGCGCCCATTAGGGCCCAGGAGAACATGTCCAGGGACTGGCGCAGGCTGGTGGCGGGCAGCACCCCTCCCTCCACCCAGGCGGTGGCCAGGGCCAGGGTGTGCAGGCCGAAGCCGATCCACAGCAGGGCCATGCCCATGCGGTAGAGCCCCTGGCGCTGATGCACCAGGAACCCCATGGAGATCAGCGAGCCCAGTATATAGGCGGCCAGGGTCAACCAATGCAGGGTGGTGCTCACGCGGGCTCCCTCCCCTCTCCGGCCGCGAGACCGGCCTCCAGGCCCAGGTCCTCCAGGCCGAAGCCGGGCCCCAGGACTCGGGCCAAAATCCCCTCCACCCCGGCGGCGTCTCCGGCGGCCACCCGTTCCAGCAGCGGCGAATCCACCAGCTCGTAGAACAGGGGCCGGTTCTCCTGGGCGGGCCGTCCCAGTGCGGTCAGCTTGTGGCGGGCGGCCTTTAGTATGGCCAAATAGACCCCCCACTCGGGGCCGAACTGCTTGTCAAGCGACTGGCGCAGGCGCCGCGCCGCCGCCGGGCTGGCCCCGCCGGTGCTCACCGCCAGGGTAAGCTCGCCCCTTCGCACCACCGCCGGCACGATGAAGGAGCACAGGGGCGGCACGTCCACCACGTTCACGAACACCCGGGCCTGCTGGGCCGCCCGGGCCACCGAGCGGTTCAGGGCCTCGTCGTCGGTGGCCGAGATCACCAGCCAGGCGCCCTCCACGTCCCCGGGCTCGAATCCCCGTTCACGAAGCTCCACGCCCGGTGCGCCCACCTGCGCCTGGGCCTCGGGGCAAAGGCGCGGCGACACCAGGCGCACCCTGGCCCCGGCCCCCAGCAGGGAGTCCAGCTTGCGCGCGGCCACCCGGCCGCCGCCCACCAGGAGCACCAGGCGGTCCTTCAGGTCCAACAGGGCGGGATAAAAGGGCAAGGGCTCCTCCAAACCAGGGTTCCCGGCAAGCATAACATCTGGCGGGCAAGGGGAAAAGGAGCAGGGCGGCGCGAACGGACGGTAACACGCAAAAGGGGCCTTCCCAGCGGAAGGCCCCAAAACGATTCGCCGTTGGCCCGAGCCTACAGAGCGGCCTTGATGATGGCCATGGCCTTGTCCATGTCAAAGCCCAGGGCTCCGTTGTTGATCACCAGCTTGTAGGCGGTGGCGTCGTCCCAGGCCTTTTTGAAAAAGTGCTTCACGTATCCCGAGGAGATGACGTCCTGGCGCAGACACTCGTCCTCGCCCTGGCCCTGGTCGCAACGGTTGCGCACGGCGCAGCGCTCGGCCCGCTGGGCCAGGGGAGCCACCACCCGGAAGTGATGGGCGTTGGGGTCGTCGGCCAGGATGTACTGGCCGCCCCAGCCCACGATGACCGCGTCGCCCTGGGCGGCCACCCCCTTCACCAGGTCGCAAACAGCCACGAAGTAGCGGTCGTCGTCCAGGGCGGCCTCGGGTTTTTGGGCTATGCGCCGCACGGTGTGCAGGAACACATCGTCCAGCAGCTTGAACAAAAAGTTGTCCTGCCCCCGGCGCAGAAGCTCGGCCTCGGCTTCGCTCATGTCCAGCTTTTGGGCCAAATCGGCCAGGACTCCCCGGCCCACCAGCCGCCAGCCCAGGTCATGGGCCAACCGTCGGGCCAACTCCTGGGCTCCGGCCCCGCACTCCTTGCTGATGGTGACCACGGCCATGCGCTTTTTATACCGCCCCGCCCCGGGCGCTCACGGCGCCGTCGGTGAACTTCTTCAATAAACGGTCCTGGTCCTTGGGGAGCACCGCCTCCTTGAGCTTGGCCTCGGCCAATTCGGCGGCCAACTCAACGATCTCGTGGGTGAGTTCACGGCGGGCGCTTTGCAGGGCCATCGCGGCCTGCAGCTTGGCCCGCTCCATGATCATCTCCGAATCCTCGCGGGCCTCGTCCATCAGGCGCTGGCGCTCACGCTCGGCCATTTCGCTCAGGGCCTCCTCGTAGCTCTCCAACTCCTTGGCCAAACCGGCGGTCTTCTGCTGGATGAGCTTGAGCTGGACCTCGGCCTCGGCCTTGGCCTTGTCGACCGCTTCCAATTCACCGGCCACCTGGGCCCGCTGGCCGGTGAGGAACTCCTTGAGGGGTTTCTTGGCCAGCTTATAGATCAAGAAGGCCAGCACCAGGAAGTTGAGGATCTTCCACGACCAGTCCCACCAGAACTTCCAGGCGGGCGCGGCGTGTTTGGCGGCCAGGGCCGGTTCGGCCCCACCGACCAACAGCACCGCCGCCAGGGCCAGGACTGCTATCAGATGAAAGGCTTTCACGCGACCTCCCTGCCCAGGATTCGGCTGGCCATCTCCTTGGCCACCCTCTCGGCCTGGGCCCGAATCTCGCCGCGGGCCTGGACCATTTCGCCTTGGATGGAAGCCACCATCTCCTCGGCCTGGCCCTTGGCCTTGGCCTGGGCCTCCTCGATGACCTGGCGCGCCTCGCCCTCGGTCTTGCGGCGCACCTCTTCCAGACGGTCCCGAACCTTCTGGCGGCCCCGGCCCAGCTGTTGGTGGTAGTCGGCCTTGGTATCCACCGCCTGCTCGCGCAGGGAGGCGGCCTCGGCCAATCCACCTTTCAAGGTGGCCGTCCGCTCGGCGATCATCTTGCCGATGGGCTTATACATCAACCTGTTAAGGATGAAGATAAGCACCAGCAGGTTGATGATCTGCACCAGCAGAGTGGCGTTGATGCTGATCATGGGTCCGCTCTCCGGCCTAGACCACGAAGATTAGCAGTAGCGCCACCACCAGGGAATAGATGCCGGTGGACTCGCTGACCGCCTGGCCCACCAACATGGTGCGGGTCAACAGGCCCGCTTCCTTGGGGTTGCGCCCGATGGCCTCACACGCTTTACCCGCGGCGAAACCCTCACCAACGCCGGGGCCAATGGCGCCCAGGCCCATGGAGATGCCCGCGCCCATCAGGGCCGCCGCCCTCACCAGATCCGCGCCTTCAATGGCCATTTCCTAATTCCTCCCGTGATGAACAAATCCTCGGGGCCCTTTATAGGCCCGGTGGTTTTAAATTACAAACAGCAGTAGCAATGCCACGATGAGCGAGTAGATGCCGGTGGACTCGCTGACCGCCTGGCCCACCAACATAACCCTGGTCAACAGCACGCCGACTTCTTCGTAGTTGCGGGCAATGCGGTTGACGGTGTAGGCCGCCGCCAGCCCCTCGCCCACCCCGGGGCCGATGCCGCCGAAGCCCATGCAGATGCCGGCGGACAGCGGAGCCACCCAAGCCACCATGGACTCGGACGCCCCCCGGGGGATGAACAGCAGGATCAGGCTGACCAGGAATCCGTAGATGACCGTGGACTGGGCCACGGTCTGGCCGATGAGCATGGTGGTGGTCACCGGGCCAGAGGCCTCGGGTACGCGGGCGATGCCCGCGGAGGCCTCCTGGGCGGTGAAGCCATTGCCGATGCCCGGGCCAATGGCGCTGAGACCGGTGGAGAGCCCTGCGCCCAATAGGGCGGCCCAGGTGGGCCAGGGCGGGCTGCTCGACCAATCCACGAACATGAGCATGAAGGCCACCACCAGGCCGAAGATGGCCGGGGTCTGGCTGACCGCGCTGCCGATGAGCATGTTGGTGCGGATGGTGGTGGCGGCGCCGGGCTGGCGGGCCATGCCGGCGGTGGCGCTGCCGGCGGGCATGCCCGAGCCCACGCCCGAGCCGATGGCCGCCAGGCCCACCGAGAGTCCCGCGCCCAATACCGCGGCCCAGCCGGGCCACAGGGGCTGGCCGGACCAGTCGATGAACATGAGCATGAAGGCCACCACCATGCCGAAGATGGCCGGGGTCTGGCTGACCGCGCTGCCGATGAGCATGTTGGTGGTCAAGGCGCCCTGGGTGGAGGGGTTGTCGGCGATGCCCAGGCAGGCCTCTGCCGCCGGGAAGCCGCCGCCGGCCCCGGAGCCGATGGCGCTCAAGCCCATGGCCAGCCCCGAACCCAACAGGGCCCAGGCCTCGATCATGGGCGCGCCCTCCACGTTCATGAAGGCCAGGAGCATGGCTATGACCAGGGCGAAGATGCCCGCGCTTTCGGCCACGGCCTGGCCGATGAGCATGTTCTTTAGGATGGGGCCGCTCATGGCCGGGTTTTTGCCGATGGCCCGGGAGGCGTTGCCCGCCGCGTAACCCTCGCCCAGGGCCGCGCCGATGGCCCCGAATCCCACCGAGAAGCCGGCCCCCAGGAAGGCCGCGGCTTGTACCCAAGTTTCCGTGCTAAAGGCCATTAAGCGATTCCTACTTGGTTTGCACCGAGATATAGACCAGCGTCAGCATGGTGAACACGAAGGCCTGGATGGTCCCCACGAACAGCCCGAAAAAGGCGTTCAATGCCGGAGGCAGTATCAAGCCGTAGACCAGATCGCTGACCACCAGGATGATGATGGAGCCGCCCATGATATTGCCGTAGAGACGGAAGGAGATGGAAACCACCTTGGACAGCTCGCCGATTATGTTCAGCGGGGCCATGAAGAACATGGGCTGCACATACTCGTTGAGGTAGGCCTTGATCCCCTTGGTCTTTATGCCGGCGTAGTGGGAGATGGCAAAGCCCATGAGTCCATAAGCCAGCGGAGTATTTAGGTCTTTGGTGGGCTCGCTCAACCCCGGGATCACCCCCAGCATGTTGCTCAACCAGATGAAGAGGAACACGGTGATGATCAGGGGGAAGTAATGGCGATTGTGCTCATCCAGGGCATCGGCCACCAAGCCATGGAAGGCGCTTACCATCATCTCGCCCAGGGTCTGCCAAGGCCCCGGCAAAAAAGACAGCTTGCGGGTGGCCAAGAAGCCGAAGACCACCAGCACGGCCATCACCAGCCAGGACATGATCAGGGTTTCGGAGTTGAACTCCAGGCGGTAGCCGCCCAGGCTCAAATACCAGTGTGGTATGTTGGTCAGCTCTTGCACGGCGCTATCTGCTCTCCGATGAAGTACCCACCAGACGGCCGCCCAGCAGGCGGTCGCTCATGAGGGTGAACTGAACCGAAAAAAGGCCCGCGGCGGCGGCCAGGGGGGCCACTCGCTGGGGCATGGACAGGGCCACGGCCAGGGCCGCGGCCATAAGACCGAAGCGAAGGGCCACCGAAGCCACGGTGAAGGCTTGGCCCCGGCGTTGGGCCGGGTCCAGGGCCCGCGGCAACAGCCAGGCCATGGCCAGGAAGTTGGCCGCCGAGGCCAGCCCGCCCAGGGCCAGTCCCCGGGCCCAGGCCGCCTGTCCGGCCAGGGTGAGGATCAGGGCTCCACCCAAGGCGAACAACAAAGCACGGGTGATCACCTGACGAACAAACACGCCGGAGGGACCCTCAGTCTTGGTCGCCGTTGCGTTCAACCTTGCCGTCCTCGGGCTCCAAGCCCACCTCTGAAATCTGGCGGTAAACCGTATATCCTCCGCCAGCTATTCCCAAGAGGATAAACACCGTAATGAATATCCCCCTGGCGCCCAGCCATTCGCCCAGCCAGTAGCCGATGAAAAGGCAGAACAGTACCGAGCCCGCGAAGGTCAGGCCCACCTGCATCACCAGAGCCAAATGGTCCCATACGGCTCGGGGCGGTCTACTTAGCATTGCTACCCGCCTCCCAAATAATAAGGTTTAGCGGGCTGACTAGGCATCTATAGACCTGACCTTCTGGCCTGTCAAGGACAAAGTGCAAAGTGGCACAAACGGTCCCTGCTGGTCCTTCGCGAGTCAATACATTTCACCTTGTACCCTCTTTAAACCTTATGATAACCTAATTGTGCAAGAAAAACCCGGCATAGATGGCCCGGGATATTCTTTCACTAACTGGTGCAACTACTGGGTTATTAGGTTTAGCGGGGTGAACGCCCGCGGGGATAGGAGGGTTTTTCCATGGGAGAAAAGCGTGTTGCCCGAGTTACCGAGATCGTAGCCGCCAGCCCGGTCAGCCTGGACGACGCCATAAAAGTCGGTTTTGAGCGGGCCACCCGCACCCTGCGGGGCATCACCGGCATGAAGGTGGTGGAGCAGCGCATTTCCGTTGGCGACAACCAGATCTCCGAGTACCGGGTCCGCCTAGAAGTGATTTTCGTCCTGGAGGCCTAATAACGAGGCCGCACCGAGATCCCCGGTCTTTAACCGCAAGCGGCTTCCCCGGATCACCGGGGGGGCCGTGAGTTTTCATTTGGCCAGGCCGTGAACGCCCCCCCATACCAACACCTTTATATATATGAAATTTTGGGAGACGCCCGGGCCCTGGCCCATGGCCTGGGCCCCGCCTACCTGGGCCTGTGGCTGGAGGACGAGACCAGCTTTCTGTTCTTTTCGGCCCCGGCCCCGGAGCCGGTGGAGCACCTGCTTGCCGCCGGCGCCCTGAGCCTGCGCCAGCGCCACGAGCTGACCTACGAGCAGTGGCAGGGCGGCCTGGAGCTGACGCCCTGGGTGGTGGGCGATTTGTTTTTTTGCCCCTCCTGGGACCCGGCCCCGCCCCCGGCCGGAACCCGCCGCCTGCTCATCGACCCGGGCCTAGTCTTCGGCTCGGGACTGCACCCCACCACCCGCCATTGCCTGGAGCTGCTCTGGCTGCGCCACCAGCGGAGCCCCTTGGGGCGTGTGCTTGATTTAGGCTGTGGAACCGGCATCTTGGCCCTGGCCGCCGCCGCCTGGGGAGCCGAGGAGGTGCTGGCGGTGGACCTTAACCCCCTGTGCGTGAGCACCACCCAGAATAACGCCAGACTGAACGGCATCCACCTGGAGGCCGTGGAGGGCCCGGCCGGCGGCTATCTGGACCGCCCCGCCTCCCTGGTTTTGGGCAACCTGCCCTGGGCGGTGCAAGAAGAGCTTTGGGCCCTCCCCCGCAACCTGGATGGGCTGCCCCAGATAATCCTCTCGGGAGTGATGCGCTCCCAGGTGGGCCGGCTGGAAGACCTTTTGCGTTCCAGGGGTTACACCATAATCCAGCGCCGCGAGGCGGAGTTCACCTGGTTCAGCCTGTGGGCGAGTAAAACTTAGCCAAGCCCGGACCGGGCCTGACTTAATTACCCCAAAAACTCCTGGGTTGCCGTTGACAAGCCGCGCGGCTGGTGGTAGAGCCATATCTACTTGCGATCTGACGGAGGATCTGACCCATGAGGCGAAAAACAACATTCAGTAAGCCCAACAAGGCTATGCATTCTTCTTACTTCCGCCCCGCCTTCCTTCTCGGCGCCATCCTCGGCGTAGTATTGTTGTTGGTACCCTCCGTAATTATCCTGCCCCTATAGGGGCCGCAAACACTCTACCGACATCCTGATTTTTTTATTACAGGCCGTCGGGCTCCCCGCAAGGCTATGCCGCTCGGGGGCCGGCCGCCGCAAATTCTCCGGCGAGACCCTTACCGCGCCGGAAAGCCCCCAAGGGGAGAATACGTGCTATGACTCTACCCAGCGATCAAGTGAAAAAGGGCGCCGCCCGGGCCCCGCAACGCTCCCTTCTCCGGGCCCTGGGCCTTAACGACGACGACTTGTCCCGCCCCTTGGTTGGCATAGCCAACTCCTACAACACCGTGGTGCCGGGCCACATGCACCTGGACCGTCTGGCCAAGCTGGCCGCCGACGGGGTGCGGGCCGCCGGGGCCACCCCCCTGGAGTTCAACACCATCGGCATCTGCGACGGCCTGGCCATGGGCCATGCCGGCATGCACGCCTCCCTTCCCAGCCGGGAGGTGGTGGCCGACAGCGTGGAGCTGATGGCCATGGCCCACGGCTTCGACGCCCTGGTGCTCATCGCCTCCTGCGACAAGATCGTGCCGGGCATGCTCATGGCCGCCTGCCGGCTCAACCTCCCGGCGGTGATGCTCACCGGCGGGCCCATGGCCGCCGGCAAGCTTAACGGCAAAGCCGTTGATTTGATTAGTATTTTCGAAGGAGTGGCCAAGGTGCAGTCCGGCCAATGGAGCGAGGGGCAACTGGCCGCCCTGGAGTGCGCCGCCTGCCCAGGCCCCGGCTCCTGCGCGGGCATGTTCACGGCCAACACCATGGCTTGCATGGCCGAGGCCATGGGCCTGGCCCTGCCCGGCGGGGCCTCGGCCCTGGCCCAGACCCCCCGGCGGGCCGAGCTGGCCCAGGCCAGCGGCCGGGCGGCGGTGGAAGCGCTTAAAAACAACCTGCGCCCCTTGGACATCCTCACCCAGGCGGCCTTTTTCAACGCCTGCCGGGTGGATTTGGCCCTGGGCGGCTCCACCAACACCTGCCTGCATCTGCCGGCCATCGCCCACGAGGCCCGGGTGGACTTCGGCCTGGCCGACTTCGACCGATTGTCCAGGGAAACCCCCCACTTGGCCAAATTGAGCCCGGCCGGGGAGTTCCGCATGGAGCACCTGGACGCCGCCGGCGGGGTGGGCGCGGTGATGAAGGCCCTGGAGCCCCTGCTGGACACCGGCTGCCTGGCCGTGGGCGCCCAAACCCTGGCCGGCTATTTGGCCCCGGCGGTCTCCACCTACGAGGTGCGGGGCCAGCGGGTCATCCACAGCCTTGAAGAGCCCATCAGCGCCCAGGGAGGCATCGCGGTGCTTTACGGCAATCTGGCCCCGGAGGGCTGCGTGGTCAAGGCCGCGGCGGTGGCTCAACAGATGCGCCGCTTCAGCGGCCCGGCCCGGGTCTTCGACAGCGAGGAGGCCGCGGTGGCCGCCTACAACCAGGACGTCATCCAGGCCGGCGAGGTGATCGTGGTGCGCTACGAGGGCCCCGCCGGCGGCCCGGGCATGCGCGAGATGCTGGCCCTGACCTCGCTGGTCAGCGGCGGGCCCCTGGACGGCAAGGTGGCCCTGGTCACCGACGGGCGCTTCAGCGGAGGCAGCCGGGGGGCGGCCATAGGCCACGTATCCCCCGAGGCCGCCGCCGGAGGGCCCATGTGTCTTGTACAAGACGGCGACCTCATCGCCTTGGACCTGGAGGCCCGCGGCATAGAGCTGAAGGTCAAAGACCAGGAGTTGGAGCGCCGCCGGCAAGACTGGCGGCAACCGAAAGCCAAATTCAACCGCGGGGCCCTGGCCCGCTACGCCGCCCTGGTGGGCAGCGCGGCCGGTGGAGCGGTTCTCAAGGGAAACTAGGACCATGAGCCCATTCAGCCATAAAAACAACACGGCCCGCGACGAACTGGGCCTGATGCTCTCCAGACAAATAGGACTAACCCGCTTTGGTGGCAAAAGCACCCGCCAAAGGAAGGACGCCATGAATACCCCAGCCAAGCCCCAGGACCACAAGGCCTCCCACACCGGAGCCGACGCGGTGGTGGCCTGCCTCAAGCATCAAGGGGTGGAAGTTATCTTCGGCATGACCGGCGGCTCCATCATGCCGGCCTATGACGCCCTGTTCCGCGACGGGCAGATCAAGCACATGATCGTGGGCCATGAGCAAGGCGCGGCCCACATGGCCGAGGGCTACGCCCGGGCCACCGGCAAGGTGGGGGTGGTCATGACCACCTCCGGCCCCGGGGCCACCAACCTGGTCACCGGCCTGGCCGACGCCTTCATGGACTCGACCCCCATGGTGGCCATCACCGGCCAGGTGACCAGCAACCTGCTGGGCAACGACGCCTTCCAGGAGGCGGACATGCGCGGCATCACCATGCCCATCACCAAGCACAACTATCAGATCAGCAGCGTGGAAGAGCTTCCCGAGGTGCTGGCCGAGGCCTTTTTCGTGGCCCTGTCCGGCCGCC
>JAHJPG010000011.1 GCA_018819925.1 Pseudomonadota bacterium
CCAACTGGTGACTTTTGTCAACGATCGCCCCGGCCATGATTTCCGCTATGCCATCGATTGCTCCAAACTTCAAAATGAACTGGGTTGGAAACCCAAGGAGAATATCGATTCTGGTTTAGCCAAAACCGTTAGCTGGTACATTCAAAACCGGATATGGTGGCAAGACATACTTGAAAAAAAATACAGAGGAGAACGTTTGGGATTAATCGAGGATTTAAAAGATACTTAGAATTGCAACAAGTACGGCTGGAGGGGAGATTCGATTGCGGCACCCGGCTTTACCCAACTTCATTGGCGATAAGCAAACAACTCGTGCCGGTTTACGACAAGCCCTTGATCTATTCCCCTCTTTCCGTGCTAATGTTGGCAGGCATTCGCGATATTTTAATAATAACCCTGCCCGGCGAACAATCACTTTTCAATAAATTATTGAGTGACGGCTCTTTATTGTGATTGAAAATAAGCTATTCTGTCCAGCCAAAACCCGAGGGGCTCGCTCAAGCATTTATTATCGGAAGAGCGTTTATTGACGGTCAGCCAGTTGCTTTGATATTGGGTGGCAACATCTTCTTTGGCGTGGGGCTAATCAACACTTTGCAACGTTCGGTAGTAAACAACAAAGGCGGCACGATCTTTCTTTACCCGATAAAGGATCCGAAAAGATTTGGCATCGCGGAATTGGGGTCCCAAGGCGAAGTATTGACCATAACGGAAAAGCCCAAGCAGCCCAAGTCAAGTTTGGCCGTAACCGGGCTTTGCTTTTATGACCATGACGTTATAGAGATAGCGGCTTCCTTGAGCCATTCGGCGCGCGGTGAATATGAAATAACCGACGTCAATAATGTCTATTTGCGTCAGGGTCGGCTAAAGGCTGAACTTCTGGGACGAGGTTACACTTGGCTGGACGCAGGCACTCCCAGTTCCTTGCTGGAATCATCCAACGTTATTCGTATAATGGAAGACCGGCATGGTTTAAAGGTGGCGCGCCTGGAGGAAATAGCCTTGAACATAAGATACATTTATCCCCGGCAGGCCGAGAAAGCCACTGAGGGTTTTGAGAATACCGACTACGCCCGTTATGTGCGCACGGCGATTACAACCCATAAAAAAGCCGATGTGCGATAGATTCCTCAAAGGCTTCACGGCAATCCTTGGGAAAGGCTTGAAACCTTTTGCCTATCAAAACAGCTGTGCATGCGGCACCGGTCAAGGATCACCAGTCAAAACGGGGTTTGGCAGTCTGTCCAGGAAATGATTGACATCGGCAACAATTTCCGGCGGCTGCTTCAAATTAAACGCCACATGGGCGCCGGTTGGATTATCAGGCGGACTTTTTATTATCTGAAGCTAAAAAGCGGTCACTTCGTTCGCCGCCTACCCCTGTCCCAATGGTCCGCCCACCCCCTATCTTCCAATTTGCATCCCACTTCCCTCGGCGACCCTGACAATTTTTATCACCATCGTCGCAAACAAGGCCCGGCCTTCTTTTTTAGACACAACCAAAAGCACAGCTACCAAGATATGTTCGAGGGTTACGATGCGGAGGCAAGCGGGCCACAGGCACAGGCCCGGCAAATATTGCATGGGCGAATCCGCTTCTTTTCCGGCGCGCCCCAGGATTTGGGGCTGCCCCTGGATTGGCATCGCAATGCCTTGAGCGGGCAGCGGGCCCCTGAAAACATCCACTGGGCCCGCCTGGACGATTTCGCCTTCGGCGACATCAAATGCATCTGGGAGTTGAGCCGTTTCGGTTTCACCTATCCCCTGGTCAGGGCCTATTGGCGCAATGGGGACCAGAGGCTGCCCGAATTTTTCTGGTCTCAGGTGGAGGACTGGCGGCGGTGCAACCCACCCCAGGCAGGCGTCAACTGGAAATGCGGCCAGGAAATCAGCTTCCGTATTATGGCCTGGTGTTTCGGACTGTATGGTTTCGAGGGCTCGCCCGCCAGCACCCCCCGCCGGGTGGCCCAGCTGGTCCAGATGATGGGCGTCTTCGGCCACCGCATAGAGGCCAATCTGTCCTATGCCCTTAACCAGCAGAACAACCACGGCACCAGCGAGGCCATGGGATTGTTCACCTTGGGCACCCTCTTTCCCGAGTTCAAGGCAGCGCGGGGTTGGCAACGCCTCGGGCAATCCCTTTTGGAAAAGCTCGGGCGGGAACTGATTTATGGCGACGGCGCTTTTTGCCAACACTCCTTCGGCTACCATCGCCTGATGCTCCAAACTTACTTATGGGCCCTGCGCCTGGGTGAGTTGAACCACGCGCCGTTCAGCGGCTCCCTGCGGGAGCACCTGGCCCGTTCAGTGGATTTCCTTTTCCAATTGCAGGACCAAGCCACGGGGCGCCTACCCATTTACGGGCAAAACGACAGTTCCAATCTGCTTCCTCTGAACAATTGCCAACCCGCCGATTTCCGGCCCCTGCTGCAGGCCATGCATCTGTGCCTAACCGGGCGACGGCTGTATCCGGCGGGTCCCTGGGATGAGGACGCCTTATGGCTTTTCGGCCCGGAAGCCCTACCGGCCCCGGCCGAGGCGCTCCGCCCGGCTAATCTCTCGGCCCGGGAGGGTGGCTACTACACCCTGCGTGACGAGCAGGGCTTCGCCATGACCCGTTGTGCCAATTTCCGCCACCGGCCGGGGCACGCCGATCTCCTGCACGTGGACCTTTGGTGGCGGGGAGAAAACGTGGCCCTGGACTCGGGAACCTATTCCTATAATGCCCAGCCGCCATGGGACAATCCCCTGGTGGGCACCCGCTATCACAACACCGTATCGGTGGACGGCCAGGACCAGATGAAGCGTTTTTCCCGCTTTTTGTGGATGCCCTGGCCACGCTGTGTACCGGGCCCAAGCCTGGCTTCCCCCCATGGGCATCTGCAATACTGGCAGGGCGAGCATCACGGATACAGCCGCCTGCACCAGCCGGTGAATCACCTGCGCGCCCTGGTCAGCCTGGGCCGCGGATGGTGGCTGGTGCTGGACCGCTTGCAAAGCCCGGGGCCCCATGTCTATAAACTGCACTGGCTGCTGCCGGATACGGAATATGAATGGAGCCCGGAAGCGGGCCGCCTCGGCCTACAGTTTGACAAAGGTGCTTATCATCTATGCCTGGGGGTGTGGGGCGCCAGCGGGAAGGCCTCGCTGACGCGCGCAGCCCCCGACAGCCCCAGGGGCTGGCAAGCGCCGCACTACCAGCACCGGCAGCCGGCTCTGGCCCTAGAATTGGCCTCCAGTGGCCGGTCGGTCGTTTTTTGGAGCCTGTTCGCCCCCGCGCTGCCCGTGGTACGCAGTCAGTCACCGGTATTGGAGTTGCAGGGGGAAGAAGTCTCCGCGCGAGTAGAGTGTTGCCTGGAGCCGGCCCTGCCGCGGGAGCCCCTGGTGCGCCGCTTGCGTCTGGAGGGGAAGCTGGCCGACCAGCTCGATGTGGACCAAGCCTGGAAGCAGGCAGAAGGGAGTCGTGGCCTTTGAGGGTGTTGTTCATGCATCAGACTTTTCCTTCCGCCAATGAAGAAGGTAGCGGCCGTCCCTACGATTTCGCCAAGCAATTGGTGGATGATGGCCACCAGGTCACCATAATCGCCGGGGGTTTCAGCTACCTCCACGGAGGCAAGGTGGCTGAAGGGACAAAAGGGCTTTTTTTGCGCCGCGAAAAGCACCCTGCCGGCTTTACGGTGCTGCGGCCATGGTCTTATCGCGGCTACCACGGCAGCTATTTCACCCGGCTAATCACCTTCATTTCCTATATGTTCACCAGCCTGATAACTGCCCTGTTCGCCGGCAGGTTCGACGTGATAGTGGGAGCCACCCCCCCATTGTCGGTGGCCATAGTCGCTTGGCTGGCCGCCGGCCTTAAGCGTTCCTTGTTCGTTTTCGAGGTGCGGGACTTGTGGTCCGAGGTGGCCATCCATCTGGGTTTCATCAAAAACCGTTTGCTGATCCAACTGGCACGCCTGGTGGAAAAAACTCTCTACCGTTCAGCCAAGAAGATAGTCATAAACTCGCCGGGCTTTCGGCCCCACCTGGAGTCGCTGGGACTGCCCGCTTCCAAAATTGAGTTGGTCCCCAACGGCGTGGACCTGGAGGTGTTTCGCCCCGGCCTGGACGGTGGCGGCATCCGGCGCCAATTCGGCCTGGAGGGCAAGATCGTAGGGGTGTACACAGGTTCCCTGGGCATGGCTAATGACATCGACACCATTTTGGCGGCCGCCGAGATGGGCCGTGACCAGGGGCTGGCCTTTATGCTGGTTGGCGAGGGCAAGGATGGCGGACGCCTGCGCAGCCTTTGCCGCCAAAAGAATCTCGACAACGTTATCTTTACCGGCCCCCAAAAAAAACAACGAGTGCCCCTGTTTCTGGCCGCCGCCGACGCCGGCGTGGTCACCCTGTTGGACATACCGCTGTTCAAGACGGTCTATCCCAACAAGGTCTTCGACACCATGGCCTGCGGCCGTCCCTTGCTCCTATTGGTTGACGGAGTTGCCCGCGAGGTGTTGGAAAAGGCCGGGGCGGGAATTTTTGTTCCTCCGGGCGATGCCGAGAAACTGGTGCAAGCCATGGTTTGGTTGCGGGAAAACAAACAAGAATCCGCAGCGATGGGAAATCGTGGTAGATTATTCGTGGAAAAGTATTTTGACCGTTGGAAATGCGCATTGCATATGGAGCGTTGCTTGCTTTCTGTTTGCAAAGAGTTCGCTCCCGGAGCCCGCAATTAGCTCCTCGAATGGGGCCCCGGGTGACAATATTTTTATTTGGGCTGTAAGGAGTGCTGTATTAAACGGGCATTGGACATAATTTGTTCATTTGCCGGGCTGATTCTGGCTCTACCCTTATTGCTCGTGACCACCGCCGTGGTGCGAATCTATCTTGGTTCGCCGGTGCTGTTCACCCAGAATCGCCTGGGCAAAGACGGCGTTGTGTTCAAGCTTTACAAATTCCGGACCATGCGCGACGCCTTTGACGCAGACCATAAACCGCTGCCCGACTCCGAGCGGCTCACTAGGGTTGGTGTCCTTTTGCGCGGAGCCAGCCTCGACGAGCTCCCCCAGTTGTTTAACGTGCTCAAGGGCGACATGAGCCTAGTGGGCCCCCGGCCCCTGCCGGAGCTATACCGGGACCGTTTCAGTCAAGAGCAATGGGTGCGCCACCAGGTGCGGCCCGGCCTCACCTGCCTGGCCCAGGTGATGGGACGCAACGCCTTGACTTGGGAGGATAAATTTGCCTGGGATGCAAAATATGTGCGAACGGCTTCTTTAGGATTGGACTTTAGAATAATCTTACGCACCGTGTGCTGCTTGATTAGGCGCGAAGGCATAACCCATGGCAATCACGCCACCATGCCGGAGTTTATGGGCGCCGGCGGCATACCGGTGACCCATGCAAAGGGCGCCAATGAGATTTAAGAACATGGTGGTCCTGGTAACCGGGGCGGCCGGCGGCATAGGCCGGGCCGTGGCCCTGCGTCTGGCCCGGGAAGGGGCCCGCGTGGCCGCCCAGGACATTGACAAGGATGGCTGCCGCCAAACGGCCCAGGCGGTGCTGGACCTTGGGGGCCAGGCCTTGGCGGTTTGGGGCGATGTCTCCCGGGAGAGCGACGCGGAGGCCTTCACCAAGGCCGCCACCGATCATTTCGGCGGGATCGACGTCCTGGTGAACAACGCGGGGCTGGACCTGTCCTCCCCTTGCGAACAGACCGACTTGGCCGACTGGGAACGGGCCCTGGCGGTGGACCTGACCGGGGCCTTCATCTGCAGCAAGCACGCCCATGCCTGGCTCAAACGCTCGCCCGCCGCTTCGGTGGTGAACATCGCCTCCATCCATGCCCGCAACACCCAGGCCCACCGGACGGCCTACGCCGCGGCCAAGGCAGGGCTGCTGGGCTTCACCAAATCCCTGGCCCTGGAATGGGGCCCCGAAGGCATCCGGGTCAACGCCATATTGCCTGGTTACATCCAAACCGACATCTGGCGGCTCTGGCTGGAAGAGGAAAATGACCCCCAAGCCCTCCTGGAGCGCCTGGCGAAGCACCATCCCTTGCGCCGCCTGGGCGCTCCGGACGACGTAGCGGCGGCGGTGGCGTTTCTGGCCTCGACTGACGCCGGATTCATCACCGGCTCCACCCTGGTGGTCGACGGGGGCCTGACCAGCATGTTCGCCACGCCAGCGGAAATTTGACATCAGGGTTGCGGATAGGAGCGGCTTGACTTGATGGTGAGTGAGGAACTGAGCAAAATTCTGGCCTGCCCCGATTGCCACGCTCCGGTGGAACGCCATCATGATGATCTAGTTTGCAGCCAATGCCGCAGGTCTTTCGAGGTAATTGCTAACGTCCCGGTGATGTTGCGGCAAGAGTCGCAAAGCCAGCTGCAAAAATTCGCCGAGGCCGCTGAAAACACCGCCTTGCGCGATAAGTTGGCCCAGCGTCCCTGGATGCAAAAGCTGGTAATGGCCTTGCGGCCACCCCATCCCTTTTTCTTCAAGGGCGCCCGCGCCAACCGGGAGAAGTTATGTGCGTTGTTGGAAAAGCTAAGTCCCAACCCGGTCACGGTGGACGTAGGCAGCGGCATCAGGGGTAAAACCAACCTCAAAGGCATGAGTCCCAAGGTGCTCAATGGTTTGATCGGACTGGACATAGGCTACACAAGCCACCTCGGGGTGATCGCCGATGCCCACCATCTGCCCTTTGGCGACGGGACCGTGCATGGGGTAATCATACAGGGTGTCTTGGAACACGTAGCCGACCCGGATGCCATAGTGCGGGAAGTGCAAAGGGTCCTCCGGCCAGGTGGCGCCGTTTATGTGGAAACGCCTTTTGTGCAACATTATCACCAGGATCCAGAAGATTTTCGCCGTTATACCCTGGCCGGGTTGAGGCAGCTCCTGGGTGAATTCCAGGAAACATCGGCAGGCGTTTCGGCCGGGCCCGCCTCCGGATTGTGCGACATGATGAGCGAGTTCCCGGCGGTCTGGTTCAAAAACCCGCACATGTATTGGGCGGTCAAATGGTTGACGGGATGGCTGGTGTGGCCAATTAGTTGGCTGGATTTTTTCGGGGCCGGCCGGAAACGTTCTCACTTCATGGCCGGAGCGCTGTTTTTCATGGGCACCAAGTCAACCGCCCTGAAACATGAGACATAGATGATGGATCAAGCAGGGCCGGGACGCAAAATGGTCATGAAACAGGACATGAGACAAGACTTCGATGGCTCCCAGGTGCTCATCACCGGCGGAATGGGCTTCATCGGCAGCAACTTGGCCCACCGCCTAGTGAGCCTGGGGGCCCGCGTGACCATCCTGGATGCCATGCTGCCGCAAAACGGAGGCAACCCCGTAAATCTGGATGGCATAACCAACAACACGGAGATTGTCATCGACGACATCCGCAACGTGGACACGATGCGCCGCCTGTTGGCCGGGAAGGATTACATCTTCAACCTGGCCGGCCAGGTAGGGGTCAGCGCCGGCCTGAAGAACTCGGCCATGGATTTCGACATAAGTTGTTTGGGGCAGTTAAACCTGCTGGAGAGCTGCCGGGCGATAAACCGCCGCGCCAGAATCGTCTTCGCCAGCTCTCGCTTGGTCTATCAACGCAATTTACCGGTTCCCGTGGATGAAAATGCCCCCCTGAAGCCACTTTCCATCTACGGCATCCACAAACTGACCGTGGAGCAATATCACCGCCTGTTCAACCAGATATATGGCCTGTCCACGGTGTGCCTGCGCATCACCAATCCCTATGGCCCCAGGCAGAGGATCCAGGGTGGCAACTACGGCATCGTCAACTGGTTTCTATATCTGGCTATGAAAAACGACACCATCAAAGTCTTCGGGGATGGAGCCCAGTTACGGGATTACTTATATATCGATGACTTGACCGAAATATTCTTGCGTTGCGCCCTGCTGCCGGAAATGGAGGGTCAAGTATATAACGCCGGCAGCGGAGAGGGCACCACCCTGGTCGAAATGGCCCGGGCCGTAGTGGAGACCACGGGAGCGGGAAATATTGAACACGTGCCGTGGCCGGAAAATCAGGCTCGCACCGAAACGGGTGACTTTGTGGCCAAAATCGACAAGCTGGTGGCGGCCACGGATTTTCGTCCTCAAACGGGCCTCCGGCAGGGACTGCAAAAAACCGTTGGTTTTCTCAAGCAAGAAACGGGTCAGGCTGAAACCGCCTGACCGCTACTTAAGGTATACGGACGAAAAACATGTTTAATAATCTCGAGTTCAATCAATTCCTGCGGCCGTCGTCTTTACTGCGCGAACTGTCGGTGTTGCGCGGCATCGAGACCTCCGGCCTAGTGTTGCCCAGCGATGATGCTTCCCGCTCGTTGAGTCGGGAGATGCTCGAAGGCTATGCCGCGCGCCTTGGCGAGGCCGGTTGGATTGAGCCAGACCCCGAGAGGTCCGGGCGGGTTTACCGCCTGACCCAAGACGGCAAGAAAAGGCTTCGGACGCTATTAGTGGATTACGTCCAGGAACTGATCAGCCTGCACGGCAGCGCCTATGATATAGTCCGGGAGCGCCTAGCGCACTTTTATTTCAAGGGGCTGAGGAAATTAGCCTTTTACCCCCTGGGCGAAACTGCGGAAGTGGTATTTCGGGCCATGCACGACAGCGGCCTGAGCCTTGTCATGGCCGTGGACGATGATCAAACCCTGTGGGGCGGCGACTTCCATGGCTTCTCGATTCAATCGCCAAAATCACTGACCGAAGGCGGATTTGACGGCGTGTTGGTGACCACCTGCGCTTTTGAGCAAGAGATCACCGACAACCTCAAATCCTTGGGGTTGGCCGAGGAAACCATCCTCGCGCTATGAGACAACACCTAACTGACTGGGTATGAAAGAAAACATGGCCATAAAAACCCTGATTGCCGGTGCCGGCCAGAACGGTAGCCAGGTCTATAACATCCTAAAACTGGATCCACGGATTGAAGTTGTCGCTTTTCTTGACGACGACCCGGGCAAAAAAGACTCTGAAAAATACGGTTTGCCCGTGGCCGGCGAAGTGGCCCAAGCGGCCGCCCTAGCCGAAAAGATGGGGGCCACCGGGGCCATTGCAGCCATGGGCAACAACTACCTGCGCGCCAAGATCAACCAACAGCTGGCCGAGGCCGGGCTGGGAATCGTCAGCGCCATCCATCCCCATACTTTCATCGACGACACCGCCTCCATCGGGGAGGGAGCCATCGTGGAGATGGGCGTTATGATCCACCCCCACGCCCGCCTGGGCCGGAACGTCTTCGTGGGTGGCTCCACGGTCATCGCCCACGACTGCATCATCGGCAACCACGTCCTGTTGGGCGGCGGCGTGGTGTTCGGTGGCGATGTGCAGGTGGGCGATTATTGCACCTTGGGGGTGGGCAGTATTCTCCAGCCCCACCTCAGGATCGGCTGCAACGTGATTACCGGTATAGGCGCGGTGGTGGTCAAGGACCTGCCCGACAACTCGGTGGCGGTGGGGGTGCCGGCCAAGGTGATCCGCCACCAAGACCCACCTCCAGCGTTATAAGCTTCTAGGGAGTAACACGGCTTGGCCTCTTTTATCTCTGCCGCCGAAGCGGTTGAACTGATCCAAAATGGTCAGACCATAGCATCCTCGGGATTTGGTTTCGCCGCCGCGCCCGAGGAAATCCTGGCCGAGATGGGCCGCGCCTTTCGGCAAAAGGGCCGCCCTCGCGACCTCACCCTGGTTTTCTCCAGCGCCCAGGGCAACAGCAAGGACCTGGGCCTGGACCACCTGGCCCAGCCCGGCCTGCTCAAGAGGGTGGTGGGGGGGTTTTACGGCGTCACCCATCAACTGCTGGACCTGGTGTCCTCCAATCACACCGAGGGCTACAACCTGCCGCAGGGCCAGATAACCCGCCTCTACCACGCCATCGCCAGCCGCCAGCCGGGGCACCTGACCAAGGTGGGCATGGGCACCTTCATCGATCCCCGCCTGGAAGGGGGCAAGATGAGCGCCTCGGCCCGGGAAGACTTGGTGGAGCTGGTCGAACTCAGCGGTGAGCAGTGGCTACTCTACCGCAGCTTCCCTATCCACGTGGCCCTGGTGCGGGCCACCACGGCCGACGAACGGGGCAATCTGACCATGGAGAGGGAGGCGGTGCGCCTGGAAGGGCTGCCCATGGCGGCGGCAGCCAAGGCCCACGGCGGCGTGGTCATCGCCCAGGTGGAGCGTCTGGCCTCGGCAGGCTCCCTGCACCCGGCCGAGGTGGTGCTGCCTGGCTACATGGTCGACGCCGTGGTCCTGGCCCAGGAACCCACTGGCGGCCACATGCAGACCGTCAACCGTTACTTCGACCCCACCCTCACCGGGGAAGTTAACTCGCCAATGTCCCGGGTGCCCCCACTAGACCCGGGTCCCCGGCGCATCATCGCCCGGCGGGCATCCCGGGAGCTGGCGCCCGGCTCGGTGGTGAATCTGGGCACCGGCATACCCGAAGGGGTGGGGGCCGACCTGGGGGAGAGGGGCGCCACCAACGAGGTTTTCCTCACGGTGGAATCGGGGGTTAGCGGCGGCATCGCCGCCAGGCAACCAGAATTTGGCGTGGCCACCAATCCGGAGGCTATCATCCGACACGATGATCAGTTTCTTTTTTATAACGCCGGTGGTATCGACGTGACCTGCCTGGGCTTCGCCCAAATAGACGGGCAGGGCAACGTCAATGTAAGCCGCTTTGGCGACAAGATCGTGGGTTGCGGCGGTTTCATCGACATCGCCCAAAACGCCAAGAAGGTCGTGTTTTGCGGCACCTTCAACTCCGGCGGTCTGGAAGTGGCTATGAAACCCGATGGTATAGCCATAAAACGCGAGGGCAGGCACCAAAAGTTCGTGGAGCAGGTGGAGCAGATCACTTTCAGCGGCGAATACGCCCGTCAAACGGGGCAAACGGTGCTGGTGGTCACCGAGCGTTGTGTGCTGAAACTAACCGGCGGCGGCTTTGAACTCATCGAGATCGCCCAGGGGGTGGATTTGCAGCAAAACATCCTGGATCTGATCCCCTTTACCGTGCGTCTCAGCCCCGGCCTGCGCCAGATGGACCGCGCCTGTTTTGCCTGAGCCGGGGCAAGGAGAGAGGGTTTAGCGATGATCGCGGCTGATTCGGACAAACCGTTGGCCAAGGGCGCGGCCCTGGTGACCGGCGGAGGGCGCGGCATCGGCCGGGCCTGCTGCCTGGCCCTGGCTCGGGCCGGCTTCGATGTGGCGGTCAATTTTTTCCGCAACGAAGCGGCTGCCCGCCAAACCGCCGCCGAAGTGGAGGCCCTCGGCCGTAAGGCCACCCTGCACCAGGCTGACCTGGGCGAGGTGAACCAGGCCATGAGTTTGGTTGAGCAGGTGTTGAAGGCACAGGGCCGCTTGGACGTACTGGTGAACAACGCCGCCATGGCGCCGGTGACCCCCATCACCGAAATCACCCCACAGGAGTGGGAGCGGGTGATGGCCGTGAATCTGGAAGGCGCCTTTTTCTGCGCCCAAAAGGCCTTTGTCCACATGTGCGCCGCGGGTGGGGGCCGCATAATTTTCATCTCTTCCCAGGCGGGGCAGGCCGGTGGCGTGTTCATCGGCGCCCACTATGTCTCCTCCAAGGCGGCCTTGCTGGGGCTCACCAAGTCCTTTGCCAAAAGCGGCGCGGCGCACGGCGTGCTGGTCAACTGCGTGGCCCCCGGCCAGATCGACACCCCCCTGACCAAGACCTTTCCCCCGGAAAAGGTGAGCCAACTCACCGCCCAAATTCCGCTGGGGCGCATGGGATCGGCCAGAGAGGTGGCCCTGGTGGTGGCTTTTCTGGCCTCGCCCGCGGCCAGTTACCTCACCGGAGCCACCATCCCGGTCAACGGCGGCATGCTGATGACCTAGGAGCCGCCAGCCAAGTGGACTGCATTTCCATACAATCGGACAGCCAGCGAATCGCCTTGCACAATCGTTGCGGAGTGATGCGGGTGGCTTTGAGCGGCGGGCAGATGAGTTTTCAGCCCAACTGGTTGCCGGCGAGAGACGCGCTCCAGGGACGGCCGGGGCTGCACGGCCCCGGAGGGCGGTGGCGTAGCGGATCTGGCCAGGTGGCGCATGGCCCCGCTCGACCCCGGCTCGGCCCAGAAAATCAGGCTTGGTCCTTCAGCCAGGCTCTGAGCGGCCGGGACGGCCGCCTGCATTGGCACCTGGAGGCTGGGGAAGACTACTTCGCGCTCACCGCCGGAGCCAGCCAATGCTCGTCGCCGCTGGGACGATTGGTGAGTTATTCCCTGGAGGCGGCTCCCAGCCAGCCGCAGGAAACCGGTGGCCCCGTGCGGATGCTATGCCTGGCCTATTGCAGCGCCCACACCGGCAGCCCCCTAAGCCAAACCCACCTGCTTGCGCTGGACAGCCATTCCCAGGCCGATAGCTGGTGGGCCACGGCCCTGATTTGGCCGGGCGGGCCGGGGGTGGTCCTGGGTTATCTGTCGGCCCAGCGCCTGGTGGGCAAGATGGAGTTGCGCCAGGGCCGCCTGGATTGCCTGAACTTCGCCGACGGAGCCTCGGCCAGCGGCGAGGACATACTCTGGTCCGAGCCTCTGTTCATCTCCTGCGCGCCAGAGGTCACCGCCGCCTTGGCGCGTTACGCCCGGAAGGCGGCTGCCCATCTGGGGGTGAGGCCCCGGTTCCAGCCGGTATGCGGCTGGGGCTCCTGGGGCAGGTTCCACGAGCAAATCGACGAGGATTTAATACGGGTCAACGCCGCCCGCCTGGCCGAAGAATCTTTTGGCGGCCGCTTTGAAAAGCTATTGGAGATCGACCACGGTTGGGAGGAGCGCCTGGCGGTCCACCGGCCGGAATGCACCTGGCAGCCACGCAAGGAGTTCAGCGGCGACATGCCGGCCTTGGTCAAGCAGCTCAAGGCCGATGGCCTGCGGGTAGGGCTGTGGGTCACCCCCTTTGTCATAAACGCATCTTCGGCCGATTATCACAAATACGAACCCTGTCTGGTTCGCGGGACCGACGGCCGGCCCCGACGGGTGGGAGGCAAGGGCGGAGCGTTTTGCATTGACCCCACCCATCCCGTGGGCGAAGAGTATCTGCGCGCCCTGTTCCGGCGGCTCTGCGGCTGGGGAGTTCGGTATTTCAAGCTGGACTTTCTGCGCTGCCTCTTGGCCCCCGAGCCTGACGACCCCCAGGACGGGCTGGACCAGCCCCGGCTGCACCACGGCGGGATCAACCGGGTGGAGGCCTACCGCCGGGGCCTGGGTATCATTCGGGACACGGTGGGGGAAGAAGTCTACCTGCTCTCCTGCGGCGGCCCCACCCTTCCCGGGGCCGGCTTGATCGACGCCCAGCGCATCGGGCAGGACATCGGCTACGCCTGGGACGACGGCCACACCGGGATCAGGGACTGCTCCCGGAACCTGGCCCTGAATTTCTTCTGGCACGGCCGTCTGTGGCATAATGATCCGGACTTTCTCATTCTCCCGCCCGAGGGGCGGTTGCGGCGGTTTTGGAGCACGGCGGTGTCCCTCTCCGGGGGCTCCAAACTAATCAGCGCCGACCTGACCGGCCTGAGCCCGGAGCGCTGGGACGAATTGGCCGCCATGCTGCCTTCCTGGGGCGAGAGCGCCTGGCCCCTGGATTGGGACGCCTCGGGAAGGCCACGGCTGTGGCGCTTGACTCTGGAGGCGCACGGCGAGAGCTATTTTGTGGTGGGCCTTTTCAACTGGGACGACGTCCCCCGCGACTTGGAGCTGTCTTTGCCGCAAGTCCTGGGCGCGGACTCCACGGATGGTTTCGCGGCCTTTGAATACTGGGGCCGGCGCTACATGGGGGAAAGCACTCGGGGATGGACCCTGGAGGTGCCGGCCAGGGACGTGGCCCTGGTTTGCCTGCGCAAGGTGCTGCCCCGGCCGCAGCTCATTGCCACTTCGCTGCACTTCACCATGGGCGCGGTGGACTTGAGCCGGTCTTCATGGCAGGCCGAGGAGGGCCGCCTGTCCCTGGCCACCAGCGGTTTGGGCCGCGGGAGGGGCCGCATCTTCGTGCGTGTGCCGCCCGCCTACCAAGGCCCTGGCCAGGCCGTCCCGGCGGACGGGCTGTTGACCCTGGCAATATCAGGTCCGGGGAGGCAGGAAATAAACTTGGATTTCCAATCCCAAAAGAGGGACGCACCATGAGAGCGGTGATCAAAACCGGACCCGGCAAGGGCAACGTTTCCCTGACCCAGGCGCCCCGCCCCACCCCTGGACGGGGCGAAGCCCTGATCGAGATCAAGGCGGTGGGGGTGTGCGGCACGGACGTGGAAATCTACGAGGGCAACTTTCCCACCAGCATCCCGGTCATACTCGGCCATGAGTTCGCGGGGGTGGTGGCCGAGTTGGGCTCGGGGGTGGAGGGGGTGAGCGTCGGGGAGCGGGTGGTAGCCGAAAACACGGCGGGCGCCTGCATGTCCTGCGAGTTGTGCCGGCGCGGCCTGAGCCATATTTGCCCCCAAAAACGGGCCTACGGCTCTGAATCCGACGGCTGCATGGCCGATTACATCTGTCTGGCGGCTTCCATGCTGCACCCCATACCCGACGGGCTCAACGACGAAGAGGCGGCCCTCACCGAACCCCTGGCGGTGGTCAACCGGGGGGTGGTGGAGCGCATCGACATTAAGCCGGAAAGCAGCGTGGTGATCCTGGGGGCGGGGGCCATCGGCCTGTTCGCCCTGCAGGTTTGCCGGCTTTGCGGGGCCAGCGACATCATCCTGGCGGGCACGGCCAGGGACGCCAAGACCCGGTTCCCGGCGGGCGCCCGGCTGGGGGCGGACCGGCTGGTGGACGTGGAGCAGGAGAATCTGCGGGAGGTGGTGGCCGAGCGCACCGGCGGCCGAGGGGCGGACTTCGTGATAGAGGCCTCCGGCTCGCCCGCGGCGGTGCGTGAGGCCCTGCACCTCGCCGGCCGGTCCAAGGTCATTTCAGCCATAGGGCTGGCCTCCCAGGAGGTTTGCCTGGACTGGGACCTGGCGGTGATAAAGGAAATAGACATCAAGTTTTCCAAAAGCTCCTCCAACATGAGTTGGCGGCGGGCCCTGTCCATGCTGCAAAGCGGCCGGGTCAACGCCCAGGAATTGATCACCCATCGCTACGCCTTGGAGGATTGGGAAAAAGCGATATTGGCAATGAGGTCCGGCGAGGCCATCAAAAGCGTGCTGACCCTTTAAGGCCCCGGAGCAAACCACCGGGCGGGATGAACGGATGAGCGCAACCATAAACCGGGGCCAGCCATACCAGGGTTTGCGGCCCATAATCATGGAGAACCAATTGCTCCGGGTGGAACTGTTCCCCGAGGCCGGAGCGAAAATTTACCATTTTATCTATAAACCTTTCGGCCATGACTTCATGTGGCACAATCCCAAAGTAGACTTGCAAGCCGTTACCTTGGGGCAGTCCTATGACGACAATTTTTCCGGCGGGTGGGACGAGCTCTTTCCCAACGACGCGCCGGGAGTATTTCAAGGACGCACCCTGGCCGATCACGGCGAGTTGTGGTGCCGTCCCTGGGAATACCAAGTCCTGCAGCATGGCCCCCAGGAGGTGGAGATATATTTGCGCTTGCGCGGAACCACGGTCAGCGCCTTGCTGGAAAGGTGGATCACCCTTAAAGCGGGTCAGGCCCGGCTCTTTTTCCGGCACAGAATCACCAATACCGGATCGGATAGTTTGAACTTTTTGTGGAAGCTGCACCCCGCCCTGGCGGTGAATGAAAACTGCCGGGTTGACGTGCCCGGCCGCCAAGGTGAGTTCGTGGACTCGACCTGGTCCCGGCTGGAAGATCCCCATCTCACCTTCGACTGGCCCCTCGCCAAAAATCGCTCGGGCCAAACCGCCGATTTGAGCCAGGTGCTCCCTTTCGCCTCAGGCAAGAATGATTTCGTATATGTGAACGATCTGCGCGAGGGTTGGTGCGCTATGACCGATACGGCCAGGGAGGTGGGCTTCGCCCTCACCTTTCCCAAGGAAGTATTCCCTTTCGTGTGGCTGTTCATGCCCGCCGGCGGCTGGCGGGGCATACAAACGGTCATCCTGGAGCCGTGCAACACCTGCCCCAAGGACCTGGACGTTGCCTGGCAGCGCGGCGCCATCGGCACGTTGGCCCCGGGCGAGGTCCTGAACTGCCAAACCAGCGCCCTCGCCTATGCGGGAGTAAAGCGAGTGACCAGGATAGATCAAGACGGCTCAGTGGCGGATTATGACCCCGCCCCTGGCCAGGGTTGAAAATGAGCATCTCTGACACCCGGCTGCCCGAGCGCATATTTCTGTCGCCCCCTCATATGAGCGGCGGCGAACTTGGTCTTATACAAGAGGCCTTTGCCAGCAACTATATCGCCCCTTTAGGTCCGCAGGTTGACGCCTTCGAGGCGGAGTTCGCCCGTATATCCGGCCATCGGGCCTGCCTGGCCGTTTCCTCCGGCACCGCGGCCATGCACTTGGCCCTGCGCTGTTTGGGGGTAGGGCCTGGCGACGAGGTGCTGGCCTCCACTCTGACTTTCATCGGGAGCGTGTCCCCCGCCACCTTCATGGGCGCCACCCCTGTGTTCATCGACTCGGACAAGGCCACATGGAATATGGACCCCGATCTTTTAGCCGAGGAGCTGGCTGACTGCCAAAAACGCGGCCACCTACCAGCAGCCGTGGTGCCCACCGACATTTACGGCCAGTGCGCGGACTTGGATCGCATATTGGAGGTATGCCGGCCTTATGGCGTTCCTGTGGTGGCCGACTCCGCCGAGGCCGTGGGCGCTAATTACCGGGGCCGTCACGCCGGCAAGGGCGCCCAGGCCGCAGTGTATTCATTCAACGGCAACAAGATCATAACCTGCTCCGGGGGCGGCATGCTGGCCAGCGACGATGTATCCCTCATCGAAAAAGCCCGCTTCCTCTCTCAACAGGCGTGCGAGCCGGCGCCACATTATGAACACAAGGTGATTGGCTACAATTACCGCATGAGCAATATCTTGGCCGCCATCGGACGGGCTCAACTTGCCGTATTGCCGGAAAAAGTCGAGGCCAAGAGGAAGATATTCGAATATTACCGCGAAAATTTAACCGGCACTCCGGGGATAGAGTGGATGCCGGAAGCGAAATATGGCCGCTGTAATCGTTGGTTAAGCGTTATGCTTGTCGACCCCAAGGATTTTGGCGTGGAGAGGGATGAAGTGCGCTTGGCCTTGGAGGAGCGAAATATTGAGTCCCGGCCAGTATGGAAGCCGATGCATCTTCAGCCTGTTTTCAAACATTGCCGAGCACGTATAAACGGTGTCAGCGAAAATTTATTCAAACGAGGGCTATGTTTGCCTTCTGGAACGCAGATTTCTCCAAGCCAACAACTAATTATAATAAATTATATAAAAGCCATACGCAACCATCGCGCCAATAATTTAAAATAAACACCCCAACGTAAAGGGCAATTTTAAACGTTTTGGCGGATAGCCTTATGGGGTGTATTCCGGTACAATTTTTTTAAGTATTAGCTTGATAGATTTGGAATCACACCGTTCAGCCGCACTAGATAGCCTTACGATTTTGTCGTGAATATCCTTCTTCATAAATTCCTGTGACTTTCGGAGGTCCTCATTATCTGCCGGCCGCAAAACCATTATTTTATCATGGAAAGTAGTCGAAACCGTCTCATTATCTACAACCAATTCCTCATATAATTTCTCGCCTTCCCGCAAACCAGTCACAACTATATCAATATCTTTATAAGGTTCTTTACCAGAAAGACGAATCAAATCTTCAGCCATTTGCATGATTTTAACCGGAGTTCCCATCTCTAAAACAAAGATCTCGCCTCCATTTCCTATTGCTCCAGCTTGCAAAACCAGCTTACTCGCTTCGGGAATGGTCATGAAATATCTGGTTACTTCTGGGTGAGTTACAGTAACTGGACCGCCTCGTTGTATTTGATCCCGAAAGAATGGTATGACTGAGCCAGAGGATCCGACAACGTTACCAAAGCGAACTGACATAAATTTGGTATCGCCACCATTCATACTCTGTGCGAGCAACTCCGTCACTCGCTTGCAAGCTCCCATAATATTGGTGGGGCGCACAGCTTTATCTGTTGATATCAGCACAAAGCGCTCTACACCATGGCGAATAGCGGTTTCCATCACTACTTTACTGCCCAATATATTATTAGAAACCCCTTCCCAAGGATTATTCTCAACCAAAGGTACATGTTTGAAGGCGGCAGCATGGAAAATTACCTGGGGTTGATACTGATCAAAAATTTTATCCATTAGATTTTGGTGCTGGACCCGGCCTAGAATCCCGTTCAATTTATCTGGATTCAAAAAGTATTTTAATTCAGACTCAATAGTGAAAAGATTTAACTCACTATGATCAAGTAGCACTAATCGTTTTGGCTCATATTTAATGATTTGTCTACAAATTTCCGAGCCTATGGAACCGCCTGCCCCAGTCACCAGGATGATCTTTCCTGACAAATACTTACTGATAGATTCATCATCAAGGTAAACTGATGGCCTTCCTAATAGATCTTCATAATTAACATCTCGAAGGTTTTTAATACTCACAGATCCATCAATAAGATTCCCCAAACCCGGCAAGGTCTTATAGGGCACTCCTGTCTCGTCACAAAGCTTAACAACTCTGCGCATCTCTTTAGCTGTAGCAGAAGGCATCGCAATAAAAATCCGTTTAACACCGAACCTGTCAACCATTATTTTCATTCGGTCCAAGCTACCCAAAACCTTATATCCGTGCAGTGCTTGTCCCATTTTTCGAGGAGAATCATCTAAAAAGCCAACAGGTAAAATATCTAACTTTGGATTGCCAACTATTTCCCTAAGCAAAGACTCCCCCGCATCACCAGCCCCCAATAATAATGTGGGGATTCCTGTTACTTTTTTCTTGTTCAGGCTAACGATACTCAACAAGGAGGAGCCCACTCCTTTCCCATTAGCAGTCAAGCTTAGGCGAATAATAACCCGAAAACCAGATGTTAATAGGAAGCAAATGATGCCGTCCATTAAAAAAATTGAGCGAGACAATCCATGAAACCTATTTATCAGTAGTAAGGATGAAAATATTAAAAGCGTCGCAACAGCGTTGGCCTTGGCCAAATTAATTAGGTCGTTGATGCCTGTATAGCGCCACATGCCCCGATATAGGCCAAACCAGTATAAAATAATAAGTTTAAGGGGGATGAGAAACAAAATGCCAATTAGGAGATTATTCAGCTCCTTCGCACTAATGACAAACTCAAATCTGAATGAATATGAAAGGATCTGAGCAAGAGCGATGCTAGCGCAGTCCGCCGCAATTACAACTAATGTACTAGTTTTGATCTTACCTGGCCCCACCTACTTGCTCCTACATCACTTAATATTCTATGCTTCGCATGGGCATTTCGTTGCATCAAGGCATAATTTGTTCTGCGTTATTGATAAAAAATGCACCACCATACCACATAGATACCTCTCTTCATAGTCACCAAGTGTTAGATGATCTTTAAAATATATCTGGTCGCTCTTTAGATAGAAGCTATTTTTATAAAAGCCCCTCCCTCGCATGATCCTTTAACTCCTCGTCCTGGCGAACATACCCCTCATGGTATCCATACTATTGTGTCGGCTTATATCCATCATCTTGAATATGGATGCTCCGTCCATAGCTGCCGGAGTTAAAATCCCGAACGCAGAGGGTGCCATCCGTAATCTGCGGGATTGTAGCCAGCCATTTCCGCGTATCTTTTTACTATTTGCCCAATGCTGTATGGAGTCAAGGCTTTTTGAAATATTTTTCCTCCTTTGCCTAGCCACTGTAAAATTTGTCCTTTCTTTATATTTGCCATTTTAAACTAGCTATTAATGGCTTCCACGGGACAGGCCTTGGCTCCTTTTATAATGGGCACCACCTGCCCTACCCCTAATCCTGGTCAGTTTTACTTTTACGGATGTGAACTCTTCGCCCGAATGGTACTTCCTCAATGTTGCGCACTAAAAGCCGAGACAACTCTGACCGCCTGAAGGCACCGGCGAAGCCCAAGAGCGGAATCGCCCTATCGCGGCAACCTCGCAGGGTATCGGGCACCTCTCCAGCATTTTGAGCAACCGGCCGGCTGTGGCCGGAGCTTTTTGTACGTTTGCGGACCCCAGGGCCCGCCTTATACCTTTCGTGGTGGACCTGACGGCCTCGGGAGCGGTTGGGGAGCCGGTAATGCCGGCCATCAAATGAAAATAGCGGATCGCCGCCACCCGTCGAGCCAGGGTGGCGGCCTGCTACCTGCGGAGGCCTGACTTCCCAAAAAAACCGCCACTGCTTCCGGGGCTGCTGGCAAAAACTGCATGCCGCGAAAACGGCACCATTTTCCGAAGATGGCCCAGTCCGAGCGGTACGCGCGAAGGGTCGAGGGTGCGTGCGGTTGAATATAGAATGCCTTGGTTTGTTCCAAGTCCTTCTTGAATAAGCCAGATATGTTTTGTGCCGTAGTAATCGTTGGCAGGTATCGCATTCTGGGCTCGCATTTTTCCTTAAAATTGCATTTCAAGTATATCAAATGTCTTTAACATATCACAAGTGCAATTTAAGTCTATAAAAACCGTTTAAAATTTGCTACTTTAAAAGATGATGAAGGTGCAGCGGCTTACAAAAGGTTATTTGGGTGAACTTGGCCACCGAATTAGGCTGGCCAGGACATATATGAACTTGGAGCAGAAGGGTTTGGCTGTTGGTTTAAGAACTTCTCAGTCCCAACTTTCCAGGATTGAGGCAGGGACGACGGCCCCCACCCTTTACCACCTATTGACCATCAAGGTGCTGGCGGATCAGAACGAGCACATAAACGGCAGCCTGTCTTGGAGTTGGCTGCTGGAAGGCAAGGGCAACATTTTCGAAAATTGATCCTACTCCATGCTCCACACCCGGTTACCTGGCGGAGCGTCCCAAAACATCCGCCACCATCACACTACTCCACACATAACCCACACAAACCCAACCTTTGGCATCGATAACTTCACTTTCTCATGTCCAATTAGGCTCTATCTATAAAATTCCAGTCCCTCTAGCAGGCCGTAAAAAAGCCCCCGCTGTTGCCTGTTTCATATTAAAATCGGTTCAAACGAGGATGGCCGGATGCGCGCAACTGATCAGAAGCAAGGAAGCATGTAGTGCTTATTGTCGCAAAACCAGCGGGAGGTTCCTTTGTCAAATTAGCAAGACACCAACAATGCATTGAAAAAACTCGATTGGGTACCCTTCAGGAGTTACACGGGATTCAAAGTCTCCGAAAAAAATGACAAAAAGGACCGAGCCCTTGCCCCACCGGAAAATCAATCCTAAAATCCGGCTTGATCGAATGCCAGGCCCAATGGAACCTTGTCAGGTTTTTTGCGAAACAAACCCAATCCTCCTTGCGCTGTGACGATCTGGATGAAGACTTTTCCAAGGCAACCCCCACCAGGCACTGGAGTATGACGCAAACAAATATCCCTTTGATATCTAAATTTATTTTCTTCGCTGCCCTGGCCCTGTCGCCGTTGCTGTTCGGTTCGGTCTATCCGTGGGCCTACGGGCTAATGGAAATAGCGGTGCTGCTGTCTTTTGGGTTGCTGTTCTGGCGAAACCATCGATTTTCACTTTTGGGGTTTTTTGGGGGGGGGTGGGGTGCGGCTTGCCTGGCAGGCCTAGTTTTTATGGCTGGCCTTCAATTGATTCCCTTGCCTGGTCCGCTGGTAAAGTTTCTGGCTGAACCAATTTACAACCTATGGAAACTTCAGTTTTTGCCGCCAAACTTGCCCCATCCGGGCTCCCTGATACCCTTGACTCTCTACCCCTATGCCACCGCCAGCGTAGGGATACTTTTTTTGTGCTATTGGCTGGCCTTTGTTCTGGCCCGGGCCATGGCCGTCCAGGGAAGCGCCCTCCACCCCAGGCCGGGAATCATCCTTTATGTGGTGGTGGCCGCAGCTGTGTCCGTAGCTTTGGTGGGCATCGCGCAAAAAGGTTTAAACGCCCGCGCAATCTACGGTTTTTTCACCCCCTTGCACAGTGGTTCCTTCATGGGTCCTTACGTGAACTACAACCACTTCGCCGGATGCTTGGAGCTGGCCCTTCCTATAAGTATAAGCCTTTTAGGGTTCGCCCTCATTCCCTCTGCCAGGCATGCTCGTTCCCTAGGAGCAGGCTGGTTGTTAGTAGGAGCCATCGTCGTCATGCTAGCCGCTCTTTTCATGTGTAGCTCCCGGGGGGGAATCCTTTCCTTTGCCACAGTGGCCGCCGCCCAACTGCTTGTCCTTTTCGGTCTGTTAAGCGTCAGAAAAATTAAAGGAGCGATTTGGGTATATATCGCCCTAGCCGTGATCATAATGGGAGTCGCGGTGCATATAACCGACTGGTCAAACACCTTGCCCCGTTTCCAAAAAATCATTAGCCAAGACCCGCACCAAAATATCCGGTGGAAGCTTTTTAACGACGTAGCCGCAATGGGCAATCGGCTCCCTCTGACCGGTTCGGGCCTGGGCACCTTCGCCGTGGCCTACCCCTTCTTCAAGACCCTGGATCGCCAGGGTCTGTTCAACCATGCCCACAATGACTACCTTGAGTTCCTGGCCGAGATGGGTTGGCCGGGCCTGCTGCTGTTCCTGGGGTTCGCGGGCTGGGTGCTATGGCGGGGGGGCCGGGTCATCTTTAAAGCCCTGGTCCTGCGCACCAGGGGAGACCCGGACTTGGCCCAGCGAGCCCTTTTGATCACAGGCAGCATGGGAGGAGTGATATCCTTGTTGCTGCATGGCCTCACCGACTTCAACCTGCGCATACCCGCCAACGCCCTTACCTGGTTCGCCCTGTGCGGGGTCACCGTGGGCCTCAGCGATTTGGGTACACCTCTCCGCCGGCAACAGCCCGTGGGCGAGGATCAACGGGATCTCTTGGCCTAACCGCCTAACTTCACCCAGATCACGAAACCAACCGCGCCTTCCCACGCCTCCATGAGCTCGGCAAAATTAAGTGACCCTGCCATGTTGCCCGCAAGAAAGCATCACTCTACGCGAACAAGCAAGCATGAGGGATTACCAGCATGGCGGTCATGGCCTCATTTTCTGAGGCAGCCTCTGATAACCTGGATTTCCTCGGGGGTCAGTTCAGGGTCGCTGCCGCAATAAAAACCGGCCTGGCTGATGAAATCCGTGCCGGCGAGGTCATATTCCTGGCCAGCGTATTTGCGGTAGAAAGGCTGCCGGCAGATATTGCCCGCGATCATGGGCCGCACTTCCACCCCGGCCTCCACGAACCTGGCCAGGTATTTTTCCCGCAACTCGGCCCTGGCGCAAATCACCGGGATGGCGAAGCTGGACAGCTTGGCGATGTGCTTTCTCTTGAGCACCTTCAGTTCATCGTTGGCGATGAACTCGCGCTCGATGGCCAAATAAATTTTCTCGCGATTGTCTATGTTTTCGTCTATGTGTTTGAGCTGTTGCATTCCCAGAAAGCCGGTTATCTCCGTGGGCCGCAGGTTGTAGGCCAGATCGTAAAAGGTGTATTTCGACTCGAATTCCGAAACCACCCCGTATTTATCCCGCCACCTCTTTTGGGCGGCGGGGTCCAGGTTGCGGTCCCACCCATTGGCCCGGCTGATGACCAGCATTTCATACAATTCGTCGCTGTCGGTGCAGATCATGCCACCTTCGATGGTCGACAGGTGGTGGGCCACATAAAAGGAAAAGGTGCTGGCCAAGCCGAAATTGCCGGCCTTGCCGCTGTGCAGCTCGGTGCCCAGGGATTCGCAGTTGTCTTCCAGTAGGATGATGCCATCGTCTTGGCACATATCCCTGATCTTATCCAAGTCGCCCGTAAAGCCCAAGGCGTTGGTGATGAACATGCACTGGAGTTGCCGGTCCTTCAACCTATCTCGAAGAGTCTGGGACGTGACGTTAAGATAATCCGGGGAGCAATCCACCGGGATGGGGGTGAAGCCGAATTGGAACAAGGGCATGACGTTGGTGGACCAAGTCAGGGCCGAAAAACCAACCGCCGCCCCGGTTTTCAGCCACCCCAAGTTCAGCAAGGCTTGCAGCAGGCATAGATTGGCGCTGGCCCCGCTGTTAAAAAGAACCCCAAATTTTCGGCCCTGATACTGCGCGAATTGTTTTTCAAACTCCCGGCAATTGACCCCCATGCTGAATTTGTCAGACCGGTTCAAAAACTGGCAAAGGCCCTCGATCGCCTCTTTTTCCTTAAAAAAAGTGTACTTATTTAGAGGGATCATTCCACATGCCCTGTATGGTTTCAGCCGTTACTCAACATTGTGCTTTACCTGGACCGCCAAAAAACTCCGGATGCACGACGCGCCAGCCCACCCCCCTCGCGTTGCCCCTCAACCGACCCCCGTTGCCAGCTAATGGTTATGCCATACGGGTTTTACGGTACTGGTCAATGGTCTTGCGCAAACCATCCTCGAGCTGGGTGGTGCAGGCAAAACCGAACTCGGCCTTGGCCCGCTTGGCGCTGACCCTGCGGCGGGGCTGACCGTCGGGCTTGCTGGGGTCCCAGCGGATTTCTCCCTGGAATCCGGTGAGCTTCGCGATCAGCTCCACCAGGTCCTTGATGGAAATCTCATAGTCGCAGCCCAGGTTGACCGGATCGGACTTGTTGTAAAACTCGGTGGCCAAAAGAATCCCCTCGGCCGCGTCGTCCACGTACAAAAACTCCCGGGTTGCCTTGCCGGTGCCCCATACCTCGATGTGGCCGGCCCCCGTGTCCATGGCTTCCAGGCACTTCTTGATAAGGGCCGGTATCACGTGGCTGGTGTCGGGGTTGAAGTTGTCTCCCGGGCCGTAAAGGTTGGCCGGCAGCAGGAATATGGAGTTGAAGCCGTATTGCTGGCGGTAGGCCTGGCTCTGCACCAGATACATCTTCTTGGACAGCCCGTAGGCCGCGTTGGTTTCCTCGGGGTATCCGTCCCACAAGTCGTCTTCGTCAAAGGGAATGGGGGCGAACTTGGGGTAGGAGCAGACCGTGCCCATGGCCACGAATTTCTCTATGCCCCGGCGGCGCCCCACCTCCATGGCCTGCACGCCCATCATCAGGTTGTTGTAGAAGTGGACCCCGGGGCGCTTGCTGTTATCCTGGATGCCCCCGCAAACCGCAGCCAGGTGAATGACGATCTGTGGGTCGGCGTCTTGATAGGCCCGCTCCACATCTTCCATGCGCACCAGGTCGTATTGGGCGCTGCGGGGGATGAAGATGTCCCGGCAACCGCGCTCCCTGAGCTTGCCCACCAGGCCGCAGCCCAGAAAACCGGCCCCACCGGTGACCATCACCCTTTTGTCCGCAAAAAACGGCACGGCCTACTCTCCCTTAAGGGCGGCCATATCTGCCTCCACCATCATTTTCACCAACTCGTGGAACTTGACCTTGGGCTCCCAGCCCAGCTTTTCCTTGGCCTTGCTGGGGTCGCATCTCAGGTATTCCACGTCGGCCGGCCGGAAATAGCGGGGATCGATCTCCACGTAATCGTGCCAATCCAGGCCCACCGAGCCGAAGGCCTCTTCCACGAATTCGCGCACGCTGTGGGTTTCGCCGGTGCCGATAACGAAATCGTCGGGCTCATCCTGCTGCAACATCAGCCACATGGCTTCAACGTAGTCTCCGGCGTAGCCCCAGTCGCGCTTGGCGTCCATGTTGCCCAGATACAACTTGTCCTGCAAGCCCATCTTGATCTTGGCCACCGCCCGGGAAACCTTGCGGGTGACGAAAGTCTCGCCGCGCCGGGGCGACTCGTGGTTGAACAAGATGCCGTTGCCCGCGAACAGGCCGTAGCTTTCGCGGTAATTGATGGTGATCCAGTAGGCGAAAATCTTGGAGCAGGCATAGGGGCTGCGCGGGTGGAAAGGGGTGGTTTCCTTCTGGGCCAGGGCTTCGGTCTGGCCGAACATCTCGCTGGAGCTGGCCTGGTAGTAACGCGCCTTGACCCCCAACTGGCGCATGCCCTCCAAGATGCGCAAGGCGCCCAGTGCGGTGGTGTCGGCGGTGTACTCGGGAATCTCGAAACTCACCTTGACGTGGCTCTGGGCCGCCAGGTTGTAGATCTCGTGGGGCTGCACGGTCTGTAGGATCTGGTTTATCGAGGAGGCGTCGGTGAGGTCGCCGTAAACCAGCTTGAATTGGGCGTCTTCTTCCCAGGGAGGCTGAAAGATGTGGTCGATCCGGCTGGTGTTGAAGGAACTGCTACGGCGTATTATGCCCCATACCTGGTAGCCTTTTTTTAAAAGTAGTTCGGCCAGATAAGAACCGTCCTGGCCGGTGACGCCGGTGATAAGCGCGCGCCTTGCTTCGGGCATGAGTGCCTCCCATAATTGTTTCCAAATCACCTTCCAGCGGACGGCCGGAAAGGCGGGGCGGTTAATTCATAAATGCGCAACCGCCCCTTTTTTAGCGTCTGGGTTCAGACAAGTCTAGGGGTTATCATTAATATTGTCCAGGTGGTACTACCCCCAAACCTGTTGATTCTCGGCCTTGAGCCATCAGGCCTCCGGTCCCCTGACGATGCAGCCCGAGAGCCAGGCACTCGCCCTCAGCGCGCCTTGCCTCCGGCCGGGGAGGGTAAGCGCCACGCCCTCACCCCCAACGGCTCCACAAAACAGCGCAGCTGGCCGCCCACCGTGGGCAGGCTTCCCCCTGACCACATTTGACGGGCCGAACCGCTCACCCCGGACAGGGCCACCTCGGCACGAAAGGCGGTGGTGTTCACCGCCATTATCAAAAGGCCGTCCGGGCCCCGGGACCAGCCGGTGCGCACCGCCGGTCCACCGCCTGGGTCGCTTTTCACCCGGCCCAAATGTTTAAGGCCCATGCCCGGGGGCAGACCTGGAGTCAGGGGCAACCATGGTTGCAGAATCCTCAAGCGGCGCGACATTGCGACAAAGGCCTCCTTTAGCAACGGGGCCTGAGACAAGTCGAGCCAACGATAGATCAAGAGACCCTGGGTCCCGGAGACCAGGGCCGATACGCACAAGGCTTGGGCCTCTTGAGGAGTTGGCGGTCTGGACCAGCCCATGGCCGCATATTGGCCACCGCCAAAGCCCTGGACCACCGCCCACACCTGCCCTCCGGGGCGCACCAGGCCCCGGGCGGCCTGGATGCTGTCGGCCAGCCAATTCAGGGGCTGGCTGGGCACGGGGTACTGGTCCATGAACACCGCGTCGTAGACGCCGGCGTAGCGGGCCACCTGCTGGGGCCGAACCATGGCCGTGACCAGGCGCACCCAGGGCAGCTCCAAGCCCAGCACCTTGCGGGCGGCCAGCAGGCGGTCCAGGGAAAAGGAGCGTATCTCCGGCTCGTCCACCAGATACAGGGCCAGGGGGGCGCAGGGATGCCGGCACCCGGCCCAGGACCTTTATCAGGGCTCCCAGGTTGCCGGGCTCGGGCGAGGCATGCAGGACAACCCTGAGCCCCAAGCCCTGGGCCCGGGTAAGCAGAGCCTCCACCTCCCGGGGCCGGGCCCCCACCACCACCAGGTTGAAGCCCAGGGCCGCCGCCTGCTCCATGTGATCCACGGAGTTGAGATAGACCCCCCAGGCAAAGGGCGCCTTGGGCCAGAGTGGCGTGGGAGTCGGGGCCGTTGGCGCGGGCATTTCCTCCAAGCTGACCCGGCCCAGCATCAGGCGGCTGGAGGTGTGATTGCTGATGGCCACCGCCCCCTGGCCGCCGGCAGGGGCCCGGCCCTGAACCACCAACTCCTGCCAGCCGCCCACCACGCAGTGGGCGTCCAGGCGGTGCTCCACCCCCCAGAGGTTCAGCCAGAGGTAATGGTCGTTGGCAAAGTCCTGGCGGCGCAGGGACAGGCGCAGGCGATAGAGCGCCCCAGGCTTCAGGCTCAGGGGCCGGCTCACCAAGGCCCCGGGGGCTTGGCCGGTGAACACCGCGGCCAGGCCCTCGCCGGGGAAGAGGCGCCGCATCACCAAGCCGCCCAGGGCCAGGCTCTGGCGGGTGGCCGGAGTGTCCCAGATGGACGAGCCTAGGGACAACTCCGGTCTTGGCGGCGGGGCCGGGGCCGGGGTGGGGGCGCAGGCCAGGGCCAGGGCCAGGGCCAAAAGCATCGGCCAGAAAATAATCGTACGGCGAGGCACGGCAGCTCCTCGGTTGGCATGAGTCATTATTTATTTATGGCATAATGCAAGGGGCGTTGTCTGCCATGGCCAACAAGGAGTTTTATGCGGGGCAAAATTGGCGCATTCGTGGTGATACTGGCCCTGGCCCTGGTGCTGGCCGCCTGCGGGGGCAAGAAGGCCCCTGGGCCGGCCCCGGAGGAGGCCGCCGCCGCGCCGGCCGGCCAGGAAGAATCGCTGTGCCTGTATCTCTTTTGGAGCCGAGCCCCGGAAAGCGCCCAGGAGTTGCTGGGCCTGGTGGCAAAGGGCCAGAAGTTCCCCCTGGCCGCCCGCCAGATCATGGAGCCCCTGCCCCCGGAAGCTGCCCGGCTCAACGCCACCTGCATGTCGCCCAGCGAACTGGACCCCCTGCTGGCCCAGCAGGCCCAGAGCCTGGAGATCGGACAGGTGAGCCCCTTGTTCGACTATCAGGACGGGGCCGCCCTGTTGATGCGCACCACCGACCAGTTCTGGAAGCAGGGGGCCGAGTTTTACCAGCAGGGGCAATACCCCCAAGCCGAGGCCAGCCTGCGCCGCCACCTGGAGCTGCATCCCGACGCCGCCACGGTGTGGCAGGCCCTTTCCGAAGCCCTGGCCGCCCAGGACAAGAACGACCAGGCCCTTGAGGCCCTGGACCGCGCCCTGACCTACTCTCCCGAGAGCCCCGCCCTGTTGAACGACCGGGCCACCCAGCTCATGCGCCTGGGCCGCCGGGAAGAGGCGGTCGAAGTCTACGGTCAGGCCCTGGCCCTGGCCCCGGGCAGCCCCCTTTTGATGCACAACCTGGCCTGGGCCCTCTTACAGCAGGGGCAGGAGTTGGCACGCGCCCAGGATTTGGCCTCCCAGGCGGTGCGCCTGGACGCCCGGCAGCCCCGCTTTTGGGACACCCTGGGCCAGATCCAAAAGGCCAGGGGCGATTACGCCGAGGCGGTGATCAGCCTGCACCGGGCCCACACCTTGGGGGCCCAAAACCAGGGCAACCAGCAGGACATCACCGCCGCTCTGCTCAAGCTGCCCCCCGAGGTGGTGGCCCGCCTGAGCCAGCGTCAGGAACCGCCGGTTCCGGCCAAACCGGCCACGCCTGACGCCAAGGCCGAAGCCCTGAAGCCTACGGCCCTGGCCCGGCCCCAAAGCGCCGACCCCATGGGCGCCGGGGCCGCCCCCCTGACCCCGGCCCCACGGCGGGAGCCCCAGGCGGTCCCCGCCGCCCCGGCCAAACCCCAAGAAGAGGCCCGCCCGGCCTCCCCGGCGCCGGCCTCCGCCGATCCGGCGGCCTTGCCAGCCCCCGAGCCCTTTGTGCCCGGCTACTACATCCTGGTGGGTTCTTTCCGCACCTCCGAGTTGGCCGCCGATGAGATGCGCAACTGGCGGCGCAGAAACCAAGCGGTGTGGATGGAGTGGAAGCAGGTGGAGGGCAAGGGTGACTGGGTGCGGGTGATGCTGGGGCCCTACCAAAAGCGGGATGACGCCGTGCAGGACGCCCGCTCCTTCCGGCAGCAGGGCTTTATCAAGAGCTACCGCATTCTGGAAAAATAGGCCTCGCCCCGGCGGGACGGGCTCAGGCCAAAAAGGCCCTGACCTGGGCGATGATGAACTCCACCTGGTCGTCGCTCAGGGCGCAGTGCAGGGGCAGGGAGAGAATTTGGCCGCAGACATCCTCGGTCACCGGCAGGGGGGCAGTGGCCAGATTCCTATACAGGCTGTGCTGGTGGTTGGCCGGGTAGTTCACCGCCGTCTCCACCTCCCGCTCCCGCAGGTGGGCGATCATATCGGCGCGGCGGCCCTGGAGCACCCGCAGGGTGTAGAGGAAGGGCACCGCCTGGGCGTAGTCAACCGGCAGCAAGGCCAGGCCGGCCAAGCAGGAGAAGGCCTCGTCATAGCGCCGGGCGATCTGTTGGCGGCGGGCGAAAAAGGCCGGGGCCTTCTTGAGCTGCTCCAGGCCCACCAGGGCATTGAGGTTGCTCATGTGAAAGCGCCAGCCCTGGGTCACCACGTCGTAGGCCGAGCGGCTGGGCGGGCCGCCTTGGGTGGCCTGGGGCCGCTCCATGCCCAGGCCGCGCATGAGCCCCGCCCGGTGGGCGCTGTCCGCATCGGGGCAGATCAGGGCCCCGCCCTCGCCGCAGGTGATGTTTTTTAGCGAGTCGAAGCTGAAGCAGACCAGGTCGCCCTGGGCCCCCACCCTCTTACCGCCGCAGGAGCTGCCAAAGGCGTGGGCCGCGTCCTCCACCACCCTGAGGCCGCGCTGGGCCGCCCAGGCATGGAGCCCGGCCAGGTCGCCGGGGTTGCCCGCGTAATGCACCGGCATCACCGCCTTGGCGCGGGGGGTGATGCGCCGGTCCGCGTCGTCCAAATCGAGCAGCAGGTCGGTCTCGCGCACCTCGCAGGGCACCGGAACGGCCCCCACGGCGGTGATGGCCTGGAAGCTGGCCACGAAGGTGAGCGAGGGAACCAGCACCTCGTCTCCGGGCTCCAGGTCCAAGGAGGCCAGGGCCAGGTGCAGGGCGGCGGTGCCGGAGTTCACGCACACCACCGGGCGCTCGCCCACGCCGAGGAACTCGGCCAGGGCCTTTTCCAGCTCCACCACGTCGGCCGAGTGGCCGAAGTAGGCCTTCTCCAGGCCGCGCTTCAGGGCGTCCAACTCCTCGGGTCCGGTGACCGGCTGCGATACGCGGATCATGCTTCACTACTCTCCCGCCGGGGTGATTGCACCAAGATACCCCGTGCAGGATTAGGCTACAAGGGCCTCAGACAGGGCGGGTGACACCGGTTGGAAGCAAGCGGCGGCAAAAATTAATTGGCCGGTTCCACTATCCGCGTGGTGCATTCTTCGCGCACCGAGCCGTCCTTGTGTTTGCTCTTGACCGTTACCGTCTTGCCGTCCTGATAAACCGTCGCCCAGCCATGCTCGTCCACCTTTACATGGCAGGGGCCCCAATTAACCTCGGTCGCCTCCGCATCCATAACC
>JAHJPG010000012.1 GCA_018819925.1 Pseudomonadota bacterium
GGGATGCCCACGGCCGCCGCGTCCAGCACCGCCGGGTGCTTGTAGGCCGCCTCGTCGATCTCCCGGGGGGCAATGTTTTCCCCGCCCTTGATGATCAGCTCCTTTAGCCGCCCGGTGACGAAAACGAAGCCGTCTTCGTCCATGTAGCCCAGGTCTCCGGTGTGCAGCCAGCCGTCGGGCTCAAGGGTCTTGGCCGTGACTTCGGGGTTCTTGTAGTACTCCTTCATCACGTTGTCGCCCTTGATCATGATCTCGCCGATGGTGCCCCGGGGCACCTCCTTGCCGTGCTCGTCGATGATCTTGGCGGTGTTGCCCACGGCCCATCCGGGTGAGCCGTATTTGCGCTTGGCCGGGTCCATGGGGTTAGAAAAAACCGGAGCCGCGGTTTCGGTGAGGCCCATGGTCTCCACGATGCCCACCTCGAACTTCTCCTCGAACTGGTGGTGCAACGAAGGCGGCAAGGCGCTGCTGGCGCTGCGCCCAAAGCGAAGCTGCCCCAGGTTGTAACCCTTGCCTTCGACCTCGCTGCCGCTGACCAGGTAGGAGATGATGGTGGGCACCACGCTGAACCAGGTACAGCGGTAGTCGCTGATCAGGGGCCAAAATTCGCCCACGCTGAACTTGCCGGGCACCACCACCGTGGAGCCCAGCACCACGGTGGACATCAGCGAAACCACCAGGGCGTTGATGTGATAGAGCACCAGGGAGCACAGGGCCACGTCGTCCTTGACCAGATCGTGGGCCTCGATGACGTACTCCCCGCCGGCGCACATGTTCTTGTTGGTGAGTATCACCCCCTTGGGGACCCCGGTGGTCCCGGAGGTGTAGAGAAGCAGGGCCGGGTCCTCTTCCGCGACCGGGGGCAGGCTCTCGGGCGCGGAACAGGTGGCCGGCAATATCTCCTCGGCGTCTTTGTCGATGACCACGACCTCTATGGGGCGCTCCACCCCGGCCAGGGCCTTTTCCAGGCGCTCCCGCTGGAACTCAGTTACGAACACCAGCTTGCAATCGGAGTGGTCCAGCACGTAGCGCAGCTGGTCAGGCTGTGCCTGGAGATTAAGTGGGGCCACCACCAGGCCGGCGTACATGGTCCCCACGATTATCCTGGCGCTTTGGATGCTGTTGCCCATCATAAAGGAGACCTTGTCTCCCTTGGCCAATCCCTTGGAGTAGTAAAAGTCGGCCAGCTTCAGGCAGCTTTCCTTGAGCCCGGCATAGGTAAGCTCCAGGCCGGGCTCCGGGGCTACGAGAAAAGTCTTTTCAGGCTGCCCGGCCGCATGCTTGTCTACGAAATATCTAATGGTGCGCATTGGTTACCTCGCCCTCCTCGGCGGCATCCTAAAACAAAAAAACCCGGCGGGAGATTAACTCCCCGCCAGGTTTCGATGTCTTGCAACACGAGCGGTCGACCAAGTATGGCAACAAGCCAAGCCCAAACGTGGTTTGCGCCCGGGGGGAAACCCCGGGCCAACGCGAGCCGCTTTTTGCCCACGGCTATTTATCATCAGCCACCGCTCCGCAGCAGGACGCGGTGGTTGTCTGCTCGCTTTGCCATCGTTCCATTTCGGTGGCCTTGGCCTCGGCTCTGGGACTTCTGGCCCCCCCCGGACCTGCCCTGGCCTCGGTTCATGGCCGGCTATTAAAAAACTCCTCGCCCTTCCACCCCCGGACGGTCAAGGAGGGGGCCGCCCCAAGGAGCGGCCCCCGCGCGTCAGCTCATATAGTCGTAGCCCACCTGAAAGGCGCGCCGGTTATCATCATGGAACTTGGGGATGATTTCCAGCAGGCTCTCCAGGATCACTTCCTTATCCATTTCCCCATCCAACAATTTGGCCATGGCCCCCAGAGCTATGGAGTTGGAAAAGATGGGACGGCCGAAGTTATCCATGGCCAACTGCTTGGCCGGCAGCTCCCGGTGGGCGCATTCCAGGGTCTCGTCGATCTCCTCCACGAAGGCGGGATCGAACAGGATAACCCCGGAGACGGACACCGTGTCCTTGAAGCGGTTGTAGGCCGCCGAGGACAGGGCGATGAAGAAGTCGGGGGTTTCGCACATGGGGCTGTCGATGGTCTTGGGTGAAAGCACCACCTGGGCGCGCACGTAGCCGCCGCGCATCTCGGTGCCGTGGCTCTTGAGCATGGTAACCCTCAGGCCCTCTTTCACCGCGGCCTCGCCCAACACCTGGCCCAGGCGCACCACGCCCTGGCCGCCGAAACCGCTGGCCACTATCTCCAGTCTGTCTTTCATAGCGCACCCGTCTTTCTGATCTTGTTCACCGAGCCCCAGACGTGTTCGCTGAATTCGGGCCGGGAGCCGGAGGCATCGTGCCAGACGCCGGTGGCCCACACGGTGTTTTCGTCAGCCTCTTCCAGGGGCTTGGCCCGCTCCTTGATCCAACGGTAGATGTTCACCTGGTTGCGCGAGCCCAGCTCGCGGGAGGCGAAGTTGGTGGGGCAGGGGTAGGGCATGTGAACCAGGGAGAAGCCCGGGTTCAAGATGGCCCTCTTTACGCTCTCCACCGCCCGCTGGCCGTCCATGGCCACGTGGCGGGCCAGGAAGGTGGCCCCGGCGCCCTTGAGGATGTGCATGACGTCCATGCCGTCGCTCATCAGGTTGTGCTCGAACATGCCGTAGGGGCTGGAGTCGGTCTTGGCGCCCTGGGGGGTGGTGAAGCCGAACTGACCGCCGGTGGACTGATAGCCCAGGTTGTCGTTGACGATGACGGTCATGTCGCAGTTGGAACGGGCGGAGTGGATCAAGTGCATCAGGCCGATGCCAAAGGCGTCGCCGTCGCCCACGGTACAGATGATCTTCTTCTCCGGAGGCAGGGCGATGCGCAGGCCGCGGGCGATGGCGTAGACCCTCCCGTGGGTGCCGGCAAAGCCGTCGCCCTTCCAGGTGGCGAAGGTCTGGCGGCCGGCGCAACCGATGGAGGTGCCCCAGATGATGTCGTTTACTTCCAGACCCAACTCACCGATGGCCTGGATGACCACCTTGTGGTTGATGCCCAGACCGCAGCCGGAGCAGGCGGTGCTGGGGATCTTGCGGGTCCGCAGGTACTTATCTATAAGGGTGGCGGATGAGTACTGCATTACCACGCCTCCAACTCCCAACCCTTGCGCTCCAGGGGCTGGTTTTTCAGTAGCTTCTCAAAGTTCTCCAGCAGATCGGGGATGGTGGGCAGATCGCCGCAGGTGCCCAGGAAGTGGACCTCGGAATCCTTGGGCGTGGCCCGCTGCACCTCGCGCACCAGTTGACCGTCCCAGTTGAGCTCCACCGTCAGGTACTTGGCCTTGCGGGTGAAGTGCTCGTCGGGGAAGGGCCAGAGGTTGATGAGCCTCAGGGCCCCGACCTTCATGCCCAGGGAGCGGGCCTTGTCCACCGCGGTGTTTACCACCCTGGAAGGCGTGCCGTAGGAGACCACCACCAGATCGGGGTCGTCGTCCATGTACTTCTTCTCGTAGAGGTGGTTGAACAGGTCGCGATGGTTGCGCACCTTGTAGATCAGGCGGTAGGCGTGCTTGTGGTGGGCCTCCACCTCCTCGATGTCGTAGCCCTCCTCGGTGGGGGTCCAGTCGGAGCAAAGGCCTCCGGCTCCGGAGCCCATCTGCACCGGCGGGATGTCCAGGTCATCGGTGAACGGGTAGAAGTTCGGCCCGGCGCAGGAGCCGCGCGGCCAGGTCCTAAAGCCCATCTCCTTCATCTCGTCTTCGTTTTCCGGGACGGTGATGTCTTCGAAGCCGTCGGTGATGAGCTGGTCGCCCAGCACGGTGATGGGCATGCGGAAGCGCTCGGCCAGATAGAAGGCCTCCACCACCATGGCCATGGCCTCCTGGGCGGAGTTGGGGGCCAGGGTGATGCACTCGAAGTTGCCGCCTTGGGTGGGATAGCGGGTCAGGTAGAACTCACCCTGTCCCGGAGCGCCGGTGATGCCGCTGACCGGACCCACCCGGCCGGAGTTGACCACCACCAGGGGCATCTCGCAGCCCAGGGCCCAGCCAAAGGGGTCGGCATAGAGGATGTAACCGGGTCCCGAGGTGGCGGTCATGGCCTTCATGCCGCCCAGGGAGGCCCCGATGCAAACGTGCATGGCCCCGCACTCGTCCTCGGCCTGCAAGTACACGCCGCCCTCCTGGGGCAGGCGCTTGCTCATGGCCTCGGCCAGTTCGGTGGCCGGGGTGATGGGGTAACCGCAGAAGAAGCGGCACCCGGCCAGGATGGCGCCCTCGGTGATGGCAAAGTTGCCTGTTTCTAGAAATCTTTTCATCGCATAAACCTCCCGGGGCTACGCGGTTTTTTCAACGACGCCGATGGCGAAGTCGGGGCAGGAGAAGAAGCACTTGAAGCAGCCCACGCACCACTTGGGAGACTTCACCTCCATGGGCCGATACCCCTTCAGGTTGAAGGCCTCGGCCGGTCCGAAGGTTTCCACTCCGCACACCTCGACGCAATAGCCGCATTCCTTGCAATACTCCGTGTTCAGGACAACCTCGAAGGTGCGGGCATCGCATTGCAGGCAGCGGTTGGCCTCGGCGGCCACCGCCTTGGCGGACAGAGGCTGCTCGACCTGGTCGAAGTTGTCGCCCCGCTCCCAGACTTTCAGATGGGGCACTTCCTGACGGGGTAAAAGCTCGCCGGTCAGGGGGGTCAGCTCCACCTCGTCCTCGGGCGCGGCCAGAACCTCGCTGATGTCGCCGGAGCCGCCCAGGTACTTGTCGATGGCCTCGGCGGCCCGGCGGCCCTGGGCCACCCCGCCGATGATGGAAGCCGGGCCGGTGACCACGTCGCCGCCGGCGAAGACGCCCTCGGCCCCGGTGGCCTGGTCTTGGCCGGCTTGGATGCGGTTACCAGCGGTTTGCACGCCGTCCACGTCCACGAAGTCCAGCACCGGGCTCTGGCCGATGGCCAGGATCACGGTGTCGGCGTTGGCGTGGGTGGTGACGCCCTCGTCGAAGACCGGGCTGAACTTGCCGGCCTTGTCGAAAACAGAGGTGCAGGCCTGGAAGGAAATCCCGTTGGCCTTGCCCTCGCCCAGGACATCTTGAGGGCCCCAGGAATTGTTGATGACCACGCCCTCGTCCTCGGCCAGGCTGACCTCCCAGGGGTGGGCGGGCATTTCATCGCGCTTTTCCAGGCAGAAAAGCTGCACCTGCTTGGCGCCCAGGCGCTTGGCGGTGAGGGCCACGTCGATGGCCACGTTGCCGCCGCCGACCACCACGACCTTCTGGCCCACGGCAGGCGCCTGGCCCAGGGCCACGTCGCGCAAAAACTCCCAGCCCCAGAGCACACCGTCCTTGTCCGAACCGGACAGTTGGATGCGGGCCGAGGAGTTGGCCCCGCTGGCCACGAAAACCGCGTCGAAATCCTTCTTGAGCTGGGCCAGGTCCATGTCCTTGCCCACCAGGGTGGAGCCCTTGAACTCCACACCCATATCCAGGATGTCCTGCACGTCGCGGTCCAAGCGGGCCTCGGGCAGGCGGTAGCTGGGGATGCCGTAGCGCATCATGCCGCCGGGCTTGGGGAAGGCGTCGATGATGGTTGCCTTGTGTCCCTGGCCGGCCAGATAGTAGGCGGCGGTAAGTCCGGCCGGACCGGCGCCCACGATGGCCACCTTTTTGCCGGTGTCCTTGGTTTTGGCCTTTTTGGTCTTCCAGGCGTCCCCGCCGTGGTCCACCGCCGCCCGCTTTATGGCCCGAATGGCGATGGGATCGCCAAACTGCTTGTAGGCGCAAACGTCCTCGCAGGGGGCGAAGCAGGCGTCGGCGCATACCACCGGCAGGGGCAGGCGCTCACGCAGCACCGCCACCGCTTGGTCGAAGTTGCCGTCCTTGACCGCCCGAATGTAGCGGGGAACGTCAACCCCAGCGGGGCATGCGTCGGAACACCGGGGGACGACAAAGTCCTTTCGCGAAACCCGGTAGGTTGTCATCGCATTCTTCCTCCAAAATAACGAATGATATGGCCTTGTACTTTGTATTTGCGAATCATGTAACAATAAGTATGCCAAAAGGCCCAACCTCGGCCCCCACAGCGGGAACAACTTGTTTTGTAAATTAAGATCAAGATGTTATACGGAAAAGTTTTGTCGAGACCATAGCAGAAAAAGCAGGAAGCATTATCAGGTGAAAATACCTAGGCGTCCGATTTGCCGGACATGTCCTATTTGCCGGACAGATTGCGCCGGCCAGAGGCCTCAGACGGTTTTATTGGCTTCGCCCAAATCGAACCGGCGGCACTTTTCATAGAGGGTGGAGCGAGAAATACCCAGCATTTTAGCGGTCTTGGTCATGTTACCCAGGTTCAGGCGCAGGGCGCGTTCCAAGGCCCGTTTTTCAAAGCGGGCCATTTGCTCAACCAAGGGACTGTCCGAATCTTCGTACACCTGGCTATCCTCGGCGCCAAGGTGCAAAACTTCCCGGGGCAGCTGCTCCAGGCCTATCTCCTTGCCCTCGCTAAGGCTAACGGCACGTTCTATAACGTTTTTAAGCTCGCGAACGTTGCCTGGCCAGCTATAACTCTTTAGCGCATCCATGGCCTGGGGGTTCACGGGCAGCTCCGGGTGATCCATGGCCAGCAGGAAGTGCCGCACCAGCACCTCTATGTCGCCGCCCCGTTGGCTCAGGGGAGGTATGCCCACCGCCATGGTGCTCAGGCGGTAGTAAAGGTCGTCGCGGAACTCGCCCCGGCGCATCATCTCCTTGAGGTCGCGGTTGGTGGCCGCCACCAGGCGGAAATCCACGGCCACCGGCTTCACCCCGCCCAAGCGCTCGAGCATCTTGGTTTCAAGCACCCTCAAGAGCTTGACCTGGGCCTTGACGCTCAACTCGCCGATCTCGTCCAGGAACAGGGTGCCCATGTGGGCCAGTTGGATCTGGCCCACCTTTCCCTTGCGGCTGGCCCCGGTGAAGGCCCCGGACTCGTAGCCGAACAGCTCGGACTCCAGCAGCTCGCGGGGGATGGCCGCGCAATTGACGCACACGAAGGGTCCCCGCTCCCGGGGCGAGGCGCTGTGCACCGCGTGGGCGAACATCTCCTTGCCGGTGCCGGTGGGCCCGGTGATCAAGACCGGGGCCTCGGTGCGGGCATACTTGGCGGCCACGGCCTTCACCCCAGCCAAGACCGGGCTGGAGCCCACGATGCTCTCGAAGCTGTACAGGGGAGAGAGCACCCGGTCCAGGCCCTTCTTATAGTATTTGACCTCGCTCTCCAGTCCCTGGAGGCGGGAGATCAGGTCGGTGATGGCCGTGTAGTCCCGGAAGATGGTTTGCAGGATCACCCCCACCACCTGACCCTTGACCCTGAGGGGGATGCGGTTGACCAGCATGGGCATGTCGGTCTTGAGGGAGCAGCGCTGGGCCAGCTCCGAACGGCCGGTGGAGAGCACCTGGGGCATGCGGGTGTGGGGGAAATACTTTTCCAGGTATTGGCCCACCACTTTAGTGGGGTCGGTGCCCAAGAGTTCGCCGTATACCCGGTTCATGAAAACAATGCGGCAGTCGGAGTCGCAGACGATGATGCCCGAATAAACGTTGTCCAGCACCAGGGAGAGGAAGTCCACCAGATCGCCCAGGTCGGCGGCCCCAGAGAGCACCCGCATGGCCGAGCCCTCCAAGCTGGAGGTTGCGGTCCTAATCTCGGCCGCGCAAAAGCGGTCTTTGTCGTCCTGTTTATCCATTGATGCGCCTCTGTGCCGGAGGCGTGAGGCCCCGGCTACCTTGTCTTGGGCTCCATGCGGTGGGTCATAAACAATGTAACAAGGCAGGCAAGGCTATTCAACGGCCTTTTGGCCCGCCGGGGCCAAACCGGCCAAGAAGCTCTCCACCTCCCGGCCCAGCTTGCCCCAGACCTCCTCTTGCCGCCGTGGCCCGCCGGGTACCGCGAAGGAGTGGCTGCCCCCGGGCACCAACCAAAAACGCACCGGACCAGGGAGCCCCGCCAACAAGGGCTCCAGCACCTCGGGACGGGCCAGGGGATCGCGGCGGCCCTGGACCATGAGCAGGGGCAAGCGCAACAGGGCCAAGGGCTCGCCGGGCCTTGGCCGGCGGCTCCGGGAACCATGCAATGGATAGCCCAACAGGATCACCCCGGCCGCGGGGAGGTGCTCCAAAACCGCCAAGGCGGTGCGGCTGCCTTGGGACTTGCCCGCCGGCACCAGGGGCGCGCCCTGGGGCAGTTGACCGGCCAGCCAGCCACAGGCGGCCAGGTGGCTTTGCAAAAGCACCGCAAAGGAATCAGGCTCCTTACGGCCTTGCTGGCGGTAGGGGAAGTTGAAGCGCAGGGCGGCCCATCCCTGGCGGGCCGCGCCTTGGGCGGCGGCCTTCAGGCTGGGATGGTCCAGGTCGTCCACCCGGCCGTGGGCCAAAACCACCCCGCCCCGTGGCCGGGAAGGCAGCAACAGATCAATGGTGAGCATATGCCCGCCCAGGTCCAACTCCCGGCGCTGATGGCTTGTCTCCAACAAATGCGGCTCCCCTTGCTCCCCATCGGCCAATGCTCAAGGATTTCGGTGTCTATCCCGGCAGGTCAATCCTGCCCCAAGGCGGGCCGCCTGGCAAGAGGCTGATGGCGGCGGGCCCGGGGAGCATGCCCCGGACCCGCCGCAAAAGGCTTAGGCCAGCATTTCCAGGAAGGCTTCCACCCGGGTCTTGAGCTGCTCCACGTCCTCCATGCTGTAGTCGGTTTCCACGCGCAGCACCGGCAGGCCCTGGCTCTCCAGCTTCTTCTCCAAGGGCAGCGCTTCCATCTGGTATGGCTGGCAGAACTGAAGGCAATAATGGATCACGCCCTGGGCTCCGTAATCAGCGGCCATCTGCTCTACGTGCTCGGTGCGCTCGGGGTTGGGGGTGAACACGGCGCAGTCGATCCGCCAGTAGCGCTCCACGATGGCCTCCATCATGGACTCCAGGCTATCGCCCCGGGGGCGCACCAAGTTGCGGGTGCCGCGCTCGCCCACGCAGGACTCCTCGCCCACCACCACCGCGCCGGAGCTCTCCACGATCCAGGGCAGCTTCCAGTTGGGCACGGCCATGGGGCAGCCGGACAACAGCAGGCGGGGCGCTCCCTTGGGGGCCACGCCCTGGCCCTTGGCGATGCGCCCTTCCAACTCGTCGCAGATCTTGTGCACCGATTCGGTGAAGCGGGCCGGGTCGTCGTAGAAAGAAACCTGGTTGATGAGCAGGGCGTCCAGGCCGGAGATGGGGGCCGGATCGAAGGCGCGCAGCTTGTAGAGGCGGTGCAGGGCCTGGCGCTTTTGGTTGACGATCTCGATGCCCCGGGCTAGGCGCTGGGCGGTTATCTCCACGCCGGTGAGTTCCTCCACCGCCTGTTTGAAGCGCTGGTACTCGGCGGCCAGAAGTTGCCGGCCCTCGGCCGACTTCACCTGGGGCAGGTCCATGACGTAGAGGTTGGGCACCAGGCCGCCCAGGGTCTCGTAGGACTTCTTCTTGCCGTCGCAGGTGTTCTCGCCCACGATCATGTCCGCGGATTCCAAGTAGGGGCAGACCTTGCCCAGCTTGAAGCCGAAGGCGCTCTTGATAAGGGCGCAGGTGTTGCGGGGCAGCATCTGATCCACCAGGTCGGCGGCGAAATCCGCCCCGGTGCACAGGCCCACCAGGGTGGCATCGGCGGCAAGCACGATCTCCTCGGGCACGAACACACAAAAGGAGCCTATGACCTTCTTGCCCTCGGCCTTGCCGTCCAACAGCTCCTTGATGCGCAGACCGTGCACCTCGCTCATCACGAAATTGAAGTACTCCATGCCTTGGGGCCGATCCTGCTGGGTCAAAAAAACCTGCTGGTAGCCCTGGCCCAGCACCTCAAGCAACTGGTCGTGGGCGGCCAGGTCCAAACCCAGACCTTGCCACATGGCTAGATGTTCACTCGCCATCGCCGTCCTCCTATAAATGATAGAGCCCTTGATAAGAAACCCGGAGGTGAGTCCCGGTTTTGCTTTGCCCGCTTGTCCGATCGGGCCTAGGCCAAGGCCGGGCCGCCGCCGGGCGGCCTGGGCGCTCCGGAGCCCAGGCCGCCCGCTGGAGATGGGGCCAAGCCAAAAAAATGGCCCGCATGATCCGCATTGGAAAAATTTATTCAGGCTTAGGGCTATATCCTTGTCCGGCGGGCAAGTCAAAGTGGTATTATCCATGATAATAGGCACTTACTGTTGCGGTTTCCTATGACTGGCCACTCACTCCCCAGAGAGAAAAACCAAGTGCTTAGGTAGGGTATGCGGTTTTTTTTGCCTTCCCGCCCCAGGCTTGCTAAGGTGCTTGCGGCTCCAGGGCGACATCTGGAGAGTTGCATTGGTTCGCTTGGCAGGTGGGGCCGAGAAAAATTTAGCATCGTCAAGATAGGGAGGATTATCCATGGCCGAAAAATTGTGGGAACCGTCGGCCCAACGCGTGGCCCAGACCAATCTGAGCCGGTTTATCGAATTCGTAAACGACAAACACGGAACTGACTTCAAGGACTATCCTTCCTTGTACGAGTGGTCGGTGAGCGACATCGCGGCTTTCCAGGAAGCGGTGTGGCAGTTTTTCCGGGTCATGCATACCCAGCCCTATTCCGAGGTGGTTAAGGACCCGGACAAAATGCCCGGGGCCCAGTGGTTCCCCGGAGCGCGCCTCAACTTCGCGGAAAACCTCCTGCGCCACCGCGACGACCACCCGGCCATAGTCTTTCGCTCGGAAAACGGCTCCCAGCGCAGCCTGACCTACGCCGAGCTTTACGGCCAGGTGGCCCGGCTGGCCGCCGCCCTCAAGGAGTTCGGGGTGGTGCCCGGCGACCGGGTGGCCGGCTTCATGCCCAACATCCCCGAAACCATCGTGGCCATGTTGGCGGCGGTTAGCCTGGGGGCGGTGTGGTCCTCTTGCAGCCCGGACTTCGGCTTCCAGGGGGTCATGGACCGCTTCGGCCAGATTCAGCCCAAGGTGCTCTTCACCGCCGACGGCTATTTCTACGGCGGCAAGACTTTCAGCTCCCTGGAGCGTGTGGCCCAGATAAAGGCCGAGATCGCCAGCGTGGAGCAGGTGGTGGTGGTGCCCTTCACCAGCGAGAACCCGGACCTGAATATCGTGCCCGGGTCCAAGCGCTTCGACGATCTGGTGGCCGGCAGCGGCAATCCCGGCCTCAACTGCGCCCAACTGCCCTTTGACCACCCCCTGTACATCCTCTATTCCTCGGGCACCACCGGGGTGCCCAAGTGCATGGTGCATGGGGCGGGCAACGTGCTGTTGCAGCATTTCAAGGAGCTGGGCCTGCAGACCGACCTCAAACGCGAGGACAAGATCTTCTACTTCACCACCTGCGGCTGGATGATGTGGAACTGGCTGGTCAGCTCTCTGGCCCTGGGGGCCACCCTGCTGCTCTTCGACGGCTCGCCCTTCTACCCCGGCCCCGAGGTGCTGTGGAAGTTCGCGGCCGATGAGGGCATGACCATCTTCGGCACCAGCGCCCGCTATTTGGCGGCCATCGAGAACGAGGGGCTCAAGCCGGGCAAGCAGTACGACCTTTCGGCCCTCAAGGCGATTCTCTCCACCGGATCGCCACTTAGCATCGAGAGCTTCCACTACGTGTACCGCGACATCAAGAGCGACCTGTGCCTCAGCTCCATCTCCGGAGGCAGCGACCTGGTGGGCTGCTTCGCCCTGGGCAACCCCATCGGCCCGGTGTACGCCGGCCAATTGCAGGTGCGGGGCCTGGGCATGGCCGTGGAGGGCTGGGACGACGAGGGCAAGCCGGTGGTGGGCGAAAAGGCCGAGCTGGTCTGCGTCAAACCCTGGCCCTCCATGCCCATCAACTTCTGGAACGATCCCGACGGCGTCAAGTACCGCGCCGCCTATTTCGACGTCTACCCCAACATCTGGTTCCACGGCGACTTCTGCGAGGTGACCCCCGAGGGCGGGGTGGTCATGTACGGCCGCTCCGACGCCACCCTGAACCCCGGCGGCGTGCGCATCGGCACCGCCGAGATCTACCGGCAAGTGGAGAACATGGCCGAGATCGCCGACAGCCTGGTGGTGGGCCAGGACTGGGACAACGACGTGCGCGTGATCCTGTTCGTGCGCCTCAATCCCGGTTATGAGCTGGGCGACGAGCTGGTCAAGAAGATAAAGACCCTGATCCGCACCAGCTGCACCCCGCGCCACGTTCCGGCCAAGATCATCCCCGTGGCCGACATCCCCTACACCATCAGCGGCAAGAAGGTGGAACTGGCGGTCCGCAACGTGGTGCACGACCGTGAGGTCAAGAACAAGGACGCCTTGGCCAACCCCCAGGCCCTGGAGCTTTACGCCGACTTGGAGGCGCTCAAGAGCTAGGCCCTACACGGCGAATCACCCGGGGCGGCGCGCTCGCGCCGCCCCTTTTGCGTGGGGCCGGAGGCCACGCCGCCTGTCATCTCCCCAGGCGCCCCGGCGGTGGGATTGGCGGCGCGCTCGCGCATCCGGCGGCCAACCCGCCTCCCCGCCGCCGATTTCCCCGCTTGATATCGCGGCGGCAAAATGGAACCATGTGAGGGGCAGCGCCCGTGCCGCGACGCCCCACCCCCAGCGGGAGCATGGTCCATGTCCGCCTCGGCCTCTGCAAGCCAAACCCAGGCCGCGCCGGGCCCTTGGTGGCCCGGAGCTCTCTTGCGCCTGGTGCTGCCCTCGCTGCTCACCCTTCTGTTGTTCTCCGCCGCCCTGTTCGTGGTGATACTTCCCTCCGTGGAAAACGCCTTCATGGAACGCAAGCGGGAGATGATCCGCGAACTCACCCAGAGCGCCTGGGACGTGCTGGCCTATTACCAGGCCCAGGAAAAAGCGGGCCTTATGAGCCGGGCCCAGGCCCAGGCCCAGGCCAAGGCCCAACTCAGGGCCATGCGCTACGGATCCGAGGGCAAGGACTACTTCTGGGTCAACGACCTGGAGCCCCGCATGGTCATGCACCCCTACCGGCCCGACCTGGAGGGGAAAAACGTGGCCGGCTTCCGCGACCCCCACGGCAAGCGCCTTTTCAGCGAGGTGGTGCGGGTGGTCAAGAACAGCGGCCAGGGCTACGTGGACTACATGTGGCAATGGAAGGACGACCCGGCCCACGTGGTGCCCAAGGTCAGCTTCGTCAAGGAGTTCGCCCCCTGGGGCTGGGTGGTGGGCACCGGCATCTACGTGGAAGACGTCTCCCAGCAGATGGCTCTCATCACCGGGCGGCTCACCTGGGTCAGCCTGGCCATCGTGGGCATCGTGGCCCTGCTGGAGCTCTACATCATCTCCCAGAGCCTGAAGGCCGAGCGCCGCCGCCGCCAGGCCGAAGTGGAGACCCAACGCTCCCGGGGCATGCTGCGCCTGGTCATGGACAACATCCCCCAGCTCATTTTCTGGAAGGACCGGCAAGGAGGCTATCTGGGTTGCAACCGGGCCTTCGCGGCCCATGTGGGCCTGTACGACCCGGCCCAGATCAAGGGCCTGCGCGACGCGGAGCTGCCCCGCTCTCCGGCCGAAGCTCCCCTGTTGGAGCGGGCCGAGCAGGAGGTGATGGCCACCGGCCAGGTCCGGCACCACGTCATCGAGCCCCAGCAGGGCCCCGGCGGCTCCATCCTGTGGATGGACGCCAACCGCATCCCCCTGCGCAGTCCCCGCGGCCGGGTGGTGGGGGTGCTATGCACCTACGAGGACATCACCCGCCGCCGGGAGATGGACCAGGCCCTGGCCGAGAGCGAGCGCCGCTTCCGCACCCTGGTGGAAAACGCCCAAGTTGGCATCGCCATCGTGCAGGAGAGCCGGGCGGTCTATTGCAACCCCGAGGCCTGGCGCATCCTGGGCCCGGCCGAGACGCCCTTTGACCTGGCCTCCCTTGGCCCCAGGGGCGACCCCCGCCTGGGCAAGTTCCTGGAGCTGGCCAAGAATCCGGAGAAGCCGGGCGGCCCCGAGGCACAAGAAGGCCAAGACCTTGACCTGGGCTTTTTGGCGGGCGGCCAGGGCGCGGCCCGCTGGGTGCACTGCCGGGGAGGGGGCATCGTCTACCAAGGGCAGGCGGGGCGGCTGATAATCATGCTGGACATCACCAAGGCCAAGGAGCTGGAGCGCCTGGTGAGCATCCAGGACAAGATGGCCTCCCTGGGCCGGGTGGCCGCGGGCATCGCCCATGAGATAAGAAACCCCTTGTCGGGCATCAACCTCTATCTCAGCGCCCTGAGCGGCAAGACCGGGGGCATGCCCGAGGTGGAGGATATCGTGGCCAAGATGCGGGCGGCCAGCGCGCGCATCGAGGCGGTCATCAAGCGGGTGCTGGACTTCAGCCGGCCCACCACTCCCAGGGTGTCGCTGATAAACCTGAACCAGGTGGTGAGCAACGTCATGGAGTTGTCGGCGGTGACCCTGCGCAAGGCGGGCATCAGCCTGGAGGCCTCCCTGGCCGACCAGCTCCCCCTGGCCCACGCCGACGGCCAGCTTTTGGAGCAGGTGCTCATGAACCTCATCACCAACGCGGTGCAGGCCCTGGCCGAGGCCCCGGGCGAAAAGAAGATCGCCCTGGAGTCGTCCCTGGAGATGGACCGCATACTCATCCGGGTGTCCGACTCCGGCCCCGGGATTCCCCCCCGGCTGCGCGAAAAGGTCTTCGACCCCTTTTTCACCGGACGCCGGGAGGGCTCGGGCATCGGCCTTAGCCTGTGCCACCGCATCGTCAGCGACCACGGCGGCAAGCTGGGCGTGAGCGAGAGCCGCTGGGGCGGGGCCATGTTCACCATGGAGCTGCCCGCCTCGGCCTACTGGGGCTACGACTCCCACGGATAGGAGACCATGCTCGACTACAGCATCTTCGTAGTGGACGACGAGGAATTCATCCGCGACGCGGTGGTGATGAATTTGACCGGCTACCGGGTGAAGGCCTTCGCCACCGCCGAGGCGGCCCTGGAGGCCCTTCGGGGCGAAACCCCGGACCTGATCCTGTTGGACATCGGCCTGCCGGGCATGGACGGGGTCGAGGCCCTGGGGCGCATCAAGGCCCTGCACCCCCAAATGCTGTTCATCATGATCACCGCCTACGAGGACGTGAACACCGTGGTGGCGGCCATGCGCCAAGGGGTCTACGACTACGTGGTCAAGCCCCTGCACATGGATTCGCTAAAGACCACCATCGACAACGCCCTGGAGAGCATCCGCCTGCGCAAGGAGGTGCGGGCCCTGCAGGAGCGCTGCCTGATGGAGAACCTGCCCTGCATGGTGACCGAGAGCCACCAGATCCAGGGGGTCATGGAGCTGGTGCGGCGGGTGGCCAAGAGCCCCGACGCCCCGGTGCTCGTCCTGGGCGAGACCGGCACGGGCAAGGAGCTCATCGCCGCGGCGGTGCACTACCAGAGCCCCATGCACCGGGGCCCCCTGGTGGCGCTCAACTGCGCTGCCCTGCCCAAGGACCTCATCGAGAGCGAGTTGTTCGGCTATGAGCCTGGGGCCTTTTCCGGAGCCAAGGTAGGAGGCAAGAAGGGCCTGGTGGAGCAGGCCGCCGGGGGCACCCTGTTCCTGGACGAGGTGGGCGACCTGCCCGCCGAGGCCCAGGCCAAGCTGCTGCGCTTTCTGGACAGCGGCCAATACTACAAACTGGGGGGCACCCGGCCCAGCCAGGCCCGGGTGCGGGTGGTGGCGGCCACCAACCAGGACCTGGAGAGCCTGGCGGCCCAGGGACGCTTCCGCCGGGACCTCTACTACCGCCTGGGGGTCATCAAGGTGGAGGTGCCTTCCCTTAACCGCCGCCGGGAGGACATCCTGCCCATCGCCCGCCACTTCCTGGGGGAGATGGCCATGAAGTACGGGAAGGAGTTCACGGGATTCACCCCGGAGGCCGAAAGCCTGCTGGCCGGCCGCCACTACCAGGGCAACGTGCGCGAGCTAAAGGGCCTGGTGGAGCGGGGAGTGCTGGTGGCCGCCGGGCCATTGTTGGGTCCGACCGAGCTGGGCCTAGGCAAA
>JAHJPG010000013.1 GCA_018819925.1 Pseudomonadota bacterium
CAGGGCCTCGGTGAGCTGGTTCTCGATGGTGAAGGCCGGGTTCAGCGATATCATGGGCTCCTGGAAGATCATGGAGATGCGGTCGCCGCGCACCCGGCGCATCTGCTTTTCGGGCAGGGCCAGCAGATCGCGGCCCTCGTATTTGATGCGCCCGGCGCTGATGCGCCCGGGATAGGGCACCAGGCGCAGCACCGACAGGGCGGTGACGCTCTTGCCCGAGCCGGACTCGCCCACCACCCCCAGCACCTCGCCCCGGCCGATATCGTAGCTGACCCCGCACACCGCCCGGGCCACGCCTTGGCGGGTGTGGAAGCTGACCTCCAGGTTCTCTATGCTCAACAGTGGTTCCATGGCCGTCACTTGAGCCGGGGGTCCAGGACGTCGCGCAGGGCGTCGCCCACCAGGTTGAAGCCCAGCACCGCCAGGGTGATGGCCAGGCCGGGGAACACGGTCATCATGGCGTTGTCCATCATGAAGTTGCGCGCGTCGGAAAGGATGTTGCCCCAGGAGGGCGCCGGGGGCGGGGCGCCCAGACCCAAAAAGGAGAGCATGCTCTCGGCCAAAATGGCGTAGGCCAGGCTGGCCGTGGCCTGCACGATGAGCGGCGCGGTGCAGTTGGGCAAAATATGGCGGAAGATGATGTAGGCGTCGCCGTTGCCGATGGCCCGGGAGGCCTCCACGAACTCCTTTTCCTTTAGCGAGAGCACCGAGCCGCGCACGATGCGCGCGAAGCGCGGGGTGTACACAAGGCCTAGGGCGAGCACCACGTTGGACAGGTTGGGGCCCAACACCGCCAATATGCCGATGGCCAAAAGTATGGCCGGAAAAGACATCACCGCGTCCATGATGCGCATGACGATGTTGTCCAGCCAGCCGCCGTAATAGCCCGAGGAGGCCCCGATGGCCACGCCCAACAGGGTGGCCACCGCCACCGAGAGCAGGCTGATGTACAAGGAGATTCGCGAGCCGTAGATCACCCGGCTGTAGATGTCGCGGCCGAACTCGTCGGTGCCGAACCAGTGCTGGTCCGAGGGGGCCTCGGACTGATGGGCCACGTCGATGGTCAGGGGATTGTAGGTGGCCAACACCGGCGCGAAGGCGGCGATGAAGATGTTGAGCGCGATCACCGCCACGCCGATCATCCCTATGGGGTTGTGCAGAAATCTTTGCAAAAACACTGGCGCCGCCCTATGAGTATTGGACCCGCGGATCAAAGTAGCCGTAGAGCAGATCCACGATCATGTTTATGAGCACGTAGACCAGGGCGATGAACAATATGCAGCCCTGGACCACCGGATAGTCGCGCATGTAGATGGACACCACCAGATACTTGCCCAGCCCGGGCAGGCTGAACACGGTTTCGGTGACCACCGCCCCGCCCAGGAGCATGCCGTATTGGATGCCGATGGTGGTCAGGGTGGGGGCGAAGGCGTTCTTGAGGGCGTGCTTGGTTACCACCTTCCACTCGCTCAGGCCCTTGGCCCGGGCGTGGGTGACGTATTCCAGGCGCAGCACCTCCAGCATGGAGGAGCGCACCATGCGGGCCACCACCGCGGCCATGAACAGGCCCAGGGTGATTGCCGGCAAAATCATGTAGCGCAGGCCTTCCCAGAACTCCTCCCACATGGCCACGAAGCCGGTGGAGGGAAACCAGCCCAACTGCACCGAGAACACCAACAGAGCCATGAGCCCCAGCCAGAAGCCGGGGATGGACACGCCCAGGATGGTCCCGATCATGAACAGGTAGTCCTTGTTGGTGTTGTGATGCACTGCGGCCAACACCCCCGAGGGCAGGGCGATTATCAGGGCGAATATGAGGGCCAGGGTGGTGAGGCACAGGGTGACCGGGAAGCGCTCGCCGATGGAGTCGATGACCGGGCGCTTGGAATGGATGGACACCCCGAAGTCGCCTTGCACCAGGTTGCCTAGCCAGACCACGAACTGCTCGTACAGCGGCCGGTCCAGGCCCAGGGCCTCGCGCACCGAGGCCACGTCCTCGGCGGTGGCGTCCGGCCCCAGGATCACCGCCGCCGGGTCGCCGGGAATCATGTGGATGAGCAAAAACACCAAGGCCGCCACCAGGATCAGGGTGGGTATGAGGTAGATCAGGCGTTTTAAAATATATTTGAGCATGGTTGGGCCGCCGCCAGGGTTGAGGGCGTCCCGGAGGAGCCGCCGGGGGCTCCTCCGGGACGCGTGCTAAAAAACGCCTATTTGTCCAGCCACACGCCCCAAAGGATGGGGAAGCCGGTGTTGATGGTCTTGTAGCCTTTCACGTAGTTCCAGTGGGCCTGGAGGTAGTTGTAGTTGTAAAGCTGGATCCAGGGCACCTGCTCGTAGGTGATGCGGTGGGCCTCCTCGTAGAGCTTCTGCAACTGGCCCAGGTCGGCGGTCATCAAGGCCGCTTCCTTGATTTCCTTCAGGCGGGGAACGGTGTCCTCCAAGCCGGAGCGCTTGAGGTAGGCGTAGGCCAGGGCCGGGTTGGGGGCGCCGCCCGCGCCGTAGGAAAGCATCTGGAAGTCGCCCTTCACGCACTTCTTTAGAAGCACCGGCCACTCCACCACGTTGAGCTTCACGTTGACGCCCACCGCCTGCAGGGCGGCCTGCACCGCCACCGCCTGGCGGAACATGGCGATGTACTTCTTGGTGGTGTCCAGGACCACTGGCTCGCCCTTGTAGCCGGCCTCCTTGAGCAGGGCCTTGGCCTTGGCCGGGTCATACTTGTACCAGGTGTCGTGGTAGTCGGTGCGGTAGACGCTGCCCCGGGCGATGACCGAGGGGTTGCTCCTGGCGTGACCAAGGTAGGCCGCCTGGGTCACCTTGTCCAGGTCGATGGCATAGGCGCAGGCCTGGCGGAACTTCAGGTTGTTGGTGACCGGTTTGCCCACCCCGAAATAGACCTGATACCAGGACAGACCGGGGACCTCGTTGAGCTTCAGGCCCTTCTTGGCGTAGTCCTTGTTGTACTTCTCCACGTACTTGGGCGGGAAGTACTGCAACAGGTCGATCTCCTTGTTGAGCAGGGCCATGATGGACACCGACTCCTCGGGCAGGGGCACCAGCTTGATGGTGTCCAGATAGGCGATGCGCTCGCCGCCCAGGCCGCTGCGCGCCCCGGTGGGGCCGGTGTACTTGTCGAATTTCTTAAGCAGGATGTAGCGGTCCGGCTTCCACTCGGCGAACATGTAGGGGCCGGTGCCGATGGGGTGGTCCTTGAAGATTCCGCCCTGCTTGGCCAACTCCTCCTTGGGGACCATGGCGATGACCGGGTTGATGTAGGCCAGCAGGTGGGGGAAGCCGGCGAAGGGCTTGTTCAGCTTCACCACCACGGTGTATTTGTCTTTGGCCTCCACCGCGGTCACGCTGCTGAAGTGCTTGGCCCGGGGGCTGACCTTGGGGTCCATCACCCGTTCCAGGGAGAACTTCACATCTTCGGCCACCATCTCCCGGCCGTTATGAAAGAGCTTGCCCTTGCGCAGGTGGAAGGTGTAGACGCTGCAGTCCTTGTTGGCCTCCCAGCTTTCGCAGGCCACGGGCATGAGTTCCAGCTTCTCGCCGTAGGCCAGAAGCGGCTCGAAGACGTGGTGCAGCACGATGGCGTTGACCACCGCCACGCTGGTGTGGGGGTCCACCGCGGTCAGGTCGGTGTTGAGACCCACGGTGATGCCGCCGCCGAACTTGGGTTTGTCCGCGGCAAAGCCGGGGGCCAAGCTAAGGGCCAGCAACAGGGCCATGGCCGTGAAGACCAGACCCGCCTTTTTCAGCATAAAACAAATCCCAGACATGGTTACCTCTCGCTATGCACAAATAAACTGAACCCCCTCCAAGGCGGCTCCCTCCGGTTCCAAGGCGCTAGCCAGTTCGTCAGCCGTTTGGCTTGTCTATGGCTTCAATTTCTTGCTGCAAAATGGCGGCGATTTCTTCGCGGCGCTCCGGTCCCATGCGCTGGCGAATGGCCGCCACGCTTATGGCCGCCACAACCTCTCCCGAGGCGTCATGCACGGCGCGGGCCATGGCCACCGCCTCGGGAATGAAAACCCCCCCGGTGAGCGAGTGGCCGAATTGGCGGTAGTGGTTCACCGATTGCCACACCTGTTCGGGGGTGCTGTTTTTGTAGTTGAGATAGCGGCGCTGATTGGCCTGGATGACGGCCCGGACCTTTTTGTCGGGCATGGTGGCCAACAGCACCGTGCTGCCCGCCCCTATGCCCAGGGGGGAGCGCTGGCCCACCTCGTGGGTGAGGGTGCGGATGGGGAAGGCGCCCTCCACCCGGTCGATGACCAGGGAGTCGTTGCCCGAGCGTATGGACAGGAAAACCGTGTCCTCGGTGCGGCGGGCTATGCGCTCCAGGGTGTGGCGGTAGCGGTCGCGCACCTGAAACTGGTGGGCCGCCGCGCCGAAGTAAAAAAGCTCTATGCCCAGGTGATACAGCTTGGTGGCGGGATCGTGGGCCAGCAGCCCCTCGGCCTCCAGGGCCCCCAGCATGCGCCGGGCGGTGGCCACGTGCAGATCGCACTCCCGGGCCAGGGCGGCCAGGCTGATGCCCCGTTCGTTGTGGGCCACCACGATGCGCAAAAGGCCGATGGCCCGGTGGATGCTCTGGACGCCGCGCTGGGACTTGTTTTGGCTGGCTTCCTGGTTCAGATGGTTGGGGAGTGTCACGCATGCTCACAACCATGGGTTGGCTCATTTAAACCACAGTAAAAGATCGGGCCAGACCGGGTCAATGATATTTTTACACATTGTTTAGGTTTATTTACACAATGTGTAAATAAACCACAATCAGCCTGCCGCCCACCTTGTTCCGGCAAGGCCGCCGCCACGCCGGCCAGGGTCGGGATGGTTTGTGAGTCGTGGCTCGAGAGGGGGGATGGCATTTCAGGAGGGCGGCGGAAGCCGGGCAGGGGGGCAGGTTCGCTCCTTCGGCCCGGTTTTATAGGCGTGCCTCTCTGATTGAGCTGGTATAAAATCGATAAACGGCGTCAGCCTGCCGCTGCCGTCCTAGCCAAGGGAGACAAAGCAAAATGCGCCTGCCACGTTTGATTTGTTGCCTGCTGTTGGCCGCCCTGGCCGGCCTCGCCGCTTGCGAGGGCTCCTTTTCCTGCTCCACCGCCAGCCTGAGCGACCCCAAGATCGCCACGGCGGTGGACCCCAAGACCATGGCCCCCACTCAGGTGGTGAGCCAGGTGCCCCCCACATCCGGGCCCATCTACGCCACGGCCAAGGTGTCTTCCGCCCCGGCGGGCACCAAGGTCAAGGCGGTCTTCTACTATCTTGAAGGCCAGCGCCGCCAGATCGCCGAGGACCAGGTGGAGCTGAAAGAAGGGGCCTACGTGAGCTTCAAGCTCTCGCCCCCGGCCAAGGGCTGGCCCCTGGGCAAGTATGAGGTGGAGTTCTTCCTGGACGGCGAACAGGCTCAGAAGGCCGAGTTCAGCGTGGCCCCGGACAAGGCGGCCGCCGCGCCCGCCCCGGCGGCACCAGCACCAGCGCCTCCCGCCCCGGCCGCACCGGCTCCGGCCGCCTCCCCCGCGCCCCAGGGCTACAAGGAGATCAACGAGCCCAACTTCGGCTTCGCCTTCCAGGTGCCCAGCGCCTGGTCCTGGGAGTTGACCAAGAACCGCGACTACCTTATCAGCGGCCCCAAGGGAACCCCGGCCTACGAGGTGGCCTTGTTGGTGCAGATAATCGACAAGGACGCCGGTGGAACCTCCCTAATGGGCCAGATGAAGGACATCCTGGCCCAGATCAGCCGGGTGCCCCAGGGCAAGCTTCTGAAAAAGGGCGAGGCGTCCATGGCCGGGCAGCAGGCCCCTTATTTCCTGGCCTCCTACCTGGCCAAGGACAGCGCCGGCCAACAGGTGGAGTTCGGCCACGCCCAGGTGGGGGTGGAAAAGGGCCGCTACCTGTTCTTGGTGAGCTACAGCGCGCCCACCGAGGTCTACAAGGCCAACCTGGGCGCCTTCCAGAGGGTGGTGGACAGCTTCCGCTTCACAAAGCCGTAGCCCGCACATTTCATGAAGGCCGGGCGTCCGGCTGCGCCAGCCCCCGGCATACGGCGTTGCCGGCTGCGCTCGGCCCTCGACGTAGCGCTCTGGCTACGCCCGCAGACCTCGCTTGCCGGACGCCTTGTCTGCCTGGGGTTGGCTGTGCCGGGCCCTGTGCGGGTTGAACCCGGATGGGGCTAACGCTATTTCATAAAGATCGCGCAAAGATTAAATCGTTGTTCTATGCCGCCCAATCTTCATGAAATATGCGGGCTGCGCCCTACTTGCCGTATTGCTCTTTAACCGGAGGCGGGGCCGAGCCCGGCGCGCCCCATTGCTCCTTGGGCAGGGGGGGCGGTTCGGCCGGGGACTTGGCCGTGGCGGGCGGTGGGGTCTGCCCCGGGTTCGCGCCCAGGTAGCGGTTGGCCACCCAGCCCTTTTGGCCGCTGGCCGCCGCCTCCACCAGGGACCAGCCCTTTTTCTCGCCGATGCTCAGGACGATGTCCCCTTGGCGCAGCACCGCCAGGATGCGGCATTCGGTATTGGGGCACTGGCGCAGGTTCAAGCCGTTGGTGAGCACGTAGCGCTTCTGGCCGTCCTTGAAGGCCGCGCCCACCTCTTGGGGCACGGATTTGCCGACCTCGGCGCAGGCTCCCAACAGGCCCATGAGGGCCAGGGCCAGCAGGCCGCCGGCGATACGCGTTGCAAACATTGGGTGTGTCCTCATTTTCCTCACTTGAGCTTTGATTCCAGCCAAACGGCCCTCTTGGTCACCGAGGCCGCGTCCGGGGCCTGGGGAGCCAGCTGGGCGTAGCGCCGGTAGGCCTTGGCCGCCGTGGCCCGCTCCCCCGCCTTTTCCAAAAGCACCCCCAGGTTTTTGTAGGGCACCGCGTAGGAGGGGTCGGCGCCGATGGCCTTCTGGTAGGCCTGGGCCGCCTGCTGCAACTGGCCCTGTTGGCGCAGGGCCAGGCCCAGGTTGTTCCAGGCCACGGCGTTGGCCGGGTCTTGTTTTAATGCCGCGAAAAATGCCTCCCGGGCCTGGTCCAGTTTGCCCTGGTGGGCCAGGGCCACCCCCTGGTCCACCAGGGCCTGGGACGTGGCGGAGGCCGGCTTGGCCGCCGGTTTGGCGGGCAGGGCGAAGGGGCTGCCATCGGGGGCCGGTTGCTTGGCCTGGGCGGCGGCGGGGGCCGCGTCCTTGCCCGGCAGGGCGAAGGGGCTGTTGCCCTGACCCTGGGCCGGGGGCGGGGCCGGGGCCGCTGCCGCCGGAGCCGGGGTTCCCTGGCCCTGGCCCTGGCTGGGCAGGCTGAAGGGCGAGTCCTTGGCCGGTGCCGCCGGAGCCGGCTTGG
>JAHJPG010000014.1 GCA_018819925.1 Pseudomonadota bacterium
ACAAGGGCGGGGTGGTGGATTTCGCCAAGTCCCTGGCCGATATGGGGGTGACCATCATCTCCACCGGGGGCACCATGAAGGCCATCAAAGACGGCGGCGTGCCGGTGACCGGGGTCAGCGAGATCACCGGATTTCCCGAGATGCTCGACGGCCGGGTCAAGACCCTGCATCCCCGGGTCCACGGCGGCATCCTGGCCCGCCGGGACGACCCCGCCCACCGGGCCCAGTTGGCCGAGCACCACATCGCGCCCATCGACCTGGTGTGCGTGAACCTCTACGCCTTCGAGGCCACGGTGGCCAAGCCCGGCTGCACCTTTGAAGACGCCATCGAGAACATCGACATCGGCGGGCCCTGCCTGATCCGGGCCTCGGCCAAGAACTGCGCCGACGTCACCGTGGTCACCGACCCGGCGGACTACTCTCTGGTAATCGCGGAGATGCAGACCAGCGGCGGCAACACCAGCCTGGCCACCCGGCGCAAGCTGGCGGCCAAGGCCTTCCGCCTGACCAACCGCTACGACGGGGCCATCGCCGACTACCTGGAGAAGCAGGTCTAGGCAACGGCCTTTGGTTCGGTTTTGCACAACTAAATAGCCTGGGGCCATCAGGCTCCGGGGTGGGGCCGGGCGGCCATAAGGAGGATAGAGGCGAGATGAAGGTACTGGTCATCGGCAGCGGAGGGCGGGAGCACGCCCTGGTGTGGAAGCTGGCCCAGAGCCCCTCGGTGGAGGAGCTCTACTGCGCTCCGGGCAACCCGGGCATGGCCGGCGAGGCGGTGTGCGTGGACATTAGCTCCGACGACATCGCCGGGCTCAAGGCCTTCGCCCTGGACAAGGGCATAGACCTGACCGTGGTGGGTCCCGAGGCCCCCCTGGTGGCCGGCATCGCCAACGAGTTCGAGGCCGCCGGCCTCACCGTTGCCGGGCCCAGCGCCCATGCCGCCCAACTGGAGGGCTCCAAGGCCTTCGCCAAGGACGCCATGACCCGCTTCGGGGTGCCCACCGCCGGCTACCAGGTCTTCACCGACCCCGCCAAGGCCAAGGCCTACGTGCGCCAGGCCCACCGGCCCCTGGTGGTCAAGGCCGACGGCCTGGCCGCTGGCAAGGGGGTCATCCTGTGCTGGGACGCCGCCGAGGCCGAGGCGGCGGTGGCCCTGGTCATGGAGCAGCGGGCCTTCGGGGCGGCCGGGGACACCCTGGTGGTGGAGGAGATGCTCACCGGCGAGGAGGCCAGCTTCCTGGTCTTCACCGACGGCGAGACTATCGTCACCATGCCTTCCTCCCAGGACCACAAGGCGGCGGGCGAGGGCGACACCGGACCCAACACCGGCGGCATGGGGGCCTACTCCCCGGCCCCGGTGGTCACCCCGGCCATAACCGAGAAGGCCATGGATCAGGTGATTAGGCCCATGATCCAGGGCATGGCCAAAGAGGGCCATCCCTTCAAGGGCATTCTCTACGCCGGGCTGATGATTACGCCGGACGGCGAGATGGGGGTTTTGGAGTTCAACGTGCGCTTCGGCGACCCCGAGGCCCAGCCCCTGTTGGTCCGCCTGGAAAGCGACCTTGCCGACATTTTGCTAAAGCTGGCCCAGGGCAAGCTGGACCAGGCCGAGGTCCGGTGGTCCGAACAGCCCAGCGTGTGCGTGGTGCTGGCCTCGGGGGGCTACCCCGGCAAGTACGAGACCGGCAAGGCCATACGGGGCCTGGAGAACGCGGCCCTGTGCCAGGATGTGACCGTGTTCCACGCCGGCACCAAGTTGGTGGACGGCGAACTGGTCACCGCCGGTGGGCGGGTGCTGGGAGTCACCGCCCTGGGACGCAACGTGGCCGAGGCCATCGAGCGGGCCTATGAGGCCTGCGACCTCATCTCCTGGGAGGGCAAGTACCTGCGCCGGGACATCGGCCACCGGGCACTGGCCCGGACCTCCTCGGGCGGGCCCCTGGTGGGGGTGGTCATGGGCTCGGCCAGCGACAAGGAGGTCATGGCCGAGACCGGCAAGGCCCTGCGCGCCCTGGAGGTGCCCTATGAGATGCGGGTGATGAGCGCCCACCGCACCCCGGCCGAGGCGGCGGCCTACGCCCGCGGCGCGGTCGAGCGGGGGCTGAAGGTGCTGGTGGCCGGGGCGGGATGGGCCGCCCACCTGGCCGGGGCCTTGGCCGCCCAGAGCGACCTGCCGGTGATCGCGGTGCCCATCGACTCCAGCCCCCTGAACGGCCTGGACGCCTTGCTGGCCTCGGTGCAGATGCCTGCCGGGGTGCCGGTGGCCACGGTGGCCATAGGCAAGGGCGGGGCCTACAACGCCGGGGTGCTGGCCGCCCAGATTTTGGCCCTGAGCGATGTGGATCTGGCCGGGCGTCTGGCCCTCAGGCGGGTGGAGATGGCCGAAAAGGTGAGGAGGGCCGACCAGGAGCTGACCCAGGGATAGCTGGCGGGCGGGCGGCACAGCCATCTGCCCGTGGGCCGCTTTGGCGGTGTCGCCTGGCTGTGCCGGGCAAGAAAAAACTTGATTGGAACGCGACACGGCCAGCCCCCAAGGGGGTTGGCCGTTTCAATTTAGGCCGGGTGGCTTCTAGGCCCTGGCCACGAGTAACCAGACGATCATGACCACCAGCACGTGGGTGATGGTGGGAAACACTCCCCACACGTGCCACAGGTGCTGGTCCTTTTCATCGCCCTGGCGGGCGTGGCTGGTGGGGGAAAAGGCGAAGAAGATGGGAGCGAAGATGCCGGCCATGAGGCTGATGCAAAAGCCCCGGCTGAAATAGTCGCCCTTGCGCCTGGCCATCAGGCCCCCCAACAAACAGCAGACCAACAAATACACGCCCCCGGCATAAGCAACCGTGTGGTTCATGAGCCCCTCCCAGGCCGGCCGCCCGCAGCGTTCCGGCTAAAGTAAGACCTGATCACCATAAAGGAATTGTAACAAATCCCCGGGGTGAGGATAAAGCCCAGTTTTCGGGGGGGAAATATTTTGCCCATGATAAGAGTGGTTTGTTGACAATGCCTCGGGGCTAAACGAGAATTTATAATATAGACGGTCGGGGCCCAGGTCCGGGCCAGCGATGCCGCCGAGGGCTAGTTCGGCGGCGCAGAGAGTACCATGTTAAGGAGTTGCAGAGACATGGCCAAGAAGATTTTTGTCGGTAACCTTCCCTTTAGCCTTACGTCCGAAGAGCTTGGCGAAACCTTTGCCGCCTACGGCGAGGTGCTTTCGGCCAACGTGGTTACCGACCGCGCCACCGGCAGGTCGCGGGGCTTTGGGTTCGTGGAGATGGAATCCGCCGGAGCCGACGCGGCCATTAGGGCCCTGAACGGCAAGGAGTTGCAGGGACGCGCCTTGCGGGTGGACGAGGCCAAGGAACGCCGGCCCAGGAATTAAGATGGTGTTTCGCCCTGGACGGCGCCAGGACGAGCCAGCAAGGCCCTCCGCTGCGGCGGCGGGGGGCCTTTTTGCCTTCAGCCGGCCGCCCGAGGGCTTTACATGGGGCGTGGCAGGAAATTTTCTAACGGGAGCAAGGTGATGTGGAGCGAGTTTAAAAAATTCGCCATGCGCGGCAACGTGGTGGACATGGCAGTGGGCATCATCATCGGCGCGGCATTCGGCAGCATCGTCAAGTCCCTGGTGGCCGACGTCATCATGCCCCCCATAGGCTTGATTCTGGGCAACGTGGACTTCTCCAGCCTTTTCGTGGTGCTCAAAGAGGGCGCCACCGCCGGCCCCTATCTTTCCCTGGAAGCGGCCACCAAGGCCGGGGCGGTGGTCATCGCCTACGGGGCCTTCATCAACACGGTGATCAGCTTCTTGATCGTGGCCTGGTGCGTGTTCCTCTTGGTGCGGGGCATGAACCGCCTGCAGGGCAAGGACAAGGAGGCCCCGCCCGCCGCGCCCACCAGCAAGGAGTGCCCCTATTGCCTGTCCCAGGTGCCCCTGAAGGCAACCAAGTGCGCCTTTTGCACCTCGGATTTGCCGGACTGAGGGGAAGCCGGGGTCTGGCCGTGCTAGGCTAGGCCCAGGCCCCAATCCCTGAGGAGGCAGCCTATGCCGGTTTTGGTCCTGGACCTGGACCCCCAACGCCCCAACCCGGCCTTTATGGCCCGGGCCGCCCTGGAGCTTCTGCAGGGCGGCCTGGTCATCTACCCCACCGAAACCCTCTACGGCATCGCGGCGGACTACGCCAACCCGCTGGCCCTGGAGCGCCTGGCGGCACTCAAGGGCCGGGAGTTGGACAAGCCTTTTGGCCTGATTTTGACCCGGGCCCAGGAGGCCCGGGACCTGGCCCAAGATATAACCTCCGCCGCCTGGGAACTAATGGCCCGCCACTGGCCTGGGCCCCTGACCGTGGTGCTGGCCGCACGGCCGGGGCTGCACTCCACCCTGGTGAGCCAGGGCGGGGTGGCCATGCGCTGCTCGCCCCATCCGGTGGCCGCGGGCCTGGCCTTGGCCCTGGGCCGGGCCATCACCGCCACCAGCGCCAACCTGGCCGGCCAGCCGGCCCCCGACCGGGCGCGGGACCTGGACCCGGCCCTGCTGGACGGCTGCCAGGTGCTCCTGGACGCCGGCCCCACCCCCGGCGGTCCGGCCAGCACGGTGGTGGACGCCCGGGTGGACCCGCCGCTGGTGCTGCGGGCGGGGGCTGTGGAGATTTAATGATCAATTTTCACCTTGGCGCATGCCCGGCAGCGGGTCCGGGGAAATCCATCAAAACAATCGGCAGTAAACATTAAATTAAATAAACTGGTTGTCTGGCGCACTAGCGCCGTGCATCGGCCCCAAGGTGCCCCCCCCCCGCCAGCGGCGGCTTTTTAAGACCGCCAGGGCTTGCCCTGGGGCGGCGTTTGTGTTTGATTAGGAGCCGTGTCCCGCGAACCGCCGGCCCCGGCCCCAGCCGTTCGCGCAACTGGAGCCCTCAAGCAGACCCAACGGAGAGAACAAAATGAAGCGTTTGGTGATTGCCGCTCTGCTCTTGTGCCTGTCCAGCTTTGCCTTGACCGGCTGTTACACCACCGGCAAAGTCGCCGGCGACACGGTGCAAGGCGTGGAATCCGGAGCCAAGGACCTTAAAAAGGGCTACGAGGACGGCAAGAAAAATTAAGGCAGGCCAACGGCGGTCCGGGCCTCGGCGGCTCCGGGCCGCCGAGGCCCGCCGCCACCCGGCATGTCCGCACAACTAGACCGCCCGCCGGGCCGCCAAGAGCCATGCGGCAGTTTGCCGTGGCCCAACCTGTCTCGTTGCCAGCCCCCTGTATTCATCGATAATTTTGTCGCGCATTCCTCGCCGTGGCCGGCGTGGGTGCGCGCGGTGTCGTGGCCCACCCAGGACAGTTGCCGGGCCATGGTCAAGGGGCTATGCGCGTTTGACTGGCCCACAAAAAATCCGCTACCATAGTTAGTATCTAGGAGTTATTATTACTGCTGTTTTTCCATTATTAATTGCACGGGAGGCCTCAATGAAACGCGTTTGGATTGTCTCACTGGCCTTGGCCCTTTGTCTGTCCCTGGCGCCGGTTGGGGCCATGGCCGCCAATCAGTTGCCGAGTTGCGGGGACCTGGAGCAGATGGCCGTCACTCTGGATCAAGCCGCCGAGGCCCTGGCCAAGATAGGCAGTATCGAGCGGGGCAGCGAACTGGACAAGACCCTGGGCCAGTTGATCAACGCCCTGGCCGACATCGCCAACATCGAGCGAAACCAGGATCTGGCCGACGCGGTGAACCTCATGGGCGACTCCTGGAAAAAGGACGACTGGGAGCCCATGAAAGAAGGCCTGGACGAGGTGATAATAGCCCTGGGCGAGTTGATAAAGCGGGACTGCAACTGAGGAGGCGGGCGGGGCGCGCCGCCGCCCCGCCCGCTTCCCCATGCCGGGGCCGGACAACCTCGGGTGGTTTTCGTCCGGCCTCGGCGAAGTAACGCCTCTTGCCGCCACCACGCCGGCCAAGGCATAAAAACACCCCGCATCATCCTGGCCTTGGCCCCGGGGCAATGTTATGGTGATGCCAATGCGGGAAAAAACTTAGGCCACCCTTCAGCAGGAGCGAAGCATGGGCATCGTCGTCGATCATGAGAAATGCCAAAAGGACGGGCTTTGCGCCCTGGACTGCCCCATAGGGATCATCACTATGGATGGGCCGGAGGGCTTCCCCGCCCCGGCGGCCGATTTCGATGAGTTGTGCATCAACTGCGGCCACTGCGTGGCCGTGTGCCCCCACGAGGCCATGACCCAGGGCGGCATAACCCCCCGCCAGTGCCTGCCTCTGGATGCCGCCGCCGGCCTGAACCCCGAGCAACTGGCCCAGCTGCTCAAGGGACGCCGCTCCATCCGCCGCTACAAGGACCAACCCCTGGAGCAGAGCACCATACAGCGGCTGCTGGACATGGCCCGCTACGCCCCCAGCGGCCACAACGTCCAGCCTGTGAAGTGGCTGGTCATCTCCGGGCGGGACAAGCTTTTGCCCCTGGCGGGCATCGTGGTCGACTGGATGCACTACATGATCGCCAAGCATCCCGAGGTGGCCGTACCCATGCACCTGGATCTGGCGGTGGCCACCTGGGACGCCGGCGAGGACCGCATCCTGCGCGGCGCTCCCCACGTGGTGGTGGCCTATGGGGAAAAGGACAACCGCATGGTGCCGGTGCCCTGCGCCCTGGCCCTGGGCTATCTGGAGCTGGCCGCCTATTCCCTGGGTCTGGGGGCCTGCTGGGCCGGATACTTCAACTTCGCGGCCACGGTGTTCCCCCCCATGATCCAGGCCCTGGACCTGCCCCAGGGCATGGCCCCCCATGGCGCGCTGATGCTGGGGGTGCCCAAATATCGCCACCAGCGCATACCCCCCCGCAAGCCCCTAGAGGTTGTCTGGCGCTAACCGGCCGGAAGTTAGAACCTTTACCGCCACGGAGACCAAAGTGACCAGCGGGTCTGGAACCCTGGAGCACACCGCCGACCTGGGGCTGTGGGTGGAGGCCGACAGCCTGGAGGAGCTATTCGCCAGCGCTCCGGTGGTCCTGGCCGAGCTGATGGTCGGCGGCCCCCGTGACGGCCAGCTGGCCTGGCTGCCCCTGGAGCTGCAAGGGGTGGATCACGTCGAGCTTTTGGTGCAACTGCTCTCCGAGGTGGTCTATCTGTGGGACGCCGAGGGGCTCATTACCGTGGCGGTCAAGGTGGTGGAATTGACTCCGGGCCAACTCACCGCCCGCCTGGGGGTCATCCCCGCCGACCGTGAGCGGCACCAGCTAAATGAACCTGTTAAAGCGGTGACTTACCACCAAGCCAGCGTGGAGCCCATTGGCAGCCGCTGGCGGGCCGAGGTGTTTTTGGACGTTTAGCGGGCGCGACCCATGGCCAAGCTGGAGAAGATAGACGACTACCGCTGGCGGCTGCCCCAAGAAGGGGGCATGAACTGCCCGGCGGTGATCTACGCCGACGCCGAGCTCATCACCGCCCTGGAGCGCGACGGCACCCTGAACCAGCTCAAGGGCGTGGCCTCCCTGCCCGGCATCGAGTGCCCGGCCCTGGCCATGCCCGATGCTCACCAGGGCTACGGCTTCCCCATCGGCGGGGTGGGTGCTTTTGACCCACGGGTCGGTATAGTTTTGCCGGGCGGGGTGGGCTATGACATCAACTGCGGGGTGCGCCTGTTGCGCTCCAAGCTGATGGCCGACGACCTGGGCCAAGGGCGCATCGCCGCCCTGGCCGATGCCCTGGCCGCCTCGGTGCCCGCCGGGGTGGGGGTGGGCGGCTCGGACCAGCTACAAGATAACGAGCTGAAACGTATACTTGCCCAGGGAGCCGCCTGGGCGGTGAAGCGGGGCCTGGGCACGATGGCCGACCTGGAGTTTTGCGAGGCCGGGGGAGCCTTGCCCGGGGCCGATCCCCAGGCGGTCAGCCCCCGGGCCCTGCAACGGGGCCGGGGCCAGGCCGGCAGCCTGGGGGCGGGCAACCACTTCATCGAGCTGGCCCGGGTCGAGGAGACATATGACCCACGGGTCAGTGAGGTCTTTGGCCTGAGCCGGGGAATGCTGGTGCTGTGGGTCCACTCCGGCTCCCGTGGCCTGGGCCACCAGGTATGCGACGACTACCTCAAGCGCCTGGCCAAGGACAAGGACGCCCTGCGCCCCCCGGACCGCCAGCTCATCGCCGCGCCGCCCACCAGCCCGGTGGGCCGAGACTATATGGCCGCCATGGCCGCAGCGGCCAACTTCGCTTTCAACAACCGCCAGATGCTATCCGAGGCCTGCCGCCAAGTTATAGGCCGCGTCTTGGGCCTGGGGCCCGCCGATCTGGGCATGGGCCTGGTCTACGACGTGGCCCACAACGTGGCCAAACGGGAGCTCCACATGGTAAGTGGCAGAGAAAAGGAGCTTATCGTCCACCGCAAGGGCGCGACCCGGGCCCTGGGGCCGGGCCATGCCGAGCTGCCGGCCCGCTACCGGGCGGTGGGCCAGCCGGTGCTTCTTCCCGGGGACATGGGCACGGCTAGCTACGTGTTGGTGGGCACCGCCCGGGCCATGGCCGACACCTTCGCCAGCGCGGCCCACGGCGCGGGCCGGGCCATGAGCCGCACCCAGGCCAAAAAGGCCGCCCGGGGCCGGGATCTAAGGGCCGAGCTGGCCGCCCGCCGGGTGACGGTGCGCGCGGCCAGCGGCAAGACCCTGGCCGAGGAGATGCCCGAGGCCTACAAGGATGTTGACCGGGTGGTCAATGTCATGCACGGGGCAGGAATCGCCACTCTGGTGGCCAAGACCAGGCCCCTGGCGGTGATCAAGGGATAAAATGGCTTGTTGAGCTTCGGGCTTCGCCCGCAACCCAACCTACACGATTCCGGTAATTCATCTCAGAAACAGCGCGGGGCCGGTTGAGCAACGGGAAACCAGACATCATATCCCCATGACCGCGCTCACTTGATTTACTCGACAACATTATATTAGGGTGGGTGTGACCAAGCCTGGGCAATGCTGCCTTGCGTATCTCCGAAATAAAGGAGTAACTAACGGGTTAGGAGCTTAAAATGCGGGTGCCAATTCGAGCGGCCTTCCTTTGTCTTCTGGCTTTAACAACTTTGTTTTTCTATGAAACGGCTGATGCGCGCTCTCGCTGCGACGAGATGCGCTATCGATATTTACAGGCCCAAAAACAAATAAATACTTACACGTTCTCGTATAAAAGCCTTCATGCGGACTATATCAAACACAGAGCCAGCCTAAACAAACTCGGTCAAACCATCTCCAGTTTGAAAAAGCAGCTTGTAATATTGAAAAGAAACTATCCCAACGAACCCAAGATGTGGCAGGGCAAGCAAAATCGTATAGCTTGGATGGAAAAAGGCTACCGCACCAACCAAAAAAATTTAAAGCTTACCGTTGCGGAATTGCGTAAGTACCAGGGCATCGTCACCAAGAACCGGGCGATCTACAATCAAAACTACAAGGCGTGGCTGGAATACGGTTGCAAGCGATAAGGCAAAGTGAAGGTTGCGCTTGGGACATGTTTCGCGAACCAAGGCATGACCAGGGAAAGGGAAGATTGCCACGGCCGGGCAGGACAGGCGGCCCTGTTCCGCCAAAGCCTTGCCTCTGCCCGGCCTCGCAATGACGACTATTGGCTGTAATTAAAGAGGGCGGGGATAAACCCCGCCCTCCCCGATTAGCGGAAACAACCGTCTGAATTTACTCGCGGCACCGCAAGGCGAGCGAGGGACGCGGGGGTCGCCAGCCTACCCCGAGGATCGAGCGATGTTGACAACGCCGCCATGCGGGGTCTGGCTGTGCCGCCCGGCGCCTTAAAAAAAGGGAGCGCCCCTCAGGGACGCTCCCGCCTCTCTCTCCTCCCGGCAATGCCGGGGCCAAGCCCGAAGCCCGGCCGCCCGGCGGGCCCGGTCCGGCCCCCTCAGGCCGCCCGGGCAATCCGTCTGCTAGAGCAACCCGCCGATCACCATTTTCTGCACCTGGCTGGTGCCCTCGTATATCTGGGTGATCTTGGCGTCGCGCATCATACGCTCCACCGGGTACTCCCGCACGTAGCCGTAGCCGCCCAACACCTGCACCGCGTCGGTGGTCACCTTCATGGCCGTCTCGCCGGCGAAGAGCTTGGCCATGGCCGACAGGCGCATGGCCTCCACCGGCACCCGGCTCAGGTCCTTGGGCACCTGCTCGAACACCGCGCAGGTCTTGTAGACCAACTGACGGGCCGCCTCCACCTGGGTGTCCATGTCCGCCAGCATCCACTGCAGGCCCTGGTTCTTGATGATGGCCTTGCCGAACTGCACCCGCTCCTTGGCGTAATCCACCGCGTAGTCCAAGGCCCCCTGGGCGATGCCCAAGGCCTGGGCCGCCACGCAGGGCCGGGTGAAGTCCAGGGTCTTCATGAGGATGTGGAAGCCGTCGCCCTCGCTGCCCAGCAGGTTGGCCGCCGGCACCTCGCAGTCCTCCAAAATCACCTCGCAGGTGGTGGAGCCGTGGATGCCCATCTTGTGCTCTTTTTTGCCGATGCTCAGGCCGGGGGCGTCCTTTTCCACCACGATGATGCTCTGGGACCCCTTGTGGGGTGCCTTTTCCGGGTCGGTCACCGCGGCTATGCAGATGTACTGGGCCACGTCGGCGTGGCTGATGAACTGCTTGGTGCCGTTGATGATGTACTTGTCGCCCTTCTTGACCGCGCGGGTGCGCAGCCCGGCAACGTCGCTGCCCGCCCCGGGCTCGGTGAGGCCGAAGGCCACCAGATGCTCGCCGCTGGCCAGCCCCGGGAACCACTTGGCCTTCTGCTCGGGACTGCCCGCCAGCATCATGGGCATGGAGCCCAACTCGTGCACCAGCAGAATCACCGAAGAGCTGGCGCAGACCTTGGCCACCTCCTCCACCGCCAGGCAAAAGGCCAACACGCCCATCTGGGCTCCGCCGTACTCCTCCTTGAAGTCGCAGGCGAACAGGCCGTTCTCCCGGAACACCTCCACCGCGTCCCAGGCAAACTCCTCCTTCTCGTCGCGGGCCGCCGCGCCCGGCAAAATCTGCTCCACCGCCAAACGCCGCACCGTGTCGCGCAGCATCAATTGCTCTTCAGTCAGTCCGTACTGCATGTTCCCCTCCTGAAGTGTGCCGGGGGACCTCTTTTTTAAAAAAAGGGGTCCCCCGGAACCCCTACCAAAAAACTTCGCGCATTATCCCCTGCCCGGACCAGCAAAGCTGATCCGGGCAGGGGATAATGCGGCCGCGTGGTTAAGTTGCATGGCCCTCAAACCCCGGATTGCTTTTGCACGGCAAAAGCAATCCGGAAAGTCTTTTGAAGGGGCGCACGGGGGGAAACTTTTTTGCAAAAAAGTTTCCCCCCGCAGTTCCATTTATTCGTTTTCCACCAGCATGGACATGCCCATGCCGCCGCCCACGCACAGGGTGGCCAGGCCCAGGCTGTTGCCACGGCGCTTCATCTCGCCCAGCAGGCTGATGACGATGCGCGCCCCGGTGCAGCCCACCGGATGGCCCAGGCCCACGCCGGAGCCGTTGACGTTGGTGATCTCGCGGTTAAGCTCCAGGCCGCGCTCGCAGGCCAGGTATTGGGCGGCGAAGGCCTCGTTGAGCTCGATTAGCTCGATGTCCTTCAGGCTGACCCCGGTCTTTTTGAGCAGCTTTTGGGTGGAGGGCACCGGCCCCCAGCCCATGATCTCCGGGGGGCAGCCGGCCACGGCAAAGGAGTGGATCTTGGCCAGGGGGGCGAGCCCCAGCTCCTCGGCCTTGGCCCGGCTGGCCACCAGGCAGATGGCCGAACCGTCGTTGAGGCCCGACGCGTTGCCCGCGGTCACGGTGCCGTCCTTGGCGAAGGCCGGTTTCAGGCGGGACAAGTCGCCCATGGTCAGGCCCATGCGCACGTGCTCGTCTGTGTCGAACATCTTGGGGTCGCCCTTGCGCTGGGGCACGGCGATGGGCACGATCTCGCCGGCGAACTTGCCGCCGGTGATGGCCGCCTCGGCGTTGTTGTGGCTCCTGAGGGCCACCACGTCCTGGTCCTCGCGGGAAATGGCATATTTGCGGGCCAGGTTTTCGGCGGTCTGGCCCATGATGTAGCCGGGAGGGTCCAACAGCGGTGAGCCGGAGTGCAGCATCTCCCACATGGAGTCCTGCAGGCCCTTGTGGGTCAGGCGGGCGCCCCAGCGGGTGTCGTAGCTCACGTAGGGGGCGTTGGACATGGACTCCACGCCGCCGGCCAGGGCCAGGTCGTATTCGCCGGCCTTGATGTAGGCGGCGGCCATCCCCAAGGCCTGCATGGCGCTAGAGCACTGGCGCTGGATGGTCACCGCCGGCACATCCACCGGCAGGCCCGCCTTGAGCATGGCGGTCCGGGCGGTGTTGGCCTCGTCGGGGGCCTGCACGCAGTCGCCCAGGATAACGTCGTCCAACAGGGCCGGGTCCACCCCGGACTTGTCCAGCACCGCTTTCATCACCTGGGCGGCCAGGTCGTGGGCCCGCACCTTGGCCAGGGAGCCCCCGAAATCACCGATGGCGGTTCGCCCCATGGCCACTATCACCGCGTCGCGCTTGTCTTTCACCTTGTTCCTCCCAGGCAATGGCTTGCCAAGTTTGCATAAGTAGAGAGGCAGGATAATACAGGGGACGCATGGAGTCAAGCTATTGTATTCATTGGGTCTATAACCGCGAAAGCCCCTGCAACCCCCTGAAATGAATTATGGTTCAACCAATACGGGCCATGGGGCCGCCCGGAGGCGCCCAAAAGACCCAACATAACGGCGAGGTAATGGCTGGCGCGGGGACCCGGGGGGACGTAAGCTTGTACAGGCCGCCGCCGGGCCCCTGGTTCTCCACCCCACTTGGTTGGATGGGAAAACTTGCAGCGCCCTTCCCACACCGCCACGGGCTATCTGCTCTCCCTGGCCGCCTTCGCCTGGTGGGGACTTTTCCCTCTGTATATAAAGGCGTTAAGCCAGGCCAGCCCCCTGGAGATCTTGGGGCAGCGCATCGTGTGGTCCCTGCCGGTGTGCCTGGCGCTCATCGCCCTGGGCCGCCAGTGGAGGCCGTTGCGCCAGGCCTTGGCCATCCCCCGGGTGCGTTGGACCTTGCTGGTCAGCGCGGTCCTGGTGGCGGTCAACTGGCTCATCTTCATCTACTCGGTGGAAAGCAACCAGGTGCTCTCGGCCAGCCTGGGCTATTTCATCTCGCCCCTGGCTTCCATGGCCCTGGGCATGATCTTCTTGCGCGAGCGCCCCAGCCGTTTGCAACTGGCGGCCATGGGCCTGGCCGTCCTGGGCACCCTTAACCTGGTGCTGAACCAGGGCGGAGTGCCCTGGATCGCCCTCAGTCTGGGCTTTAGCTTCAGCATCTACGGCCTGCTGCGCAAGACGGTGAAGGTGGAGGCGGTGGGCGGCCTCCTGGTGGAGACGGCCCTGCTCACCCCCCTGGCCCTGGCCTGGTTGATTTGGATCGGAGCCCGAGGCGAGCTGATTTTCTGGCGCGGCGGCCCGGAGATCACCCTGCTCTTGGCCTGCGCCGGGGTGGTCACCGCCCTGCCCCTGATCTGGTTCACCGCCGGGGCCCGGCGCATCCCCCTGCACGCGGTGGGCGCACTGCAATACCTGGGCCCCAGCATCCAGTTCATCCTGGCGGTGAGCCTGTTCCACGAGACGGTCTCCCCCGCCCGCCTGCTCACCTTCGGCCTGGTGTGGGCCGGGGTGGCCCTGTATCTGCTGGCCTCCAGCCCCTGGCTGCGCAAGAAAAGCTGAAAGCCGGGGAAGGGGCCCTGCCGGCTGGCCGGCAGCCCGGATATCTCACCCAGGCCGGGCGCCCGGCCTAATCAGTGACCAAGAAGAAATCCAGGGTGGAAACCACCCGCACGATCTTGATGTCCGGAGTGTTGACGTCGCGGTTGCGGATGGTGAACAGCCCCTGGCTGGCCCGGCGGATGCCCCCCACCACGCTGCCCGAGTCCCGGGCGAACTGCTCGGCCGCGGCCCGGGCGTTCTTGGTGGCCAGGGCGATCATGGCCGGCTTTATCTGGTTGAGCCCGGTGAAGAGGAACTCGGCACCGCGTCCGTAGTCGAAACTGAGCACGATGCCGTCCTTGACCAGCTGCCCGCTCTTCTCCATGGCCGCCTTCACCTGGGCCACCTTGGTGGTGCTCAGGGTGATGGAGGCCTCGATCTTGTAGCGGTTGGGGGGCAGGCGGTTGCCGGTGTAGCCCTGGGCGTAGTAGTCGGTCACCCGGGGCGGGGCGTCGGAAAGCTCGGCGGCCTTGAAGCCCAGGCCGGTGAGGAAATCGCGGATGCGCTTCCGGTCCTTCTCCAGGCTGTCGTAGAGCTGGGGCAGGTTGTTGCCGGCCTGGTTGAAGGTGAGCGGCCAGATGGCCAGATCGGCGGCCACCTCCCGCTCGGCCAGGCCCTTGACGCTCACGAAACGCTCGGCGGCCTTTACCTTGTACAAGGCCTGGCCCACCGCCAGCCCGGCCACGGCCACCCCCAACCCGATAAGAAGCCCCAACACCAGGGCGGCGGAGAAGGATCTGTCTTTCACGCTGCTCTCCTTGCGCTAAGTTCTGCCCCCATTATACCCAAGCCTTGAGCCCCGTGGGCGCCTGGGTATAAACTGGGGCTCCCTTCAAGGAGAAACGCATGGACCGCCTCGACATCCTGGCCCAGGTGCCGCTTTTCGCCCCCATGAAAAGGCGGGAGCTCAAGGAAATAAACGCAATGGCCGAGGAGCTGTTGTACGAGCCCGGCGAAATGGTCATCACCGAGGGCGAGCGCGACGGCCGCCTCTTCGTGGTCTTGGAAGGCGAGGTGGAGGTCATCAAGGGCCTGGAGCAGGGGTCGCCGCGCCTGCTGCGCCGTTTGGGGCAGGGGGCCTATTTCGGGGAGATGGCCGTGCTGGGCGACGCGGTGCGCACCGCCAGCGTCAAGGCCCTGGGCCAGGCCCGGCTGCTGTGCCTACAGGACTTCAACCTGCGCCAGGCCATGGAGCGCCACCCCTACATCGCCATCGAGCTGTTGCAGACCATGAGCCGGCGCATGCAGCAGATGGAGCAGCGCCTGCTAAAGGTGCTGGGGGGCCTGGTGCCCATCTGCGCCAGCTGCAAGAGCATCCGCCAGCCCGACGGCTCCTGGGTGGCGGTGGAGCGCTACGTTCAGGAGCACTCCGAGGCCGACTTCACCCACGGCATCTGCCCGGATTGCATTAAGCGCCTCTATCCAGAGCTGGCGGATTAGGCCGGCCGCCCACGGGGGAAGGCGAAGATCGCCACGCCGCATCTCTTGCCGGGGTGCTCAGCGGGGTGGCGGCTATTGCTGGAGGGCCGAGTGGGGCCTGCCCTCCTCACTCCCAGCCGAACAGCTCTTCGCTCAGGTCCTGCCAGCCGGGATTCATGGCCTCTATCAACTCAACTTTCCTTTTTCGTGGCCCCTTCTTCAGTTGCTTCTCGCGGGTAATGGCCTTCTCGGGGTCGTCGAACACTTCGTAGTAGACCAAGCGGCCCGCGTTGTAGCGGCTGGTGAATCCTTCGGCCACGCCGTTCCTGTGCTCCCAAACCCGGCGCGCCAGGTCGTTGGTCACTCCAATGTAGAGCACCTCGTTGCCCTTGTTGGTCACGATGTAGACATAATATTGTCGGTTCATGGCCCCCCCAGAACTAGCCGTTACGCAAAAGGCATAATATTCAATTATCAAAAAATAGTCGTCATTGCGAGGCCGGGCAGCGACAGGCGCGCGGGGGAACATGGCGGATCGGTCTGCCCGGCCGTGGCAAACTTCCATTTCCCATCGTCATGCCTTTGCTGAAGAGGCAAGGCCAAACCGCCCTCCAAGCAGCAACCCCTCCCGCCTGGGGGAAAGCGAAGTTCGCCACGTCGCATCCCTTCCGGGATGCTCCTCGCGATGACAGCTATTGCTGGAGGGGGGGATTAAAGAACCTTGGGGCCCGGGCCGTCGTTATCCAGCCCATAGTCGTCATTGCGAGGCTGGGCAGAGGCAAGCGCGCGGAGGGACATGGCCGCCCGGTCTGCCCGGCCGTGGCAAACTTCCGTTTCCCTTGTCATGCCTTTGCTGAAGAGACAAGGCCGAACCGCCCTCCAAGCAGCAACCCCTCCCGCCTGGGGGAAAGCGAAGTTCGCCACGTCGCATCTCTTGCGAGATGCTCCTCGCGATGACGTCTATTGTTGGATGAAAGCAAAACTAAAGCCGCCCGGCCTCTCAGAAACCGGGCGGCTGTCATCTAAACTAGCACTGTCTCCAGCGCCTACTTCTTACTAAACACCACCTTGCCCTCTTCCACGTCGGCCACGATGGTGTCGCCGTCGCCGAAGCTGCCGTCTAAGAGCTTCACGGCCAGCGAGTCCATGACCTGGCTTTGCAGGGCCCGCTTGAGCGGCCGCGCGCCGTAGACCGGGTCGAAGCCCACCTGGGCCAGGTGGCCCTGGGCCGCGTCGCTGATCTCCAGGGTGATGCCCCGCTGCACCAGCAGCTTGTTGACCCGCTTGAGCTGGATGCCCACGATGCTCTTGATCTGCTCCAGGGTGAGCGCGTGGAAGATGACCACGTTGTCCACCCGGTTCAAGAACTCGGGCTTGAAGTGGCCGCGCAGGGCGGTCATCACCGCCTCTTCCATCCGCTCGCGCTGGCCCTCGCCGCTCAGGTCCTGGATGTACTGCGAGCCGATGTTGGAGGTCATGATTATCAGGGTGTTGGAGAAGTCCACCGTGCGGCCCTGGCCGTCGGTGAGCCGCCCGTCGTCCAATATCTGCAACAGGGCGTTGAACACCTCGGGGTGGGCCTTTTCGATCTCGTCGAAGAGCACCACGCTGTAGGGCTTGCGGCGCACCGCCTCGGTAAGGTAGCCGCCCTCCTCATAGCCCACGTAGCCCGGAGGCGCGCCGATCAGCCGGCTCACCGCGTGTTTTTCCATGAACTCGCTCATGTCCAGGCGGACCATGGCCTGCTCGTCGTCGAAGAGGAATTCGGCCAAGGCCCGGGCCAGCTCGGTCTTGCCCACTCCCGTGGGGCCCATGAAGATGAAGCTGCCGATGGGCCGGTTGGGGTCTTGCAGGCCGGAGCGGGCCCGGCGCACCGCGTTGGACACGGCCACGATGGCCTCGGTCTGGCCGATGATGCGCTGGGCGATGCGCTCCTCCATCTGCAAGAGCTTCTCGCGCTCGCCCTCCACCAGCTTGGCCACGGGGATGTTGGTCCAGCGGCTGACCACCTCGGCCACGTCCTCGCTGTCCACCTCCTCCTTGACCATGGCGCCCTTGTCCTCCAGGCGCTGCTGGCGCTCGGCCATTTCCTTTTCCTGCTCGGGAAGCTGGCCGTAGCGAATCTCGGCCACCCGGTTGTAGTCGCTGCCCCGCTCGGCCCGGGCCATCTCGGCGTTTAGCTGCTCTATCTTTTCCTTGGCCTGGCGCACGCCTTCGATGATGTCCTTGTCCTCCTGCCACTGGGCCCTGAGGGTGTCGCGCTCCTCCTTCAGGTCGGCCAGCTCCTTGCGCACGTTGTCCAGGCGGCGTTTGGAGCCGTCGTCGGACTCCTTTTTGAGAGCCTCCACCTCCACGGTGAGTTGGGTGATGCGCCGCTCCAGGACGTCCAGCTCCTCGGGCAGGGAGTCGATGTCGATGCGGAGCTTGCTGCCCGCCTCGTCGATGAGGTCGATGGCCTTGTCGGGCAGAAAGCGGTCGGTGATGTAGCGGTCGCTCAGGGTGGCGGCGGCCACCAGGGCGCTGTCCTTTATGCGCACCCCGTGGTGAACCTCGTACTTTTCCTTGAGCCCGCGCAGGATGGCGATGGTGTCCTCCACGCTGGGCTCGCCCACCTGCACCGGGGCGAAGCGCCGCTCCAGGGCGGCGTCCTTCTCTATGTTCTGGCGGTACTCCTTGATGGTGGTGGCGCCCACGCACCTGAGCTCGCCCCGGGCCAGGGCCGGCTTTAGCATGTTGCTGGCGTCCATGGCCCCCTCGGCCTTGCCCGCGCCCACCAGGGTGTGCATCTCGTCGATGAACAGGATGATGGTGCCGGCGGCCTCTTCCACCGCCTTTAAGACCGCCTTGAGCCGGTCCTCGAACTCGCCGCGATACTTGGCCCCGGCGATGAGCGATCCCATGTCCAGGCTGACGACTTTCTTGTCTTTTAGCCCCTCGGGCACGTCGCCGGCCACGATGCGCTGGGCCAGGCCCTCCACGATGGCGGTCTTGCCCACGCCGGGCTCGCCGATCAACACCGGGTTGTTCTTGGTGCGGCGGCTGAGAATCTGGATGACCCGGCGGATCTCCTCGTCCCGGCCGATCACCGGGTCCAGCTTGCCCTTGGCGGCCAGCTCGGTGAGGTCGCGGGCGAAGCGCTTGAGGGCCTCGTACTTGTCCTCGGGGTTCTGGTCGGTCACGGTCTGGGAGCCCCGGATGTCCTTGAGCACGCTCAGGATGCCGTCCACGGTGACGCCCTGGCCCTTGAGTATCTTGCCGGCCGGGGTGTCGGACTCGGCCAGGGCCAGCAGGACGTGCTCCACCGAGACGTACTCGTCGCGCATCTTCTCGGCCATGTCCTGGGCCTGGTTCAAGACCTGGGTGGCCTCGGAGGAAAGGTGGGCCTGGGCCGTGGCCCCCCGGGCCTGGGGCAGCTTGTCCAGCGCCTGGGTCACCTCGGCCAACAGGGCGTTGACGTTGGCCCCCACCTTGCCCAGCACCGGGCGGGCGATCTCCTCGCTGACCTCCAGGAGCACGGCCAACAGGTGCACCGGCTCGATCTGGGGGTTGCCCCGCTTGTCGGCCAGGGACATGGCCCCCTGCAGGATTTCCTGGCTCTTCAAAGTGAACTTGTCGAAACGCATATATATAAAACCTCATGTTATATGGGGGATTAACAAAAACCTACCATAAGGTAAGCATTGGAGGGGGTATGTCAACCCCCCGGCCAGCCTTACGAAACGGTTTTTTGGGGGGCCACGGCGAATTTAGGCGCGGCCCCTGGTCCCTGTCTATAGATTGTGGGCCAGGGGAGGGCGGGGAGTCAAAGGGGGGGTGTTTTCAGGAATAGTGTAGGTTGGGTAGAGCGAAGCGAAACCCAACAATTCCCCCAGGCGGGGCGGGGTTGGCATAGCAGACGGCGGCTTGGGATGATCCTCCAACGCAAGCATGACGAGGGAAACGGAAGATTGCCACGGCCGGGCAGACCGGACCGCCTTGCCTCGCCGGGCGCTTGCCTCTGCCCGGCCTCGCAACGACAAATCGCTTTTGCTGGATGGGGATCCCTCTGGCCTTACCAGTTTTTCCCAATAGCGAGGCAGGATTGAGCGCGGCGAAGCCCAAAAGGCCGCCGATTAGCGCCAAATGAGAGATTGACCGCAGGAGCGTGAGGAAGGAACAATATATGTACATGTAACGGGTGATTTTAATTGCAAGTCCGTCGTCCGCGATCGAGTCCGGGGCGATGCTGGCTCAAGTAAACCTGCATGCCATAGAGGAGGGCCTGCCCATGAAAGGCATGGTGTTTACCGAGTTCATGGAACTGGTCGATGAAAAATTATCCCCAGAGACCACCGAGAGCCTCCTGGAAATGTCCGATCTGCCCTCGGGAGGGGTCTACACCTCCGTGGGCAATTACGATCCCCAGGAAATGGTCACCCTGGTAACCAACCTTTCCGGCATGACCGGCACCCCGGTTCCCGACCTGCTCAAAATTTTCGGCCGGCATCTGTTCAAACGATTCTTGGTTTCCTTCCCCGAATTCTTCGAGGGGATCACTTCCAGTTTGGAGTTCCTTCCCAGGGTGGATGGGTACGTCCACGTCGAGGTGCGCAAGCTGTACCCGGACGCCGAGTTGCCCGCCTTCACCTGCGACGTGCCGGAACCGGGGTCCATGACCATGACCTATGAATCCAAGCGCCACTTGGCTCCCCTGGCCGAGGGACTGATACTCGCCTGCATAGATCATTACGGAGAGTCGCTGGAGGTGAGCAGCGAAACCATGGCGACCGACCCCCCGGTGACCAGGTTCCTCATTGCGCCGAAGCAGTCCTGATAATGGAGAAAAAAGTCGAGCTACTGCAAAAAAGACTCGACCGGGAGCGGCTTGCCAGAAAACAGGCGGAAATAATTATCGAAGAAAAGAGCCGCGAACTTTACTACAAAAACCAGGAGTTGGAACGCGCGGTAAAGGCCGAAAACCTTGCTCGCAAAGAAGCGGATATTTTGCACGAAGCGCTTGAATTTTTCACCGCCAAGCTGGATATCGATGAAATAGCCTCACACCTTAAATCTATTTTGATGCAATTGGTTCCCCATGACCACAGCGCGGTTTATCTCTTCGAGGGCGGGGTGCTGGTTCCATGCGGCCAAGGGAAAGAGCCCGACACGGGCGGAGACGGTGCGGCGGCGTGCAAGCCCACCATTTCACCAAACGGGGTCAGCCCTCCCGTTCAGCCCATCATAATCCCCAACGCAAGTAACGATCCCGAGGCCAAGCCGTGGGGGGTTCATCTTGATAGCCAAACCTTGATGGTGGTGCATCTTTTCGCCCCCGGCCGCGTGGTCGGCTGCCTTACCCTAGAAAGCCGTGAAGCCGACGCGTTCAGTCCAGCCGCCGCCAAGCTGGCCCAGGCCATCGCCAACGAAGCCTCCATCGCTTTTGAAAACTCGTTGCTCTATCGGGAAGTGGAAAGGCTTTCAGTGCTGGATGCCCTCACCGGCATAAACAACCGGAGGCAATTCGACCTGCTGGCCGACAGGGAGTTCCAGCGCGCCGTACGCCACCAGCTTTCGCTTTCGGCCATTATGATGGACCTGGATCACTTCAAGCTGGTGAACGACACCCATGGCCACAGTGTCGGCGACAAGGTCCTGGTGGCGGTGGCGGATGTCTGCCGGCGCGCACTACGCACCGAGGACATTCTTGCCCGCTACGGTGGCGAGGAGTTCTGCTTCGTCCTTCCCCAGACGGATGTGAACGGGGCCTATGCCTTTGCCGAGAGAATACGCAAAGACGTCGAGGGCCTTCGCTTCGAAGCAGGTGGCCGCGGTTTCACCGTGACCGCCAGTTTCGGGGTCTCCGAGCGTCTTGCCGAAGATGATTCGCCGGGCAGCATATTGGAGCGAAGCGATCAGGCGCTTTACGCGGCCAAAGGGGGCGGCAGGAACAGGGTTGTCATGTGGAAACCCCGAGAGCTTCGAGATGAGGCCTTGACCCACGCCGAGAGCGGCTAGCCCGGCGTGGGTTGGGCCAGGCCAAGCCGGTTCCACCGGACTTTAACTAAAACGGCTTGCTATCCGCCCGCGCGCTTGAGCTTGGAGAGGTTTTCGCAATTACCGTGCTCCTTGCCGTCCTTGTCCAGGCAGCAGCCGTCGCGGCCGCTGTCGCATGACCAGCAATTGCCATTGCATTTCAAATACTTGCTGTTGCATCGGCTAACTGGTTCCTTGTCGCCCCAGCAAAACTCGCAGGCAAAGTCCTTCCAACTCCAGCAGGTGGGGCACTCCGCCTTTCCCAGGTAGGCCCCCTTGCCCGCGTCGGCATAGCATTCCCGGTTCTCGGTGGGGCAGTCACGCAGGGGTTTGTTTTGGGCAATCTGGATGGGGCTTGGCGCCAGGAAGGAGTCGGCGTCCGGCGGTTGGGCCAGGGCCGGCGCGGCCAGGGCCAGCAGGCATATGGTGGCAATGACGACGGTTAGCTTGAGCAGGGTTTTCTCCCCTTTTTTGCCTTAATCCTAAAATATATAGGAACTGCGGGTCAAGCCGCCGGATCGGGCCGCATTGGTCTGACCCCTCCTTTCCATCCCCCCACCGTCTGTGCCTTAATAAAGGCATACCCGCCCGCCCCCTTGCGTCCCGGCTTGCCCGGGGGTATAAGAAGGCATCATCAACTTAGTTAGGAGCTATTAAGTTGGAGCCCGCCGGCAACCAGGACTTTGGTCACAACCACGAATTCCTGGGCGTGTCCCAGGAGCGCCACGAGCGCCGCACCCGCCTGGTCATCGCCCTGACCGCGGTGATGATGGTCATCGAGGTGGCCGCCGGGGCGATCTTCGGCTCCATGGCCCTGTTGGCCGACGGCTGGCACATGGCCAGCCACGCCGCCGCCCTGTCCATCACCGCCCTGGGCTATTGGCTGGCGCGGCGCCACGCGGCCGACCCCCGCTTTTGCTTCGGCACCGGCAAGGTGGGCGAGTTGGCCGGCTTCGCCAGCGCCCTGCTGTTGGCCTTCATCGCGGTGTTCATGGCCTACGAGTCGGTGCTGCGCCTGGTCAACCCGGTGGACATCGCCTTCAACCAGGCCATATGGGTGGCGGCGGTGGGCCTGGTGGTGAACCTGGTCAGCGCCTTGATGCTCAAGGAGGAGCACCACGGCCACGGCCACGGCCACGATGACCACGACGACCATGACCATGGGCACGATCATTCCCACGACACCGACCACAACCTGAAGAGCGCCTACATGCACGTGGTGGCCGACGCCCTCACCTCGGTGCTGGCCATCGTGGCCCTTAGCGCGGGCAAGTTCTGGGGCTGGGTGTGGCTGGACCCGGTGATGGGCATCGTGGGGGCGGCGGTCATCTCCCGCTGGTCCTGGGGCCTGCTGCGCGATACGGGCCGGGTGCTCTTGGACATGAACCTCTCGCCCGAGCTGGAGCAGCGTATCCGCCGGAGTTTGGAGCAGGGCGGCGACCAGGTGAGCGACCTGCACCTCTGGCGCCTTGGGCCGGGGCATTTGGGGGCCATCGTGTCCATCGTCAGCGGCCGTCCCCAACCCAACGGCTTTTACCGGGACAAGCTGGCCGCCTTCGGCCAGATATCCCACCTCACGGTGGAGGTCCACCAGCGCAAGGGAGAAGGGGAATAGAGGGAAGGGGGCTCGGCGGCAAGGGTCACTAAAGCGGGCGCCTACTTCTTTTCAACCTCCGGCTCCTTCACCTGGCCGGACAGCCAGAGCATCTGGCGGGCGATGCCCCGCATGGCCCTGACCTCCCGGGAGCTGGGCCGCCCCCGCTCGATCACGTTCTTGATGGGCCGGTAGAAGTGCTCGGGGTTGTCGGCCTTCAGGGTGCCGATGGCCACCAGGCCGTCCATGAGGTGGCGATGCAGGCCCATCATCTCGCCGTGGCTGGCCGGGGCGGGGCCGGACCCCGAGGCAAACTCCCGCTCCAGGGCGGCCACCCGGAGCTCGTAGGCCATCACCATCACCGCCTGGGCCAGGTTCAGGCTGGAGGCCTGGTCGGTGGGTATGCACACGCTCAACTGGCAGCGGTCCAGTTGGGCGGTGGTGAGCCCACGGTCCTCGGGCCCGAAAACCAGGGCCACCGGGCCGCCCTGGGCCCAGGCCAAAAGCTCCGGCGCGGCCCGGCGGGGGCTCAAGAGCTCGCCGCGCTTGTAGCCGGTGCGGGCGGTGGTGGCCGCCGCGCCCACGGTGTCGGCCAGGGCCTTGGCCAGGCTGGCGTACTGCTCCATGCCATCCAGCACCTCGCGGCCGCAGGTGCTGGCCAGCCGCTGCATGGGCTCGGCCCAGGGCCGCTCGGGCTCCACCACCCTGAGGCCGCCCAGGCCCATGTTGGCCACCACCCGGGCGGCGGCCCCGATGTTTTCGGGGAAGCGGGGGCGCACCAGCACCACCAGCAGGCGCGAGAGGTCTATGTCTTTGAGTGACGGCATGAATCCCAGCATATCAGAGCGCATGCCGATCGTGTAGCCGTGGCTGCACGCAATGCGGCGTTGATGGCACAATAATTAGATGAGGCCGTGTTTCGCGGCCGCTTCGGGAAATTATCAAGGAGAGAGACCATGGCCGAGTTTGACGAGGACTTCGTAAATTCCATAAACCGGCCCGGCCGGGTGGGCGTGCTGGCCACGGCCAGCGCCGACGGCAAGCCCAACGCGGCCTATTTCGGCAGCCCCCGCCTGGACGTGGAGGGCAAGCTGGTGATGGGCATGATGGAAAACCGCTCCCTGGCCAACCTGGAGGCCAACCCCTACGCGGTGTTCTTCACCGTGCAGGGAGCGCCGGTTGGCTTCACCACCCCGGGCTGGCGGCTCTATCTGGAGTGCAAGCAGATCGACCGCGAGGGCGAGGTGCTGGCCCAGGTGAAAAAGGCCATCGCCAAGGCGGCCGGAGAGCAGGCCGCGGCCGGGATCAAGGCCGGGGTGGTCTTCGAGGTCACCAAGGTGCGGCCCTTGGTGGATATGAGCAAGGGCTAGCCGCCCGTCCCTCTGGCCAAGCCGGGGGTTCTAGATCAGTGAGGGCGGAGCGGGCCGGTAAGTGGGGTCTATCTGGCGGTGTTCTTTGATGCTGAACACGAAGTCCACCCGCCCGGTTTCACCGGCTTGCAGCTTCACCTTGCGGGTCAGCACCCCTTGCGGCCCCAAACTGATCATCACCTCGTAGGTGCCCGGGGTCAACTGGTCTATGCGGTAGGTGCCCTTCTTGTCGGTGAGAGATTCCACGGTCAAACCGTCATCGAGGTTGGAAACCCTCACCGCCGCCCGGTTGATGGGCTTGCCGTAGCGGTCCAGCACCGAGCCGGTGAGCAGGCCGGAGGCGGGCTGGGCCCCGGCCAAGGAAACCGTGGCCAGCAAAATCATCAGGATCAAGGGCAGCGACAGCCAAAGGCGAGACACGGGCGGCTCCTTTCGTGAATCAAGCGGCCCAAATCTACTACAATCAGGGCCGTCCGCGCCAGTTTTTCTCTTGGCCCGTCCGGGCCGCCCACCTTGGCTCCCTAAAAAAATAGCCGAGGCCAGCCGGGGATTAATTTGCAAAACCGCGCCCCCGGCCTTGGCCTGGACCGGGCCCGGGGGGCATAATGAACCTGATTCACGGGGAGGAGACTCTTGCCATCTGTCCCTACCCATAGCCGAGCCCGTCCGCCGGGCTGGGCTTTGGCCTTGGCCCTGTTCGCCGTCTACGCCGCCCTGGCCCTGCTTTGGTTGAGCCCCCTGAGCCTGAACCTGGCCGGTCACCTCTACGATCCGGGCGACAGCATGATCAATTCCTGGGCCCTGGCCTGGGACTGGCGCGCCTTGACCACGGCCCCCCTGGAACTGTTCAACGCCAACCTGTTTTACCCGGCCCGCAACTCCCTGGCCTTCACCGAGCACCTGCTGGTCCCGGCCCTCTTGGCCGCTCCTGTGCTGGCCGCCAGCCACAACCCCATCCTGGCCCACAACCTGGTGTTGCTTCTCACCTTCCCCCTGAGCGGCCTGGGGGTCTACCTGCTGTGCCGCCGCTTGGGGGCTGGTTTCTGGGCCGCGGCCCTGGCCGGCTTTTTCTTCGCCTTTTGCCCCTACCGCACCCTGCAGGTCAGCCGCTTGCAGATCGAGGCCGTCATGTGGGCCCCCTATGCCTTGCTGTTTTTGCACCGCTGGCTGGCCGGCGGGGCCTGGCGCGACCTGGGGGGCCTGCTGCTGTTTTATGTGCTCCAGGCCCTGTCCTGCGGCTACTGGGCCTTGTATTTCGGGCTGTGCCTGCTCCTGGCCGGTGCCTGGGGACTGTCCCTGGGGCGGCGCTGGGCCTCGGGGCGGCGCTGGGCCCAAATTGCCCTGGGGGCCCTGGCCGGGGCGTTGGTGTTGGCCCCGGTGTTCACCCCCTACCTGTCGGCCTGGTCGGACATGGGCTTCCACCGCACCATGGAGGCGGCTGTCCAGGGCTCCGCCGGCCCCCTGGCCTGGCTGGCCGCGCCCAAGGGCCTGGCCCTGTGGGGCTCCGTATTGGGGGGCTGGGGGCATCAGGAGGCCTACCTCTTCCCCGGCCTGGCGGTTTTGGCCCTGGCGGCGGCGGGGGTGGCCCTGTACCGGGGCCATGGCCGGCCCGCCCCCCGCTGGCTATATCTGGGCCTGGCCCTGTTCTCCCTGGCCATGTCCCTGGGCCCGGAGATCAGGCTGGGCGGCCTGGAGCTGGCCGGGCCCTACCGCTTCCTTTACGAGCACGCGCCGGGCTTCGCGGGCCTGCGCACCGTGGCCCGCTGGGGCATGCTCTACCAGCTTTTCCTGGCGGTGCTGGCCGGGCTGGGCCTGACCGCCCTGCTGGCCCGGGTGCGCCCGGCCTGGGGCCGGGCGTTGTTGGTGGGCTTGGCGGCCCTGGCCCTGGGGGCGGAGCTTTTCCCCGGCCCCATGCCCAAGTCCGGCCCCCACCCGGTGCCGGGCAAGCTGCCGCCGATGGTGACCTGGCTGGCCGCCCGGCCCGGCCCCGGAGCGGTTTTGCACCTGCCCATGGATTCGCTTCGGCAAGACGCCTTCTTCCGCTACCTGTCCGCCTATCACTGGAAGCCCCTGGTCAACGGCTACACCGATCTCCAGGCCCGGGGCCACGCCGCCCTGGCCGTGCTGATGAAAGCTCCCACCCCGGAGCTGGTTGCGGATTTGGCCCGGGGCGGGGTGGGCTGGGTGCTGGTGCACCGGGCCAAGCTGGACCCCGGCGAGGCCGCGCGGGTCAGCGCCGCCCTGGAGGCCATGCCCGGCCTGGCCCGCCGGGCGGGGCAGTGGCCCTATTTGGACACCGTGGCTTTCGAGCTGATACCCCCCAGGGCCCCCGCCCCGGCCTTGCCCCCTGGGCGGCCCCTGCCTCCGGCGGCGCTGGCCGCCAGCCAGTGGCCCCAGGACATGAACCGGGCCCTGGACGGCGATCCGGCCACTGCCTGGGGAACCGGCAGGGCCCAGCGGGCGGGCGATTTTTTACAGGCAACCTGGCGGAATTCTTTTGAATTGGGCGGGGTGGAGATGAATCTGGGTTATGAGCCCCAATTGCTGCCCCGGGGCCTGAGGCTGGAGCTTCTCGACGCTTCGGGCAGCTGGCGCGAGGCTTCCTTCCGGGTCCGCCTGACGCCGCTGATGGCGGTGCTGGCCCGGCCGGCCCGGGTGCCGGCCCGCTATGTGCTGCGCCTGGAGCGCCCCCAACGGGCCCTGGGCCTGCGCCTGGTCCTGACCCGGGACGGGCCCTGGCCCTGGGTCGTCGCCGGCCTGACCCTGCTACCCCCCGCCGGGGCCTTGGCCCCCTGATCTGCGGATTTTCCTAGAAAAAGTCTGCCTGCTCGATGCGCAGGCGAATGTAGCAAAACTCCCCTTCGGGCGGCAGCCACGCCGCCTCGCAGCGGGTGGGCACCAGTTTTCCGCCCTGGCGCTCCCACTGGGCGTAGCGGGCCAGCCAGGGAGTGGGGATGAAAGAGCCGTCCGGCTGTTGGCGGGGCCGGCCCTCTATTTGGCAGCTTAAGGGTAAGCCCTTGGAATCGAAGGAGAACACCGCCTCCACGGTGTGCTCCCCGCTGGTGAGCACCGCCTTGGCCGAGTCCTGGCCCAGGGCCTCCCAGCGCAGGTCGGCCCCGGGCAGCAGGGCCGGGGGAAACATGGGCGCCTCGGCCAGCCAGCGTTGCAAAGAGCCCAAATCCAGCTCCGGCGAGGAGGTGGCCCGGGCCAGGGTCAGCCAGCCCCACAGGCGCACCAGCAAGCCGCCTTGGCCCTTTATGAGGCCGTCTCGGACGTACACCGGCAGCAGGGGCTTGGCGGCCATGCGGGCCGACCAAACAAAGGCCGGCGGGTCCAGGCACCACACCTGGCGGCCGCTCCAGTTTTGCCAGGGGCGCTCCGGCCCCTGGCGAAGTTGGCCCTCCATGCGGGCCCGGGTCATTCTGAGCGGCCCCCCGGCGGGGGGCAGGGCCTGGCTCAGGTAGCGGGCCACCGGCTCGGGCAGGCCCTCAAAATCGCCGGGAGCCCAACCGCGAGGCTGGGCCACCCGCTCCAGGGTGGCCTGGGCCTCCCGGCCCTGGCGGGCGAAGCGGAACGAACCCCACCAGGCCAGCCCGGCCAAGAGCGCGGCCAGGGCGGCGATGATTATCAAGATTGTGTAGAGCAATTTGCCCCCGCTTCCGGGTTGGGGTGCGTCAAGAGGCCAGGGAGGCGATCCACTCCCCGGTGGTTAGCACCGTGGCGAAGCGGGCCGCCTGGGTCACCAAGATGGCCCGGTGCAACTCCTCGGCGCCCACCTGGCCGGCGCTGGTCTTCATGTCCAGGGTGCCGGTGGCGTCACTGAGAAACTCCACCCCCAGGCCCTGGTGAAAGGCCTGGCGGGAGGTGGTGTCGCAGCACATCTGGGTCATGTAGCCGCAGATGGCCACCGTGTCCGCTCCCACCTCTTGCAGCCAGGGCCCCAACTCCGTACCGGTGAAAGAGCCGGGCAGTTGCTTGGGGATAAGGATGTCCCGGGGACGCTGGCCCACATCCGGGTGTAGCTTCCAGGTTGGGCCGCCCGGGGGGAAAAGCGGGGCTGGGGACGAGGCCGCCGCGTGCTGGATCACCGCCACCGGCACCGCGTGGGCGCTGGCCGCGTCCATGGCCGCCAGGATGCGCTCCAGGCTGCCGGGGGGGTAGCTCACCGGCAGGGCGCCGTTGAAATACTCCATCTGCACGTCAATGACCAAAAGGGCTCGAGGCATGGCCGGCTCCTTAGTTGGGAATTGGTTCAAGGTTAGCAGAGCCGGCCGGCCGGGGCCAGGTAAACAGGGGGCGGCGGGCTAACGGGCGGGCCATTTGCCCCAATATAATCAAAAATGGTGCATCCTGGCTGTAATTTTGATTGACAGGGGAAAGGAAATTATGTGGTATTTAAATTACCTGTCGGTTTCCTCTTTTTAACCTTGGCGATCTGCTTGGAGAGAAGGAGGATCTGAACATGCCCTTCTTCCACCATGCATGCCCATCGGGATTGAATACGCGCCCCTGCTGAAAAGACAGCAAGGGGAAGGTCCATGATTTCTGCCAGGCTTTCCTTTTTTTGCAAAGGAGGAGTTGGGAATGAGAGGTGATTTATCTGATTTTTTGACGGGTCCCTTGCCCGCACTGATCTTAATGATGTTTATATTACTTCCCCCCGCCTGGGCGATCTGCCGAAAAGCGGGATTTCCCTCTGCCTTGTCCCTGTTGGTCATAATCCCATATTTAGGCACCCTCACCCTGGCCATAGTGCTGGCCTTCGTCACTTGGCCGATAGCCAGGCCAAGGAATTAAGGAGAATTCGTTATGGGTGGCGTAGGGTTACCTGAACTGATCGTGTTGTTGGTTGTGATCGTGGTCGTGGTGGCATCAATATGGCTTTCCGTAAAAATATTGAAAAAGGCTGGCTACTCCCCATGGTGGGCAGTAACCATGTTGGTGCCGCTGGTCAATATAATATTTGTATACGTATTCGCCTTTTCCAAGTGGCCAGCGTTGGCATCGGCAGGGAGCGCTATTACGTGTCCCTATTGCTCCGCCAGCATCCCAGCCCAAGCGCTTAAATGCCAACATTGCGGAGAGTGGATTACCCGTCAAAACGCCGGAGAAATCACGCCGGCAGGTTAAAACATCTTGGGATTTTCTCGCCGCCGGTATTTTCAACTGCCTCGCATTGGCCCATCTTGGCTTCCATGATGGTTGCGCGTCTATCTAGATATTCTTCCTGGCGCCGCCCAGCTTCAACTCGCCCTTTTTGCGCAGCCGGATGGACTTGGGGGTCACCTCCACCAACTCGTCCTCGTTGATGTAGTCCATGGCCTGCTCCAGGGTGAATCGCCGGGGCGGGATGAGGCGCAGGGCCTCGTCGCTGGCCGAGGCCCGGATGTTGGTGAGCTTCTTTTCCTTGGTGATGTTCACCGCGATGTCCACCGGGCGCGAGTTTTGGCCCACGATGAGTCCGGGATAGGAGGGGTCGCCCGGCTCCACGAAGATGGAGCCCCGGGGCTGGAGGTGGAAGATGGCGTAAGCCACCGCCTTGCCCATGCGGTCGCTGACCAACGAGCCGTTGGTGCGCCCGGGGATATCCCCGGCGTAGCGGACGTGGCCGATGACCAGGGTGGTGAGGATGCCGGTGCCCCGGGTGTCGGTGAGGAACTGGGAGCGGTAGCCGATGAGCCCCCGGGTGGGGATCTCGAACTCCAGGCGCACCCGGCCCTTGCCGTTGTTGAGCATCTTGCTCATCTTGCCGCGGCGGGCCGAGAGCTTTTCGGTGACCACCCCCACGTACTCGTCGGGCACGTCCACCACGGCCAGCTCCAGGGGCTCGCTTAACACCCCGTCCACCGTCTTGGTGATGATCTGGGGCTTGGACAGCGACAGCTCGAAGCCCTCCCGGCGCATGGTTTCCACCAGCACAGCCAGTTGCAGCTCCCCCCGGGCGCTCACCTTGAAAGAGTCGGTGGTGGGCTTGGCTTCCACCCGAATGGAGACGTTGTACAGGGTCTCTTTTTCCAGGCGGGCCCTTATCTGGCGGGTGGTGACTTGCTTGCCCTCGCGCCCGGCCAGGGGCGAGGTGTTCAGGGAGAAGTCCATGGACATGGTGGGCTCTTCCACGCTGATGACCGGCAGGGGGCGGGGGTCGTCGGGGTCGGCCAGGGTGTCGCCGATAAAGGCGTCTTCCACTCCGGCCACCGCCGCGATGTCCCCGGCCAGCACCTCCTCCACCGAGAGCCGTTGCAGGCCCTGGTAGGTGTAGAGTTGGCTCAGGCCGAAGTGCCCGGCGGCCTCGCCTTTCTTGAGCAGGGCGATCTGTTCGCCCGCCCGAAGCACCCCGCTGACCACCTTGCCCACCGCGATGCGCCCCACGTAGTCGGAATAATCCAGGTTGGTCACCAAAAATTGCAGCGGCGCGTCTTCCCGGTAGGTGGGCGCGGGGATGTGGTCCAGGATGGCCTCGAACAACAGCGTGAGGTTTTCGCCCTCGCCGTCGGGAGAGCTCAGGGCGATGCCCGCCTTGGCGTTGGTGTAGAGGATGGGGAACTCCAACTGCTCGTCGTTGGCCCCCAGATCGATGAGCAGATCGTAAAGCTCGTCTTCCACTTCGGCGATGCGCCGGTCCGGGCGGTCGATCTTGTTTATAACCGCGATGAGCGGCAGGCCCCGCTCCAGGGACTTGGAGAGCACGAAGCGGGTCTGGGGCAGGGGCCCCTCCGAGGCGTCCACCAACAGCATCACCCCGTCCACCATGTTCAGGGTGCGCTCCACCTCGCCGCCGAAGTCGGCGTGGCCCGGGGTGTCCACGATGTTGAGCTTCACCCCTTGGTAGACGATGGCCGTGTTCTTGGCCATGATGGTGATGCCCTTTTCGCGCTCCAGGTCCATGGAGTCCATCACCCGCTCGGCCACCTGTTCGTTGGAGCGGAACACCCCGCTCTGCCAGAGCATGGCGTCCACCAGGGTGGTCTTGCCGTGGTCCACGTGGGCCACGATGGCCAGGTTTCGCAGGTCGTCCCGCGTCTTTTTGATGCTGCTCATTGCCATATGCAGGCGGAATTTATATATAAAATCCCGCCGTTCCTCCTATGTGCGTAAGTTGCCCGTGAATGGACTGTTTAATATCAGATAGCGGGCCCCCGCGCCCCTGGATTCGGCCATTTGCCCAAGAATATTGCAAAAAAGCCAGCCGCGCCCCGGAGGGGGCCTGGCGGGGCGCGGGAGGGCCGCCGGGGCCATTTCGTTTATTGAACTAACCGCCCTGGATGGAATACTCTATTTATATGCATGTGAAACCAAATGGATAAGCCCGGCCAAATAATCCTGCCGGCCTCCTGGGCGCGAGTGGCCGCCTGGGGCGGCGGCCTTGCCGCGGCCCTGGGCCTGGCCGGGTACGGCGCCTGGATCGTGGGAGAGCCGTTTTGGGGCAGCCTGGGGCAGGGCTACATCCCCATGGCCTCCCTCACCGCCTTCCAGTTCATCATCATGGGGGCCGGCCTGTGGGCCTTGTCCCGCCAGGACCGCCGGGGCCCGGTGCGCGTGGCGGCCGGGCTGCTGGTGGCCGCTTGTATCGCACTCAGCCTGCTGTCCTTGGTCTCCCAACTGATCGCCTGGGAGATCAACCCCGAGGATGTCCTCTTCTCCTCCAAGGGCTTGCTGGGAAAATTCGAGCTGAACCGCATGTCCCCCATGACCGCCGCCCTGTTCGCGCTGGCCGGAGCCGCCCTGTTGCTGTTCATGCACGGCAACCGGGGCGGGGCGGCCACCCAAGCGGCGGGCTCCTTGGCCGCCCTGGTGGCCGGGGGGGGCGCGGTGGGGGCCATGGGCTACCTTTTCGGCACGCCCCTGCTCTACGGCGGCCATTTCATCCCCATGGCGGCCACCACCTCGGCGGCCTTTCTTTTTCTGGGCTGCGGCCTGGTGGCCCTGAACGGCCCGGCCTTTTTCGTGCTGCGGCCCCTGAAGGGCTCCTCGCCCCGGGCCCGCATCCTGCGGGCCTTTCTGCCCCTGTCCCTCATCCTCATTCTGGCGCACGGCTACATCCAGTACCAATGGCATGAAAGCTCCGTGCTGCCCGCCGCCATGTTTTCGGCCCTGGCGGCCATCGCCCTGTCGGTCATAACGGTGCTGGTGGCCCTCAGGGTGTCGGGCATTATCGGCAAGGGCATAGAGCGCACCCAAAACCAACTGCGCGAGAGCCGGCAGGAGGCCAAGTTTCTGGCCGACGTGATGGATCGCTCGTCCCAACCCTGGACAGTGGGCAATCTTGACGGCACCCTGGGCCGCTGCAACCAGGCTTTTTGCCGGCTGGTGGGTTACAGCCAACAGGAGCTGAAAAGCATCGACTGGGTCAAGGGCCTCACCCCGCTCCGGTGGCGCGATGAAGAGTCCGCCCGGCTTGCCAAGCTGCGCCAAACCGGAAAGCCGGTGCGCTATGAAAAGCAATACATAAAAAAGGACGGCTCCCTGGTGCCGGTCGAGCTGTTCGTGGACTGCGCCAGGGATGAGCAGGGAGAGCTGCAATATTACTGCGCCTTCGTCTCCGACATCACCGAGCGCAAGCTTGCCGAGGAGCGGTTCCGTATCTTGGCCGAGGATGCCCCTTTCTCCATCATGCAGTTCGACCATGAGGGGCGGGTCACCTATGTCAACAAGTGGCACCTGGATGTGTTCGCCAAGGGGAAGCTGGGGCGGGGGTTCTTTTTAGGCAAGCTGGTTTTCGAGCTGCCGGGCATTGCCGAGGCGGGCGTTGGCCAACAGGTCGAGAAGATATTGAAAGGGGAAACTGTTTATCTGGAGGAGGTCTATTTCCCGCGCTTCGCGGCGGGGCACTCGGGATACCAGAGGATTCACGGTATGCCCTTCTACCAGGATGGGCGGCTGTTGGGGGGCTTCCTGATCCGGGAGGACATAACCCAAAAGAAACAAGAGGACAATAAAAGAGAGAACCTGGAACAAGCGCTGCGCCAGTCCCAAAAGATGGAGGCCTTGGGCACCTTGGCCGGGGGCATCGCCCACGACTTCAACAACATGCTGGCCTCGGTGATCGGCAATGCCGAACTGGGCCAGGTGGACCTGCCCCCGGAGCATCCGGTGCAGGCCTACCTTGGCCAAATCCTGGAAGCCGGTCAACGGGGCACCGACCTGATCCGCCAAATCCTCGGCTTCAGCCGGTCCCAGGAATACGAACCAAGGCCCATGCGCTTGGCCCCGGCGATCGAAAACGGCCTCAAGCTGCTGCGCTCCTCCATTTCCCGGAGCGTGGAGATCAGGGAAAACCTCGCCGCCCGAGACGAGAGAATCCTGGGAGACGTGACCCAGATGCAGCAGGTGCTCATGAACCTGTGCACCAACGCGGCCCAGGCCATGGAAGGCGGGGGAGTCATGCAGGTGGCCCTGGAGAGGTTCGAGGTGGATGGCGGCCAAGCCCTGGCCATATCGCCGGAAATGCGCCAGGGGGCATACCTGCGCCTAAGCGTGCAAGACACCGGAACGGGCATAAGCAAAGAAATCCTGCCGCGCATCTTCGACCCCTTTTTCACCACCAAGGAGGTGGGCAAGGGCACGGGCATGGGCCTGTCGGTGGCGCACGGCCTGGTGCGGGCCCACAGCGGATTCATAACCGCCGAGAGCCAAAAGGGCGCGGGTTCTCGGTTCTCGGTGTATCTGCCTATTATCGATGCCGAGCTCCAGGAAGAGGCCCCGGAGGAAACCGCGAATCTGCCCCGGGGCCGGGAGAGGGTGCTTTTCGTGGACGACGAAGAGGCCATCGCGCACCTGGGCCGACAAATACTGAGCCGCCTGGGCTACCAGGTCACGGCGGCCACTTCCAGCACCCGGGCCCTGGAGATTTACCGACAAGATCCGGGGAGCTACGATCTGGTCATCACCGACTACGCCATGCCCGATATGAACGGGGACCGGTTGGCCCGGGAGATGCTGTCCATCAGCCCGGAGCTGCCCGTCATCGTTTGCACCGGCTTCACCGAACGCATGGACGCGGCCAAGGCCCGGGATCTGGGGGTGCGCGGATTTGTGCTCAAGCCGCTCAATGTGAAGGATCTGGCCCAACTGGTGCGCCGGGTGCTGGACGGCGGGGAGGCTCCGCAGGCGTGATTGGATTGTTGGGTTTCGCTCCGCTCTACCCAACCAACGCTATTGCTGATAATTGGTGCGCGGAGGCCGGTTCTGGAATCGTGTAGGCTGGGCCGGGGGCGAAGCCCGAAACCCGGTGATTCCACATCAGCCACGCGCCTTCTTTTTTCATGCAATAGGGGCTTGTCATCGCGAGGACGGGCAGCGGCAAGGGCTTGGGGGGACAGGGCCGTCCGGTCTGCCCGGCCGTGGCGAACTTCCGTTTCCCTGGTCATGCCTGTGTAGCCAAGACCAAGGAAAACCAAGACCGCCGCGCCCCGTCTCTTGCCGGGACGCGGCTGGCGATCACGCCTATCGCCGGGTTTTTTATACCCGAACTTGCAACAGGCCTATCCACGTTTTATTTTAAGTTCGCCGGCCAAAGCCGATCCTGGCCCAAAAGCCGGTGAAACATTTTTCAGAGAGGGGAATTAATGAAAAGCTTGATACTCGCGCTGCTTTGCGGGGCGGTTCTGCTGCTTGCGGGCTCGGCCCACGCCTTTGCCATCTACAACCATGTGGGCCACGAGGTCTGCGCCCAGAAAAAGCTGGACGTCCTGGTGGGGAGCTGCTCCTTTATGATCCCGCCCAACGGCCACCACAATGGAGCCCATGGCTCGGGGTGGAGCGGGGGCCGGGTGGTCTGGGCTACCGGCAGCGATAGTTGCCGGGGCACCGACTACTTCGACATCCCCGACGGCGGCTACGCCCGCATCTACAACGGCGAGGTCAAGATCTACAAGCACGACGACAAGCAGGTGGGCAGCAGGGACGTGAGCGGCTGCGATTGCCCGGACCCGGGGCCGGACAAGAAAAAGCCCTAACCCAACCCCGAGGCGGGGCCGGAGATCAGGTTCGCTTCTCCGGCTCCTCCTCGAACCACCTCCCTATGCCTCGCCCCCGTCGAACCAGTGCTCCACCCGCCACACCCCGGGCTCGATTATGGTGCGGGTGTAGGGTCCCAGCTTGCCGAAGACCTTGAGCATGGCCTTGTTGGAGCCGAAGGACACCGCCCAGAAACCGGGCACCCCCTTATTTTTGGCATAAGTGGTCAGATGCTCCTGGAGCACCGAGCCCAGGCCGGTGCCCTGGAAGTGGTCATGCACGGTGTAGGCCACCTCGGCCAGGCCGGTGGGGTCGCCCAGGCTGTAGCGGCCCACTCCCATGATCTTTTCCTGACCGATGGGCCCGGTGGTGGCCACCAGGGCCATCTGCTCGGTGTAGTCCAGGTTCACCAGGTCCTGGGCCATGGTGTGGGGCAGGGCACGCACCGGGCGAAAGTAGCGGTTGAAGATGGTCTCGTCGCTGTGGGAGTAGAACAGCTCCTGCATCAGCACCTCGTCGGTGGGCTTCACCGGCCGGATATGCACCGACACCCCGCCCCTGAGGGCGGCCTCGCCCTCGGCCCACTCGGGATAGAGGTCCACGTCGGAGATGTGCAGCACCTGGTCCGGGTAGAGGTAGGCGTTGGCCTTGGCCTGCCTGAGCAGCTCTCCCCGGTGGCGGGGGTGGGCGATGTTGATCAGCGCCAGGGCCCGCTCGCGGATGGAGCGGCCGTGCAAATAGGCCACCCCGTATTCGGTGACCACGTAGTCCACGTCGCCCCGGGTGGCGATGACCCCGGCCCCCTCGGCCAGGTGGTGCACGATGCTGCTGGTGGCCCCGTCCTTGGTGGTGCTGGGCAAGACGATGATGGAGCGCCCGCCCTTGCTCATGGCCGCGCCGCGTAAAAAGTCCAGCCGCCCGCCGATGCCCGAATAGAAGTGGTAGCCCGCCGCCTCCGAGGAAACCTGGCCGGAGAGGTCCACCTGCAGGGCGCTGCCTATGGAGACCATGTTGTCGTTCTTGGCGATCTCCAGGGGGTTGTAGACCTGGTCGCTGGGCAGAAACAAAAAGTTGGGGTTCAGGTCCACGTAGTCGTACATGGCCCGGGTGCCGATGCAAAACGAGCACACCGAGCGGCCGGGCAAGTGGTTCTTGGCCTGGTTGGTGATGACCCCCTGGTCGATGAGTTCGATCATGGCGTCGGATACCACCTCGGTGTGCAGGCCCAGTTTTCTCTTGTCCTTCAGGTGGCCCAGCACTCCATAAGGAATGTGGCCGTAGCCGATGTGCAAGGTGTCGCCGTCCTTGATAAGGCGGGCTACGCTGGCCGCGATCCTCTCGCCCACCTCGTCCAGGGGCGGGTAGGGGAACTCCATCAACTCCTGGTCCATCTCCACGAACACGTCGATGTCGCTCACCCTGAGAAAGGTGTTGCCCATGGTGCGGGGCATGCGCCGGTTCACCTGGGCTATGACCAGATCGGCGCTTTCGGCCGCCGCCCGGGACACGTCCACCCCGATGCCCAGGGATACGTAGCCGTGGCTGTCCGGCGGGCTCACCTGGATCAGGGCCACGTCCAGGTCCACTTGGTGGGAGCGGAACAGCTGCGGAATTTGGTGCATGAACACCGGGGTGTAGTCGGCCCGGGCCGAGGCCACCGCCTGGCGGGTGGAGTGGCCGATGAAAAAGGCGTTGTGGCGGAAGCGGCGGTCAAAGCGCCGGTCGGTGTACTCGGCCTTGTCCAGGGTCACGAAGTGCAATATCTGCACGTCGTGCAGCTCGTCGGCCCGCGCCATGAGGGCGCTTACCAGGCCCCGGGGCTCGGCGCAGGCCGAGCCCACGAAGACCCGCTGCCCCCGCTTGATGGGCTTCACCGCCCGGGCCGGGTCCTTCAAGCGCTTCCGGTAAATTTCCTTCCAGGACATCGCCTCATCCCCGTGCATGATTTGTCTTTTAAAACTAGCACGCCATGGACGCGGGGTAAACGGGCGGCCATGGAAGGGCCGCCGGCCCGGGCTAGAGCGGGCCGGCGGCGGGGGAAAGGAGGGGCAAGGCGTGGCGGCCGCCCGGCGGCGGCGAAGGGTCAGTTGGAAAGCAGGCGGGCGAAAATATCCTGCAATATCTTTTTTCCCTGCTGCCAGTTGCCGGCCTTCTCCAGGGCGGCGCTCACCGCCTGGGGGCTGACCGGGTCGCTGGCCACCCAGCGGCTCTGGTCCTTGGCCACAGAGAGCCGGGCCTGTTCCCTGGCCGCCTGGGTTTGCCGGGCCGCGGCCCTAAAGCTGGACATCTTCAACCGCCACGATGTTCACCGGATCGCACCGGTAGGTGATGGAATCGGCCACGGCCACCTGCAACGTGCAGGGGGTGAGGGCGCTGACGGGGCTCAGGGCCCCGGCCCCGCCGGCCAGGGCCACGGTTTCGCTCTGGTTGCCCACCATGATCTCCAGGGAGGCGGGCGGGTCCTGGCCCAAAACCGTCACCGCCACCACCGCCTGGTCCACTCCGTCGGCAATGATCTCGCTTTTGTCCGGGGTCAGCTCCACCACCGTCTTGGCCACCACCTGGCCCTCCGCCACCCGGTGGGTGTCCAGGTTCGTCTCGTCAGGCCCGTCGATGGCGTTCAGGCCCTGGGCCTGCCAGGCCATGACTTGCGGGGGGGCCAGGCAAATGCCCCGGATTTCGCCGGTAAGCGGGTCATACGCGATCATTTTGGGTTGCATGTAAACCTCCTTATCTTGCCATGCCGGCGGGCAGGGCAAAGCCTCGGCAGTGAATCTGTAGTGAGCCGCTCCCCGACCAAAAAACGTGGTAGTAAACGTTCCCCGATGCATTGGACATCATGGAAAACGGCGTGACGTATTCTCCTGGAGCGTTCTGCTTGGCGATTGCTCCAGCCGCTGACCCTTCAGTCCCATCGGAGCCCATATAGACCCAGTAGGTCTGCGCGTTGGCCTGGTTCAAATAAGCCTGCCCATACCACCAAAGACGGCCCAGGGCGGGCAGGCCCACGCTCAGGGCAGTGGCCGTGGTGGCGGGCGAGCTGGTTGACAGCGCAAATATCGAGGTGGTGGATAGCTGGAAAATTTTGCCGTCACAGGAGAAGGCGGCCAGGCCGCCCGATCCGTCGCTGCGCATGACCCCAACCACCCGCTCCGTACCGATGTACCAGGCCTTGTAGGCGTCGCTCCATTGGGGGGTGGTGGCGTCCAGGGCGACGGCGGCCGCATCGATCTCATTCCCGGAGGCCGGCGCGTACACCTTGAGATAGAGCCAGGTGTTGGCCGCGAACCCGCTCTGGCCGGTCTTGGTGATGGCGCCGGGGATCTCGAACAGGCTCCCGCCGATATCCAGCGCGCCGCTGCCCAGGGTGAAGGCGCTGGCCGAAGACCAGGCGGGCAGGCAGCCGGTGATTGCCGCCGGCGCTCCGGCGCTGACTGCACCGGCCTTGGTGAGCTGGAGCACCTCCCCGCCACCGGCCCCCCGGAAAAAAAGCTCGGCCAGGCCGCCGCTTTCTTTGGTGTACAGGGCCGCCTGCCCGGCTCCGGTGTCCGGGTCCGCGCCCTGCACCACCAGGGTGGCCCGCTGGTGCAGGCCCGCGCTGTCGTGCTCGGCCAGCATCAGGCGGTTGAGGGTGTCCTCCTTGGTGGGGTGGTCCGCGCCGACCATCTCCTCGTCGTATTGGATTCTCAGGTCCGACATTCTTTATCTCCTAGTAGTCGTTGCGGTCCCGGCCGCCGCCGGCCAACAGGCTGCCGTCGGCCAGGCCCTGCCCGTCGGCCGGGGCGGCCAGGGTTTTATAAAGGCCGCTGTCCAAGAGGGTGTAGCCCATGCCCCCGGCGTCCAGGTCCGGCTCCAGGCCCAGCACGCGCACGATCTGGTTTTTCAGCGGGCGGCCCTGGGGGTCTTGCAGCCAGGACAGGCTGATGAGCACCGCGTCGCCCTTTTCCAGGGGAAGGTTGGCCAGCGAGTTCTCCCGGCAAGAGATCACCCGGCGGGGGCGGCCCAACAGCCCCACCAGGCGCCCGGACACGGTGCGGGCCACCGAGGGCAGGCGCACCCAGGCCAGCTCCAGGGTGGCGGAGGCCAGCCCGTGCATGCCCTGGGCCCGCAAATCCTGGCCATCCAGGCCGTCGAAGAAGTCTTCGTACTCCTGGGTGGCGAAGTTGTAGGCAAAGCGGGCCGGGGCCCGGTTGACCATCTCCGCCAGGCGGGCCTCCACGCTCACCCCGCTCAGGTCGCCCTGGCGCAGGCAGGCGGCGATTTCGCTCTCGCTTAGCGATCCGGCCCCCAGGTCCAGGAACACCTTGAGCCGCCCGGCGCCGTCGCGCCACCAGGAGCCCAGGAAGTCGGACAACAGGCCGGTGAGCAGGCTGCCCAGGGTGGCCTGCTTGCTTATCACCCCGGCGGCGGCGTAGCCCAGGGCCTCGGCCCGGGCCCTGGCCCGGCCGAAGGAGGCGCTCTCCAGTTCGTCGGGCGCGGCCCCGGCCAGGTTCAAGAAAAGGTCTCGGGCCACATCCACCGGGTTGGCTATCAGCCCGCCCTCGCCGTCGGCCCGGCCCTGGGCCCGCACGGTGATGGGCTCCAAGGACTTGGCGTCCTCGCCAAAGGTGGCGGTGGCGATGACCCCCCGGCCCTCGAAGTCGTGGGCCAGGTCCAGGGTGTAGGCGGCAGGATCGATCACCTGGCCGCCGCCGCCGTACAGGCCCACCGCGTTGCCCGCGGCCAGGGGACGCAAGGCGTGCCCGGCCAGGGCGTAGACAAAGGCGTCCTGGTCCAGACACACCGCCGGCCACAGACCTCCGCTGCCGCCGAAGGTGAGGTCGCCGTAGACCACCGGCAGCAGGGCCCCCGGCCGGCGGGGGTTGGAATATGACCCGGCCCGCTTCAGCTCCAGGGTGGCGCCCAGGTCGATCATCACAGGGCCTGCAGGGTTAGGGTGAGCTTGTCTTCTTCCAGGCGGTAGGCGCTCACCCGGCCCCGGAAGCGGCGCAGGTAGTCCCGGGCCGGCACCTCGGGCCAGCCCACCAACAGCTCGCCCACCGCGCCCAGGATGTTTTCCCGGGCCTCCAGGCGGCTGAAGGGGCGGCTGCCCCCTTGGTTGGCCAGCACCACCCCCAGGCTGCCCGCCTCCTCTTGGCGCAGGCTGGCCAACACCTCGCCGCTTTGGGCGGTGAGGGTTTCGCGCAGGCGGCCGAAGGAAAGCACCCGGGCCCCCCGCTCCAACAGGCTCAGGCTGCCCTGGCCGGCCAGGCGGGAGCCGTCGGCAAAAAACTGGCCGTCGGCCCGGGTGGGCGCGGCCAGGCCCAGCTCGGCGTCGCCGGGGTGGCGGGCGGCGTAGACCCGCTGGCCGAAGGCGTTGACCAGGTTGAACAAGAGCACCGGCTTTTGGCCCCGCGCCTTGCGGGCTTGGTTGAACTTCTGGCTGATCTCAAACATCGGTGCGCACCACTTCCTCCAGGCGCAGGCCCAGGTCCCAGCGCCCTCCCGGGGCCTGTTGCCGGGCCAACTCCGCCCCGGGCAGGCAGTACAGGGTTTGGCCGGGGTCGTCGCTGAAGGGCGTGAAGTACAGGGGGCGCAGGCCGCCATCCCCTCCGGAGTGGGCCGAGGCCAGCATCTGCTCGAAGCTTGCGGCGTCTTCGGCGCTCAGGCGGGCGAACTCAAGCTGGTAGTAGGCGGCCAGGGCCCCGGCGCTGCCGGCCAGCTTGCCCCCGCCGCTGGCGGTGAGCTTGCGGGTGGCCACGGTGCCCCGGCCATAGCCGGCGCGGAAGCCCCGCTGGGGCTCGAAGCAGCCGCCCAGGTAGAACAGGCTGGCCCGCAGCAGGCCCTCGGGGTTGTCCGGGTCGTCCAACTCCAACCGCCAGTAGCGATAGGTTTGATCCAAAAAGCTGGTCAGGTGGGGCCGGGTGATGGCAAGGGCTTGGCTGTGGGCGGGATATTCCCAGGGGTCCATGATCGTCCGGGGATCGGCCTCCAGGTGGCTGTCCCATATTTTCACCCGCCCCAGGCGCATGGGGAAAACGGCCCCTAGGCCCAGGCTGATGCGCCCGGCGCTCAGGTTGAAGCTGCCCTCGTAGAGTTTTTCCGTGCCCCAGGCCTCGCCGCAACCCACCTGGAAGTCGCCGCCGCCCAGCCAGCGCAAGGCGATGGCGTAGGTTTGACCGGCCGCGAAATCCACGAAGGCGTCGGTGCGCCGCAAGCGCGACTGGTCATAGGACGACACGCGCGCGCCCAACGCGTTGCGGTAGAGGTACAGGGGAAGGAAGTCATAGCCGGACTCGCCGGAAGTGGACACCAAGCCCTGGGTGGTGTCCATGGTGAAATCGCCGTGGTCCAGGCCCGGGGTCCACTCCAGGGCCAGGCAGCCCTCGCCCCCCTCGGACATGGCCGCTTGGACGGCGGGGGTCAGGGGGAAGCTCACCTCGTCGGCGGCGCGGCTGGCCGTGCCGGCGGTGGTGGGGATGTAGGCTGTGGCCACGGAGCCCCTCTCCAGTTGCGCGCCCCAGGCATACACGCCACTGGAGCCGTCGCCCAAGTAGCTGTTGACGCCGTTAGCGGAGGCCAGGCCGAAATAAATCTGGGGCAACGTCGCCCCACTGGCCATATCGTGGGCAACCCAAATCCGATACCAATCTGTAGACCCGAGCCGCGCAATTCCGGCGTTTCCGTGCCCTTGCGTCCCTATGGCTCCCGCGCCCGACAGGTCGAAATAGGTTCTTACGATGGCATTCGCCTTGGTGCGACAGGTCAACAGGCACCAAGTGCGCCCATTGGGCCTGACGAATATGGACCAGGCATGCACCGTGTCGTCGGCCAGGCCGGTCACGCCGGAAGTGCCGAAATAGTGCTCCCCGGAGGCGGCGGTCTCGGCCAGCAGATTGGCGGTGATTGCTCCATCGGGAGCCGCCCCGGCGGCGGTGGCCACGGCCAGGCGGTCCGTGAACCAAGGTGGGTTCTGGTCGAACTGCTCAGAGCGGGCGATCAGGTTGACTGCCGCCGGCTGGATGGAGAGGAGCCCGTCCTCGAAACAACTCGCGCCCGCCTCGGCGTATTGCAGCACCCCGCCGCCGATGTAGGTGCGGCCGGTGGCCCGGCCGTTGGTTCCGGCCTGGCCCAGGCTGTCGATCAGTTGGCCCTGGCCGGGATCGAAGCTCCACGCCGGTTCGGGGGCCACGGGGCTGCCCTTGAGGGTGGCCGTGGCCCCCTCGCCCAGGTTGTGGTCGGCCAAGACCAGGGCCCGCACCCGCTGGGCCTGGCCCAGGTCCGCGCCGAGCCACTGCCCGGCGCACTCTTCCGAACGCCAGCAGGTGTCCCGGTCGCGGTCCATGAGCGCCTGGGGTCCCTGGCGGCCGGTGGCCAATATGCTCCAGCGGTCGCCCTTGTAAAGCTCCTGGTCCGGGCCGGGCGCCCACTTCACGCCCACCCCGCCGGCCAGGAGGGTCAGGGTGGTGGTGGTTGGCACCCCGCTTGCCTCCCAGGCCCCGGCGCTCTCGCGCTTCCAGCGGAAGGTGGCCAGGCCCACCTCCGTGCCCGCCTCCACCGAGTCGATCTCCACCACCAGCATCTGGTCCAGGTCGCCGGTATGCTCCCCGGCGGCCAGGCAGGTGGCCGAGCCCAGGGCCTCGGCCGCCGGCGAGCCCACCATGCCCGGCCGGGCCGAGGACACGCCCAGGGCCTCGGGCCCGGTGATGAAGTTGTTGAACATAAATCGGCAAGTGCTCATGGGGTCCTCCGCGCATCGGGGCGATGGCCGGTTGCATCCTGGTCCCGAGCTTAGGGGCGTCGGCGGCGCGCGCCCAATGCGCCGATGCACAAAAGTATTTCCCCACAGCGCCACGGTGGTTTGCGCGGGCCGGGCGGCGGCGCTAAGATAGGTTTTTATTTGCCAAAAAGGAGCGGGTTCATGGCCGGAGAAAAGGCGGTGACCATCTTCAGCACCCCCGGCTGCGGCCGCTGCCGGGCGGCCAAGGAATATTTCACGGTCCGGGGGTTCAGCATCGAGGAGGTGGACGTGAGCGCTTCCATGAGCGCCAAGCGGCGCATGGCCCGCCTGGCCCCCGGGGCCCGGGTGGTGCCGGTGATCGCCTTTGACGACGAGGTGGAGGTGGGCTGGCGTCCCGAGTATTGGGCCAAGCGTCTGGGAGGTGCTTCATGAAGCCGCGCATTGCCGTAACCATGGGCGACCCCGCCGGGGTGGGGCCGGAGATAGTGGCCCGCCTCTGCGCCCATCCCCCCATCCGGGACATGGCCGAGCTGGTCATCGTGGGCCAGCGGGGCCTGTTGGAGGCCGGGGCGGCAGCCTGCGGCTTGCCCGCCCCCCGGGTGGAGGTGGTGGAGACCGGCGAGGCCGCCGAGATAACTCCCGGCCAGCCCAGCCAGGCCAGCGGACGCCTGGCCGGGGCCTTCGTGGAAAAGGCCCTGGAGCTGGTGCAGGCGGGGCAGGCGGCGGCCATGGCCACCGCGCCCATCAGCAAGGAGGCCCTCAAGGCGGCGGGCTATCCCGACACCGGGCACACCACCCTTTTGGCCCGGCGCACCGGCACCGAGCGCCCGGTGATGATGCTGGCCGGCGAGCGCCTCAAGGTGGTGCTGGTCACCATCCACAAGGCCCTGCGCGAGGTGCCGGACCTGCTCACCGTGGATGGCATCGTGCATACCGCCCAGGTCACCCACGACTCCCTCAAGCGCTACTGGGGCCTGGACGCGCCGCTCCTGGCGGTGTGCGGCCTGAATCCCCACGCCGGGGAGCACGGCCTGTTCGGCGACGAGGAGGAGCACATCATCGCCCCGGCGGTGGAAGAGCTCAAGGCCCAGGGCATTCTGGCCGAGGGCCCGCTGCCCCCGGACACCGTGTTCTGGCGGGCCACCCGGGGCCACTTCGACGCGGTGGTGTGCATGTACCACGACCAGGGGCTCATCCCCCTGAAGCTCTTGCACTTCGACGACGGGGTCAACGTGAGCCTGGGCCTGCCCATCATCCGCACCAGCGTGGACCACGGCACGGCCTACGACTTGGCCGGCACCGGCCAGGCCAACCCGGCCTCCCTGATCGCGGCGGTGAAGCTGGCCGCCTTGATGGCGGGAGCGGGGGAGTAAAGAAGATAGGGGGGGATATAAGATCGGAAAAGGCTTTAAGGGAGAGAAAGACAATACGAGAATAAAGGCACTAACTAGTTCGAATAGCTAATTATTCTGCTTTAGATGCCAAGAAGATTGATGTCTGAGGCTTCCATGCCCCCGTACTTGGATTTCCACTTGTAGTAGGTGGCACTGCTGATTCCATATTCCCGGCAGACCTGGCGGTCCTGCCTGCTTACACTTCTTTCAAAACCTTGACGATCCGACTGTCGCTAAACTTGGTCTTGCGCATCGTGAAGAGTCCTCCTTGCAGACCGTAGTCTGCCAGAAGTCTCCACCTGAAGCTGGACCTATTTTAAGGGAGGGTTACACTTTCGTTTTCAACGGACAGCGGGCCTTTAAACACTAAAATTTGGTTCGTGTCTTTGGAGCCACAGTTCCAGAATCAGCAGTCCCCAAAGTCTGAAGCTGTGGTTCTTTCTTCCAGACATGTGCTCGTCAATGAGGCGGACGACCGGCTTTTCCTGGAATAGGTTACGCCGCCGAATTTGTTCCGGAGCCAGGCATTGGGTCAACCGATCCGCCAAATCGTGCATCAACCATTCCTTGACCGGCATGATGAACCCCTGTTTGGGGCGGTAAACTATGTCCCGAGGCAGGTAACGCTCTGCCAGCCTTTTGAGTATGTACTTGGTCGTATTCCCGTTTTGTTTCAGATCGGGGTGTAACTTGGAGACGAAATCCACGAAACCGTGATCCAAATAGGGAACCCGCGCTTCCAGAGAATGGGCCATTGTGGCGCAATCGACTTTAGTCAGCAGATCGTCGGGCAGCCAGAGTTTCGAATCCACATACATTAAGTGATCTAGATAGTACGGGGAATCGCATTCATCATAAAAAAAAGCTGAAAAATCTGACATTTGTAGCCGTATTTTACTTAAAAACATTTTTGAAAACATGGACGGTTTGATCGCCTGGTGAAACAGGCTGGGGATGGTGACGTATCGACGAGATTTAGGTTGGGACAGCGCCCATAAATGCCGGTCCTTTCGCCATCGGGAGGGGAGCCTGCGAATGACGCCGGGTAGCGGCGACCAGGGTTTGGACCAAGCGGCCAATCGGGTTTCGTCGCGCAACCGCTTTCGGTAATTTCCGTAGCCGCTGAAAATTTCGTCCGCTCCTTCACCGGTCAGGACGACAGCGACATGCTTTCGCGTCTGTTTTGAGAGAAGCATGACCGGTATGGCCGCTGTATCGGCGAAAGGTTCGTCCATGATATCCATCCAGGAATCGAGACTGTCGAGCAACGTTCCGGGATCGACCATGATGGTATGATGTCGACTTCCGATATGGGCGGACACTGCTTCCGCTTCCAAGTGTTCGCTTTTGGCCCCATGGGTTTCATTGAACCCCAGATTAAAGGTTTCCACCGGTTTTTGAAGACAGTCCGTCATTACGGCGGCTATGAGGCCGGAATCAATTCCCCCGGATATGAAGGCGCCCAATGGAACGTCTGAAACCAGCATGGATTTAACGGATCTTTTCAACTCAACGTCCAAACGATCCAGGGCTTCCTCTTCCGTCCACTCATACTTGGGACAGTGTCCGGCGCGCCAGTAGGAATGGAGGGTCAACTGCTTGTTTTTGAATATCAGGTAATGCGCGGCAGGGAGCTTCTTGATGGATTTATAGATTGACAACGGGCTGGGAATAAATTGGGATTCCAAGAATAAATTAACGGCTTCCAGATCGATTTCCCTTGAGACGCCCGGATGTTGCAGTATGGCTTTCAGTTCCGAACCGAATACGAATATGCGGCCGTTATCCATATAATATAATGGCTTTATGCCCATTTGATCGCGAGCGATGAAAAGCAAGGCCTTTGCATCGTCCCATATGGCAAAGCTGAACATGCCGGAGAGGCGATCAAGCATTTTCACACCGAACTCCTCATAGGCGTGAATAAGCACTTCGGAATCGCCGTCCGTGTTGAAAGTATGCCCCGAACGGAGCAACTCATCCCTTAGCGTTTTGAAATTATATATCTCTCCATTACAGACTAGAGCGATGGATCGATCCTCGTTAAAAAGCGGCTGACGGCTGCCTTGAAGGTCGATAATGCTCAAACGGCGATGCCCCAAATGAATGGGACCTTTCGAATAATAACCTTCATCATCCGGCCCTCTGTGGGCCAGTGATGATGTCATATTCTGGATGACCCGCTCATTGGTTGGTTCAGAACTATAAAATCCGCAAATGCCACACATGCCAACCTCGATTCTACTGCCGACCGACATTGCAAGTTGACTCAGTATGGGCGTCGAAAATTGACGCGCCTACCCAAATTCAGCAGCGGGTCGGGGTTCCGCCTGGTTTTTTTCAATAGCTACGCACCAGTTCCGCAGCCTCCTCGTGGGGCCAGGGCTGGTCGTTGGCCTCCATGACCATCCCAAAGGAGGTGTCCCAAAATCCCAACTTAAAAAATGGACCGGTTTAAGGGGGGCAGGTCAGTCACCTCGGACGTCTAAACCGAGATTATGCGGCAGTCGCCGCGTTTCACTCGTTTTTAGCCTTCTGACGCTCCTGACGCACTAGTTCCTTCGTTGGGCAGCCACCAAGGGCTTCTGGATCTCTCTGCCAAACCGAGTTCTCACTGAAAGCCCAGCGGTAATCGCTATCCTCCTTGTTTAGAGCACGTTACCCCTCTCGGTGACGCAAATCAAGCGACTCCACCTCAGTCTGCGCCAAGGACCTCCCGGTACTGGTGAGCCAAGGGAAACGACGACGCCACATTCACTCACCCGCGGCGGCCATGGTAGGAGATGCGCGAAGCCGCCTTGATGATCCGCCGAATCAACCACTCCATGGACCGTTTCACATCCTCGCCCGTGAGGTGGAACTCCCTGATCATGTGCAGCAGGTTGTAGGCCAAGGCACCCATTTTCAGCCTTGCCTGGTTGGCCTCGAGGCGATGGCAACTGGTCTTGTCCCAGCGCAGGGTGTTCTTGGCCTCCTTGATCCGGTTCTCCACGCAATGACGTCCATACGCCAACAATATAAACGGCTCGAACCACACGGCTCTTGATTTCCCCCTCCAGCAATAGCCGTCATCGCGAGGAGCATCTCTGGGGAGATGCGACGTGGCGAACTTCGACTTCCCCCAGGCGGGAGGGGTTGTGGCTTGGAGGGTGGTTTGTCCTTGGCTTTCCGACAAAGGCATGACAAGGGAAATGGAAGTTTGCCACGGCCGGGCAGACCGAACCGCCTTGTCCCTCCATGCGCTGGCCGCTGCCCGGCCTCGCAATGACAAATCGCTATTGGCTGTAAAAAGGGAGGGCGGGCCCTTAGCTTCAACCTCCATCGCTCCCACGACACGATTTATTTAACAACAAACGTTGAGTAAGGCGCCTTTGTAGTCCATAATACCCCTGAGCGGCGGCGTAGCGCCCGCGCCCCCAAAATGGCCGCAACCTATTGATTTTTCTCCAAGCCGCTCTAAAATGGCCACCAATCTCGTAAAATTTGGGGGTGCGCATCCGCCTTGGCGGCCTTAATCTTTATACATTCGCCCCGCCCAGGGGAACGGCCCCGGCGGCGGCATGTTTAATGTAATCGCGAGGAATCGGCACAGGCCCTATACATGCTCAAGAACATCGTGGTCCGGGGCGCCCGGCAACACAACCTGAAGAACATCGACGTCACCATCCCCCGCGACAAGCTGGTGGTGGTCACCGGCCTGTCCGGCTCGGGCAAGTCCACCCTGGCTTTCGACACCATCTACGCCGAGGGCCAGCGCCGCTACGTGGAGTCGCTGAGCGCCTATGCCCGCCAGTTTTTGGAGCGCATGGACAAGCCGGACGTGGAGTCCATCGAGGGCCTGAGCCCGGCCATCGCCATCGAGCAGAAGAGCACCTCCAAGAATCCCCGCTCCACCGTGGCCACGGTCACCGAGATATACGACTACCTGCGCCTCTTGTATGCCCGGGCCGGCACCCCCCACTGCCCCCAGTGCGGCAAGGTGATCCGCTCCCGCTCGCCCCAGGAGATCGTGGACCAGCTCATGGACCTGGGCACGGGCAGCCGCCTCACCCTCCTGGCCCCGGCCATCACCCAGCGCAAGGGCGAGCACAAGGCCGTGTTCGCCCGGCTCATGAAGGACGGCTTTGTCCGCGCCCGGGTGGACGGGCAGCTAATGGAGCTGGCCGAGGCCCCGGAGCTGGAGAAAAACAAAAAGCACACCATCGAGGTGGTCATCGACCGCATCGTTATCAAGGAGTCCGTGGCCCGGCGGCTCACCGACAGCGTGGAGCTGGCCCTCAGGATGGGCGAGGGCCTCTTGGTGGCCTGGATGCACGGGCGTGACGGCGAGCCCGACCGGGAGGAGCTGTACAGCGAACGCCTGGCCTGCGACGCCTGCGGCATCAGCCTGCCCGAGCTCACCCCCCAGATGTTCTCCTTCAACTCGCCCCAGGGCGCCTGCCCCTCCTGCGACGGCCTGGGCACCCGGGTGTTCTTCGACCCCGAGCTGGTGGCGCCCAATCCGGCTCTCAGCCTGCGCGAGGGGGCCCTGGCCCCCTGGGCGGGCAGCGACAGCGTGTACCGCCAGCAGGTGATAGACGCCCTGGCCCAGCACCTGAAATTCGACCCCTACACCCCCTGGCAGGATTTGCCCGAAGAGGTGCGCCAGGCTCTGCTCTACGGCACCGAGGGCGAGGTGTCCTTCTACCTGGAGCGCGGCGAGCGCCGCCACTACTACAAGCGCCCCTGGGAGGGCATGATCCCCCACCTGGAGCGGCGCTACCGCGAGACCACCAGCGGGGCCATGCGCGACGACCTGGGCCGCTACATGAACGCCCAGCCCTGCGCCGAGTGCGGGGGGGCGCGCCTCAAGCCCACCTCCCTGGCGGTGCGCGTCGGCGGCCTGGACATCCACCAGTTCACCAGCCAGAGCGTGCGCCGGGCCCTGGAGTTCGTGCAGGGACTGAAGCTGGGCAAGCGCGAGGCCATCATCGCCGAAAAGGTGCTCCAGGAGATCACCCAGCGTTTGGGCTTCATGGCCGACGTGGGCCTGGACTACCTGACCCTGGAGCGCACCAGCGCCACCCTGAGCGGCGGCGAGGGCCAGCGCATCCGCCTGGCCACCCAGATCGGCTCGGCCCTGGTGGGGGTGCTCTACGTGTTGGACGAGCCCTCCATCGGCCTGCACCAGCGGGACAACCAGCGCCTGCTGCGCACCCTCAAGCACATGCGCGACCTGGGCAACACCGTGTTGGTGGTGGAGCACGACGAAGACACCATTCTGGCGGCGGACACGGTGATAGACATGGGGCCGGGCGCGGGCCGCCACGGCGGGGAGGTGGTGTTCAGCGGCACCCCCAAGCAGCTCTTGAAGCACAAGGGCTCCCTCACCGGGCAATACCTGAGCGGCCGCAAATCCATCCCCGTGCCCGCCAAAAGGCGCAGCAACGGCCGGGGGGCGGTGGAACTCATCGGCTGCTCGGAGCACAACCTCCAAAACATCGACGTGAAGATACCCATGGGCCTGTTCACCTGCGTCACCGGGGTGTCGGGCTCGGGCAAGTCCAGCCTGGTCATCGACACCCTGTACCGGGCCCTGGCCCAGCGCCTGTATCGCTCCAAGGAGCGGGCCGGGGCGGTGGCCGAGATACGCGGCCTGGACAAGCTGGACAAGGTCATCGACATAGACCAGAGCCCCATCGGGCGCACCCCGCGCTCCAACCCGGCCACATACACCGGGGTGTTCACCCCCATCCGGGAGCTGTTCGCCCACACCGCCGAGTCCCGGGCCCGAGGCTACAAGCCGGGGCGCTTCTCCTTCAACGTGCGCGGAGGCCGCTGCCCGGCCTGCGACGGCGACGGCATCATCAAGATCGAGATGCACTTTCTGCCCGACGTGTACGTGACCTGCGAGGTGTGCCACGGGGCCCGCTACAACCGCGACACCCTGGAGATCACCTACAAGGGCTCCAGCATCGCCGATGTCCTGCACATGACCTGCAACCAGGCCTTGGAGTTCTTCACCAACCTGCCGGCCATCCGCTCCAAGCTGCAAACCCTGGTGGACGTGGGCCTGGGCTACATCCGCCTGGGCCAGGCGGCCACCACCCTGAGCGGCGGCGAGGCCCAGCGGGTGAAACTCAGCCGCGAGCTGGGCAAGCGGGCCACCGGCCGCACCCTCTACATCCTGGACGAGCCCACCACCGGCCTGCACTTCGACGACATACGTAAGCTGTTGGGCGTTTTGGAGCGCCTGGTGGAGATGGGCAACACCGTGGTGGTCATCGAGCACAACCTGGAGGTCGTCAAGACCGCCGACCACGTAATCGACCTGGGGCCCGAGGGGGGAGACAACGGCGGCCTGGTCATAGCCACCGGCACGCCCGAGGAGGTGGCCGCCAACCCGGCCTCCTACACCGGGCAGTATCTGAAAAAGGCCCTGGCCACCGGCAAGGCTTGACAGAAACGGGGCATTGCGGGCTTACTGGCCTTTGGCGGCAATATTTAACCCAGGCCCGAGCATGCCCGAATACAGCATCTTCATACCGGTCTACAACGAACAGGCCGTCATCACCGGCAACACCCGCAGGCTCTGCGCCTATCTGGACCACCTGGGCATCAGCTACGAGGTCATAATCGGCAGCAACGGCAGCAACGACCGCACCCAGGAGCTGGGGGCGGCCCTGGCCGCCGACCTGCCCCGGGTGATCTTTTTCCACCTGCCCGTCAAGGGCCCCGGCTACGCCTTTGCCCACGCGCTGCGGCTGTTCAAGGGCCGCTCGCTCATCACCCTGGACATGGATCTGGCCGTGGAACTGGAGTTCGTGCCCCAGGCGTTGGAGCTTTTGCGGCGCTATCAGGTGGTGGTGGGCTCCAAGCGCCAGGGCCGCCAGGAGCGCAGCGCCACCCGCATCCTGGGCAGCGGCATGTTCATCGCCGCCGCCCGCCTGCTGCTGGGCCTGCCCTTCGAGGACTACAGCCTGGGGGCCAAGGCCTTCAGCCGCGAGGTGCTGAAGCGCTTCGCCGGGGCGGTGGACACCCACACCAGCTACACCACCAACCTGATGTTCTGCGCCCGGCGGGCCCGCCTGCCCATGGTGGAGCTGGCCGTGCTCTGCTCCGACCGCCGGGCCAGCCGCTTCAACCTGGGCCATGAGGCGGCCTACCGCCTGGCCTGGGTGGTGCGGTTGTTCGTGCAGGGGCGGCTGCTCAAGCGCTTTCCGTAAGGCCTGCCGCCTTAAACAACCCCCCGGTTTATTACCCTGAAATTCGGTAGCTCACGTATTCGTGGGTGCATGGATTGCCCGCGGCCACCAGCATGACCCCTTGCGCCGGTAGCACAATAAATGATCCCAAAGACTCGGCCCGCAGCCCCAGCGGCACGGCTGGGTCGGGGTGGCGGCAGATGGAATTGGGGTGGCCCTCATGGTCGGTCAAGGCTTGGCCCAGGGTCTGGGGGGTCAGGCGGCCGGTGAGACCCTCGGCCT
>JAHJPG010000015.1 GCA_018819925.1 Pseudomonadota bacterium
CAAGATGCGATAAAAATTAAGAATGATATTTCTTTGAGACTTATAAGGCTGGAAAGAATTTTTAAGATACAAAATAAAACCCTTAATAAATTTACTGGTGTTGGCTTTCTTGTCTCTACGTTAAGGCTAGAGCTAATAAAACAAGCCTATACGATCCTGCCGTCCAGCCCTTCCATTAACTTCAATGTTAGCCGGTTGCCCCCCAATGTTTTAAGTAAAGTTATGCATTTTCAAGATTTACAAAAAATCCTAAACATCTGCTTAACCTCGGCGGCTAGTGACCCACTGGAATCTACAAAAGGAATACTTGGCTACTTGAGCAGCCAAGGCAAGCTTACCAAAGAAATCGAAATTATGTGCTTCGATTTCATGAATATTACTTCCCTTACTGCTCAACAAACAATTTTATTGTTAAATGCAAATTGTATTTGTGCATCCCTTGATGCATTGATCGCATTAGATGGCATTATAAAGGGCCCTGCTGGTCAATTGCGTGGGTTAGAAACAAAACGAAAACACTATGAAAAACTTATGCAAAACCTTCAAAAAAATGCAGAGGACATGTCTGAAGAACTGTTTAAAAGACTATCTACATTACTAAATGAGTATTTTAAAATAGTAGAAAAACTTATGCCCACCTACCTACAAGAGCGCCTAAAACATAAATAGGTTTTTACACCGAGTGGGATAAATTCACGGAGCGCTATTTCGAGGAATAGCCCCCTACCCCTTGCCGAGAGGATCGCCTTGAGCCCACACCCGCGAGACAACTCCTCCACCGCGCAAATGGAAGCATTGCGCCTCAAGGCCCTGAACCTGGGCGCGGACAAGGCCGCCGTCATCGACACCAGCGCCATCTCCGTATCCGAGGCGGTGGCCTTCAAGTGCCAAGTGCCCCGCTGCCCCAACTACGCCTCCTGCGCCAACTGCCCGCCCCACGCGCCCACGCCCGAAGAGTTCCGGCGGGTGCTCAATAGCTTCAGCAAAGCCATCCTATTCAACAAGCGCTTCACCCCCGAGGTGATGTTGAGCCCTGAAGAAGATGCCGCCCGGACCGAGGCCTTTCGCTCCATATTCGAGCTGGCCGCCAAGCTGGAGTCGGCCGCCTTTTACGCCGGACACTACCTGTCCTTCGGCCTGGCCGCCGGTTCCTGCCGCAATGTGTTATGCCACGAACAGAAGGCATGCGCGGTGCTGGAGGGCAAGGCCTGCCTGTTCCCCGCCCTGGCCCGGCCCTCCATGGAGGCGGTGGGCATTGATGTTTTTCAACTCGCCGCCCTGGCCGGTTGGGACATGCAGCCCTTGGGCCGTGAGGCAAAGGCCGACAAGGTTGACGACTCCTCGCTCACCGGGCTCGTGGTGGTGGGGTGAGCGGTCATCCCTTCCCTTTCCATCCAGCAATAGCCGTCATCACGAGGAGCATCTTAGAAAAGATGCGACGTGGTGATCTTCGTTTTCCCCCAGATGGGAGGGGTCGCGGCGTGAGGGGCGGTTGGGTCGTGTCTGGTGAGCGCAGGCATGACAAGGGAAAGGGAAGATTGTCACGGCCGGGCAGACCGGAAGGCCTGGTTCCCTCACGCGCTGGCCTCTGCCCGGCCTCGCAATGACGGCTATTGGTCGAATGGAAAATTGGAGGAGCCGCTGGATTGCGAGGTCGAGAGGCGGGACGGGGCCGCCTGGCCATGTAGGGGATAAACCCTTCTCCTACACTGCCTGCCGGTGCGAGGAGCGGCCCCTGACGCGGCGAAGCAATCTCTGCTGCCACCCCACTCGGTTGCACCCAACAAAAAGAGGGAGCCCCCGAAAGGGCTCCCTCTCTGCTTTGTCTAGTCGGCCCTAGGCCGCAGCCTTGAAGCCCAGATCAAAGGCCTGGACGTTGGACGCGGCAAAGCGCTTTTTGGTCTGGGAGCGGATGATCTTCTTCATGGTCTTGACGTCGATGGGAAGCTCGACCGCGCCGAACAGCGCGCCCAGCATGACCATGTTCAGGCTCAACGGGTTCTTGGCCTCTTCGGCCAAGCTCTGGCCGTCGAAGGCGATGACCTTGCCCAGCTTGCTCCTCAAAAAGGCCACCGAGTCCTCGGGCTTGGGGTACGCCGCCGCGCCGATGGCCACGGTAAAGGGCGGTGAGGGCCGGGTGTTGGTGATGAGCAGGGTGTCCTTGTTGGCCTTGTTGAGAATGCGCAGGGCCTCCACCGGCTCGAAGCAGACCACCACGTCGGCTTCGGCATTGGACACGATGGGGCTGGTGGCGTCGCCCAGGATCACCGCCGACTCCACCACGCCGCCGCGCTGGGCCATGCCGTGGATCTCGCTGACCACCACGTGCTGGCCCGCCGCCAGAGCCGCCTGGCCAAGAAGGTTGCTGGCCAAGAGGTTACCCTGGCCGCCCACGCCCACGAAAACTATGCGTTGGGTGCTCATGATTTCCTCCTTAACCCTCGGCCTTCACCGGCAGGATTGCGTTTTCAGGACAAATTTGGGCGCACAGGGCGCAGCCGATGCACTGCAAGGGGTTGATCCTGGCCTGGCCGTTCTCCACGAACATGGCCGGACAGGCAACCTTTTTGATGCAGTCCAGGTGACCCTTGCACTTGTCCTCGACCACCTGGAAGACCCGCTTGGTGAGCGGAGCCACCCGGCGGGCGAACAGGGGGCAAAGCTCCTGGCTGATGACCACGCTGACCCCTTCAAAGGCGATGGCCTCTTCAATGGCCTTTTTGGCGGAGCGCACCTTGAAGGGCTTGATGGTGGTGACATGCTGCACCCCCAGGCCGCGGATCAGGGGCTCCAAGGGGATGTGGGTGGTGCTGTCGCCGATAGACTCGGTGTTCACCCCGGGGTGGGGCTGATGGCCGGTCATGGCCGTGGTGCCGTTGTCCAAAATCACCAGGGTGAAGTTGTGGTTGTTGTGCACCGCGTTGGCCAGGCCGGTGATGCCGCTGTGGAAGAAGGTGCTGTCGCCGATGAAGCTGACCACCTTCTGACCCGTAGCCCGGGAGATGCCCCCGGAGCTGGATACCGAAGAGCCCATGCAGATCAGGAAGTCCGCCGCCTTGATGGGCGGCAACACGCCCAGGGTGTAACAGCCTATGTCCGTGGGGTAGATGGTCTCGTCGCCCGCCACTTCCTTCACCGCGAAGTAGGTGGCCCGGTGGGGGCAGCCGGGGCAGAGGTTCGGCGGCCGGCCGGGAGGGGTGGGCATGCCGGCCAAGTTCAGCTCGGCGGTGTCCTTGTGTTTGATGCCAAAGTACTTGGCAATGGTCTGGCGCACCAGGCGGGGAGTGTACTCAAAGGCCCGGCTGAAAAAGGCGGGGGGCTCGATGTCCACGCTCTTGGCGGGAACCTTGCCAGCCACCTTGCCCGCGATCTCCACCGCGATGCCCTTTTCCTGGGCCAGGGCCCGCACGGCCTCTTCCAGGATGGGCTCCAACTCCTCCACCACCAGCACCTTGTCCACGCCTTTTAAGAAGCTGGCGATCTTTTTCTCGGGAAGGGGATAGGTGAAGCCCAGTTTGAGCACCTTGATCTTGCTCTTGGCCCCCAGGTCCGCCACTGCGTCCATTACGTAGTTGGTCGCCACTCCGCTGGTGATCACCCCCAGCTTGCCCTTGCCGACCACCTTGTTGTAGGGGCTTTTTTCGCTGATGGCCTGGGCCTGGTTGTAGATACCCAGCAGGCGCAGGTGCAGGTTGCGGCTCACCGCGGGCACGGTGACGAACTGCATGGGGTTTTTAACGAACTTGCTGGTCTGCTTCACCTTGCCCAGTTTGACGAAGGGCACCGCTTCCCGGGCATGGTTCACTCGGGTGGTGGTCCTGATCATCACCGGGCTACCCAATTCCTCACTGAGATCGAAGCAGTAGGTGGTCATCTCCTTGGCCTCGGCCGGGCCGGTGGGCTCCAGCATGGGCAGACCGCTGAGGCGCGCGTAGTAGCGGTTGTCCTGCTCGTTCTGGCTGGAGAACAGGGAGGGGTCGTCGGCGGTGAGAATCACCATGCCCGCGCGGACCCCCACGTAGGCCAGGGTCATCAGGGGATCGGCGGCCACGTTGACCCCGACGTGTTTCATGGTGCATAGGGTGCGAACCCCGCTGGCCGCCGCCCCGGCGGCGCATTCCAGGGCAACCTTCTCATTGGTGGAGTATTCGAAATAATACTTCACCTTGTCCGGGAACTGCTTCCTGAGGCGGTATAAAGTGTCTGGCACCTCCGAGGACGGCGTGCCCGGGTAACAGGTGGCAAAGGCCATGCCTGCCTCCAGGGCTCCGCGCACGATGGCCTCGTTTCCCAAGAGCAGGTGCTCTTTACCGCCTGAAGGAGTCAGCAGTACATCCATGCTTCCACTCTCCGGCCAATATTGTTGATTGTTTTCCCTCGCCCACCGTCGGAGCCCGCCGAGGGGCGTACCCCCTGACGACGGACGACTTTGACGGCCCGGCGCCTTACAGTTACAAATTAGCTACAAAGTAACTATCGTGAATTTAGTCGTACATTGTATTTGATGTCAAGGATAAAAGCGTTTTTCTACAGCAAAATACCCGCATGGAAAGCCTAGTATGGCTGACCGGCGGAGGCTAGGCGATGCCTAGTTGGCATTGACTTCTAATACGCTCTGGTTTAAGGTCAAAATCAATTCCCACCCTCTTACATCACTCTCAGCCAGGTGTAAAAATGGCTAAAATCCTTATTATCGACGATGACGACGATTTCCGCGCCGCCACTTCCGCCATCTTGGAGTCGGCGGGGCACATGGTGCTGATCGCACACGACGGCAAGGCTGGCCTGGAGATGGTGAAGGCCGAAGATCCTGACTTGATCGTCCTGGACATCATGATGGATTCCATCTACGAGGGCTTCTCGGTCATAACCACCTTGCGGGCAACTCCGGAGTATATGGACTTCCGCGATATCCCGGTGTTGATGTGTTCCGCGGTTAAGCAGATCACCGGCGAGCGTTTTGACATTCCGGCTGAAGCGCGTATCGCCCAAGGCGACGACTTCCTGGATAAGCCTTTTACTTCCGAGGCGTTGTTTAACAAAGTTAATAAATTACTTCAAGCCTAGGCGAGGATGGCATGAGCCCTCACCGCCTCGAGCCCCGCCTCGAGCCGCACATCCTGTGCATCGATGACGACCCAGTTGCACGCGAGTCGGCCCAACTGCTTCTAAACCGTTGGGGCTACCGGGTCAGTTTGGCCGATTGCGGCGAGGCGGGTCTCGAAGCCATCGCCACGGCCCCTCCGGATCTGGTCTTGGTGGACCTGCAGATGCCGGGCATTGACGGCATCGAGGTGCTGGAGTGGGTGCGTCAAAACCACCCGTCCATAATCTGCGTGATGGTCACCGGGCACGCCACCCTGCAAAAGGCGGTGGAGGCCATGAAGGAAGGGGCTTACGACTTTTTGGCCAAGCCCTTTTCTCCAGACGAGCTGAAACTGACCGTGGAACGCGGCCTGGAGCGGCGTAGGCTCGTCCTGGAGGCCGAGAGACTGCGCTCCGAAAAAGCTATAATGCAGGCCAACTTCGTCACCCTGGTTTCCCACCAGATGCGCTCCCCCTTGGCGGCGGTGCGCCAGCTTTTGGAGGTGCCGGTCAGCCAAGCGCTGGGGCCGGTGCCCGAAGCCTACCAAGGATTCATCAAAAGAGCGGCGGACCGCCTGGACTTGTTGGCCCGCACCCTCAACGCCTGGCTGGCCATGAGCCGTTTGGACCAGGAAGGCATCTACAGCCGCATGACCACCGCGGAGATGGGCGCCCTGCTAGAGGACTTGGTCGAGCGGGCCGAGGCCGACGTGACCGCGGCGGGCCAGACTCTCAAGGTTGAGATCATCGACGGTCAGAGCCTGCTGGAGGTGGACCGGGAGAGCCTGTTGGAGGCCCTGTACAACATCGTGAGCAACTCGGTGAAATACAACCGGCCTCAAGGGCTAGTCACCATTCGAGCCTGCAAAAGCCCTGACGGCGTGGAGTTGTCCATCAGCGACCAGGGTCCCGGTGTGTCCGCCCAGGAAGCCGAGTACATTTTCGATGAGTTTTACCGTTCTCGCCGCCGCGACATAAAGGACAAACCCGGCACCGGGCTGGGGCTGGCCATCTCCCGCAAGGTGGTCCGGGCCCACGGCGGGGAGATAAAAGTCACCTCCGGGCCTGGAGAAGGGGCCACCTTCACAGTGAGTCTGCCCTGTCTGGAAGGCTAACGTACCGGTATTGGTTGACATGGCCGCCATCTATGCATAATATTTGGGCCCGGGTGGCGGGCTCATGGGCCCGCGCAGGGGGAAAACGCCAACTGGTTGTATTTCCCATATAAATGCTCGGCCTTGATCGGCGAGGCTACGCCACGGCCGGATAATTTTTAGCCCACCTTGTGGCTTTATTCACGAAAGGCAACCATCAGCCGCAAGCGGCTTGTATAGCATCTGAGCGCCTGAACTGGAGTTCGTTGGTGATGAAACTTTCAAATTGGTTTAAAGGCATAAGCCTTCCCCGCCCGCCAGCGGCGGCTCCGCCGGTAGGTTTGCCGGCCCCGGAAAAGGTCTATCTGCCCCTGCGCCAGCATCGGGGGGCGGTGGCCGAACCAAAGGTCGAGCCGGGACAGAGAGTGGCCCTGGGCCAAGTGGTGGGCGCCTCGGAGGAGTTCGAGTCGGCCGCCGTGCAGGCCACGGTCAGTGGCGTGGTGGAGGCCATCGTCGACACCGTGGACCCGGCCGGGGAAAAAGTACCCACCGTGGTCATCCAAAACGATGGAGCGGACGCCTGGGCCGACGAGTTGGCCGGTGCAGCCATCCTGGAAGACCCCGCCGCGGTAAAGGCCACCCGCCCCAGCCACCTGCTTAGGCGGCTGCGCGAGGCGGGCCTGGTGCGGGCCCAGGTGCAGGGACGCCCTCTGCACGTGGACCTAAGCCCGCCCATGGCGCCCCAATCCTATCTCTATATGACCGGCATACCGGTGGTGCGGCCTATCGACACCCTGATCATAAGGGCAGTGGACGTCGACCCGCCGGTTTGTCCCAACCAATCCTGCATGGGCGAGGCTTCCCAAGATTTGGCCGTGGGCGTGGCCGCCCTGGCTCGCATCAGTGGAGCCAAGCGGGTCATCCTGGCCCTGCCCTCTGGAGTGGATGCCGCTGGAATCGCGGCCATTGCCGCGCAATATGAGTGGGAGGTCGCCTCGGTGAGCCAGAGGGCCTACCCCTTTGCCAGCGACAACCTTCTGGTGCAGTCGCTCACCGGCCGCGAGGTGCATACACCCTACGGCGAGCCCCGGGACGTGGGCGTGCTCTTGGAGCCTCTGATCAGCGCCTTGGACGTTGGCCGGGTGCTATCCAGTGGCCGTCCGGTCATCGATCGGGTATTCAGCGTGGCCGGCGAGGTCAAGAATCCCCAAACCTTCCGGGTCCGACTGGGCACCCCCATCAGCCAAGTGCTGGATGCGGCCGGCGGCGGCCCCTCCCGCCCGGGCAAGATAATCGTTGGCGGGCCCATGATGGGCCTGGCCATATTCGACCCCGCCACCCCAGTGACCAGGGAAACCGTGGGCGTGTTCGTTCAGAGCGCGGCCTCGGTGGTTGCCTACGCCGACCATCCCTGCATCCACTGTGGACGTTGCGTGGCGGTGTGTCCGGTGAACCTCATACCTTCGGATTTGGGCAAGCTCTGCGAGTTCCGCATGTACGAGGACGCGGCCGAGATGAACTTGATGAACTGCATCGAGTGCGGCTGCTGCGCCTACGTATGTCCGGCCAGGCGCCCCATGGTCCACTTCCTGCGTCATGGTAAGAGCGAAGTTCTGGCCGGGAGGATGGAGTGATGAACCAAAACCTGCTAACCGTATCCACCTCCCCCCACATCCTGGGACGCACCACGGTGCGATCCATGTACTTGGAGTACATGATCGCCTTGGCGCCGGCCCTGTTGATGGGCTTGTACTACTTTGGAGCCCCCGCCCTGATCACGGTCCTTTTGGCCGTGGCCTCCGCGGCGGTGTCCGATTTCATCGTCAGCTTTATAACCAAAAAGCCCTCCACTCTCAGCAACCTGCACATCATCTGCCTTGGGCTGGTGCTGGGCCAGATCCTTCCCCCCGGCGCGCCCTGGTGGCTGCCGGTGGTGGGCGGCGCGCTCACCGTGTTCTTGGGCATCGGCATCTTCGGCGGCATCGGCTACTACCCCATGAACCCGGTGCTGGTGGCCTGGGTGGCCCTGGCCATCTCCTGGCCCGAGGCCATGAACTCCTTCCTTGACCCCCTGCCCCTGGGCACCGAGGGCGACTGGGCGGAGGCCGAGACCCCACTGATGCAGCTCAAGGGCGACATCGGCACCCTGCAAGCCTTTGAGCTAGGCGTCCTGTGGCTGGGCAAGGTTCCCGGAGCCATCGGAGCCACCAGTTCCTGGGCCCTCCTGGCCGGCGGCGTCTACCTTATCATCCGGCGCATCATCCCCTGGCAGATTCCCATCGGCGCCCTGTTGGGCGCGGTGGGCATGGCCCTTCTGGCCGCCTACACCGACCCCGCCATCGAAGAGTTGGGCTTGGAGGGATTCGCGGCCCACATGGACGTGGCTTGGTTCCACCTGGGCACCGGCGGCCTTTTGATCGCCGCCTTCTTCGTGGGACCGGAGCCGGTGTCTTCGCCGGTCACCCCCTGGGGAACCCTCCTGTTCGGAGTGGGCATTGGCTTGATGGCCATCATCGTGCGCACCTGGGGCGGCCTGGTGGATGGCGCCTTCTATGGCGTGTTGCTGATGAACGCGGCAACCCCCCTGTTGGACCGTATACGCCCCCGGGTCATCGGAAAGGTGGTGAACGGTGCGTGATATCATCAAAATGCTGGTGGTGCTCACCGTGATTTGCACGGCAAGCGGCTTTTCCCTGGCTCTGGTTCACGATGTGACCAGGGAGCCCATCGAGTACAGCCGGCTGAAATTCGTCAAGGAGCCCGCGGTCAAGGCCGTGCTTTCCGGCTATCAGAACGACCCCATCAAGGATCGCCTGAGCATCCCGGTGGGAACCGATAAAAAGGGCAAGCCGGTCAAGTTGATCGTTTTCCCGGCCAAAAAGGACGGCAAGACCTTCGCGGTGGCCTTTGAATCATCCTCTGCCGGCTATCACGGCGACGTCGGGGTGATGCTGGGTGTGGACCTGAACTCCAAGAAGCTCACCGGCCTCAGCATCGTCAGCCACACCGAGACCCCCGGTCTGGGCGCCCGCATAATCGAGCCGAACTTCACCGACTCCTTCAAGGGCAAGCCCATGGACAAGGAGTTGGGTGTCGGTGACATCAACGCCCTTTCCGGGGCCACCGTATCCACCAAAGGCGTGGTCGCAGCGGTCAACAAGGCCCAGGCCACTTTGGACAAATACCGCGACAAGATGGTTCAGTAGGGAGCGCGGTCATGAGCATAACTAGAGAATTCACCAAAGGCTTGTGGGAAATCCTCCCGCCCTTCCGCCTGGTTCTGGGGCTCTGCCCCACCCTGGCGGTAACCACCTCGGCCGAAAACGGCATGGGCATGGGGCTGGCCACCACCTTCGTGCTGGTCTGCTCCAACCTGCTGGTGTCCTTGCTGCGCAAGATAATCCCCAGCAAGGTGCGCATCGCGGCCTATGTCGTGATTATCGCCAGCTTCGTGGTCATCGTGGAGCTGATGATGCAGGCCTATGCCTTCCCTCTGTATCAGGCGCTGGGCATCTTCATCCCCCTGATCGTGGTCAACTGCATCATCCTGGGCCGGGCCGAGGCCTTTGCCGGCAAGAACGGCCCGGTGGCCAGCATCGCCGACGGTTTGGGCGTGGGTATTGGCTTCACCATCAGCCTCGCCGTGCTGGGCGCCTTCCGCGAGTTGATCGGCAGCGGCACCGTATGGGGCAACAGCGTCTTTTGGGAGAGCTTCGAGCCCTTCACCTTCATGGTGCGGGCGCCGGGCGCCTTCGTGGCCCTGGGCCTGTTCCTGGCCGCGATCAACCTGATCAGCTCCAAGCTTGACGATCGTAAGCGGAGGGCCCAGTCATGAGTTTCGGCGACTACATGCTGTTTATCGTCAGCGCCATCTTGGTCAACAACATCCTGTTGGCCAAGTTCCTGGGCAACTGCCCCTTCCTGGGGGTCAGCAAGCGCATGGACACCGCCACCGGCATGTCCATGGCGGTCATCTTCGTCATGGTCATGGCGGGAATGATCACCTGGCTGGTGCAGTACTACATCCTGGTTCCCCTTAACATCGAATACCTCCAGACCATCGCCTTCATCCTGGTGATCGCCGCCCTGGTGCAACTGGTGGAGATCGTGATGGCCAAGAGCCTGCCGGCCCTTTACCGGGCCCTGGGCATCTTCCTGCCCCTGATCACCACCAACTGCGCGGTGCTGGGTGTGGCCATCATCAACATCAACGAAGAATTCGACTTCGTGGACACCCTGGTGTTCTCCCTGGCCTCGGCCGTGGGCTACAGCCTGGCCCTGATCCTGTTCGCCGGCATCCGCGAGCGCTTCATGCTCACCAAGATGCCCAAGGCGTTTCAGGGCACCTCCATCGGCCTGGTGGTGGCCGGCTTCCTGGCCTTGGCCTTCAGCGGGTTCAGCGGGCTGGTGGGCGGCCACTAGGCCGCGTTTCTAAAGAAGGGTGCCCAAGGAAGATCGACACCTGACAGCGCGGGCTGCGGCGCCCGCGAGGAGATCATAGGAATGTTATTTGAAGCCCTGGCAATCGGAGGACTGGGTTTGGCCTCTGCCCTGGGCCTGGGAGTGGCCGCCAAGGTCTTCGCCGTTGAGGTGGACCCCCTGGTGGAGGCGGTAGAGGGAGCCCTGCCCGGCGCCAACTGTGGCGGCTGTGGCTACGCCGGCTGCGCCTCGGCGGCCCTGGCCATCGCCAGCGGCAAGGCTGCGGCCAACATCTGCGTGGGCGGCGGCCCCGAGGTAGGCGAGGCGGTGGCCCAGGTCATGGGGGTGGAGGTGGTCTACCGCGAGCCCGACGTCTCGCAAGTGGACTGCACCTACTCCACCCAGATAGCCCAACTGAAATATAAATACGACGGCGTGCAGGACTGCCGGGCGGCGGCCTTGTTGGCCGGCGGCCCCAAGGTATGCGAAATCGGCTGCCTGGGCCTGGGTTCCTGCGTCAAGGTCTGCCCCTTTGGAGCCATCGCCATCGGACCCGAGGGCTTGCCCGTGGTGGACCCCGCCCTATGCACCGGCTGCGGCAACTGCGAAAAGGTCTGCCCCAAGAGCATCATTCACCTGACCTCGGTGACCAGGCGCATCCTTGGCTTCAACGCCAACTACAACTGCCTGGCCCCCTGCCAGGCCACCTGCCCGGCCCAGATAGACATTCCCAGCTACATACGGGCCATCGGAGAGGGGCGCTACGAGGACGCCGTCTCCGTGATCAAGGAGCACAACCCCCTGCCCCTGGTCTGCGGCAGGGTCTGCCCCCATCCTTGCGAGGATCAATGCCGCCGGGGCAAGACCACCGAACCGGTCAACATCAACCATCTCAAGCGCTTCGCGGCCGACTACGAGATGAACTCGGGCAAGCGGATTCAACCGTTCTGCTTGCCCAAGAACGACCGCAAGGTGGCCATCGTGGGCGGCGGGCCCGCCGGCCTCACCTGCGCCTACTACCTGGCCCGCCTGGGCTACGCGCCCACCATCTACGAGGCCCAACCCCACTTGGGCGGCATGCTGCGCTACGGCATCCCCGAGTACCGCCTGCCCAAGAAGACCCTGGATTGGGAAATCCAGGGGATTTTGGATTTGGGCGTGGATGCCAAGACGGACATGGCCATGGGCGAGGGCTTTACCCTGGAGAGCCTCAGACAAGAGGGCTATGAAGCCATATTCCTGGGCGTGGGCTGTTGGTCCAGCCGGGGCATGCGGGTGGAGGGCGAGGACCTCGACGGGGTCCTGCCCGGCACGGACATGCTCATCGACCGCGGCAACCTCAAGGACACCCCGGTGGGCGAGAGAGTGGTGGTCATCGGCGGCGGCAACACGGCCATGGACTGCGCCCGCACCTGCTGGCGCCTGGGGGCCAAGGAGGTCACCGTCCTGTACCGCCGCACCGAAAAAGAGATGCCGGCCAACGCCATCGAAATCGAGGAGGCCAAGCACGAAGGGATCAAGTTCCACTTCCTGGCGGCCCCCACCAAGCTCGTCGGCGAAAACGGCAAACTCACCGGCCTGGAATACATCAAGATGGAATTGGGCGAGCCCGACTCCTCGGGCCGCCGGCGTCCGGTGCCCATCGAGAACAGCGAAACCATCCTGGAGTGCGACAACGTCATCGCGGCCATCGGCCAGTTCCCCGACCTAGCCTTCTTGGAAGAGGACGCCTCGGCCAAGGACTTGGCCATCACCAAGTGGAACACCATCGACGCCAACGTCGACGCCGGCACCACCAACATCCCCGGCGTATTCAGCGGCGGCGACACAGTGACTGGCGCGGCCACCGCGGTGGAGGCCATAGGGGCCGGCCGCCGGGCCGCGCGGGCCATACACCTCTATCTCAGCGACGAAGACCCCGGGCCTCTGGACAACTGGGTGCGCGGCCCCAAGGAGCTGCCCATGGTCAGCCAGACCCCGGACGCGGCTCCGGCAGGACCACGAGCCAAGATGCCCGAACTCAGCGTCCCGGATCGCGCCAACAGCTTCGTCGAGGTGGAGCTTGGGCTCACCAAGGAGATGGCAATGGCCGAAACTCAGCGCTGCCTGCAGTGCGGACTCTATTGTTACCGACATAATGACCAGCCTTACGAGGCTTGGAAATGGGAGAGGAAGGATAATGCCTAAGAGCCTGGACCGCCGCTCCTTCCTGCGGTTTGCCGGCAGCACGGCCCTGGGTGCGGCCGCCCTGCCCCTGGTTTCGCCGGCCATCGGCCTGGCCAGCCTGGGCCGGGGCCTAAACGCCGCGCAGGAAACTCGGATGATGATGGGCACCCTGGTCTCGGTTACGGTGCTGGACCCCTCGCCAACCAAGGCCCAAGAAGCCATGAACGCCGCCTTCGGGGCCATGGCCAAGCTTACGCCCGTCTTTGACCGCCACCGCCCCGGCGGGCCCGTGGCCGCCTTCAACGCCGAGGGCCGCCTGACCGAGTTGGAGCCCCGCCTCAAGGCGGTGTTGGAGCTGTGCCGCGCGGTGCAGGAAAGCACCGGCGGGGCCTTTGACCCCAGCGTGGCCCCGGTCATCGACACGGTCAAGGCCAGCTTCATCCAAAACCACCAGCCCCCCAGCCGCACCCAGATGGCCCAGGCCCTCTCGGCGGTGGGCGGGATTCGCTACGACGGCCGCAGCCTGCGCCAGACCAAGCAAGGCGCGGGCATCACCCTGGACGGCGTGGCCAAGGGCTTCATCGTGGACGAGGGCCTGGCTGCCGCGTCCAGGGCCGGGGCCAATCATGTGCTCATCAACGCCGGCGGCGACGTGGGCGTCTTGGGCGACCGGGGCGGCAAGCCCTGGCGGGTGGCCGTGGCCGACCCGGACCAGCCCACCAAGCCCAAACTGACCGTTTCCCTGACCAGCGGAGCCCTGGCCACCAGCGGTGACTACGAGGTCTACTTCGACCGCGAGCGGCTGTATCACCATATCGTCAACCCGGCCACCGGGCGCATCCCCGGTTCGGGCCACAGCGTGAGCGTGCGCGCTCCCAAGACCTCCCTGGCCGACGCCCTGGCCACGGCCTGCTTTGTCATGCCGCCGGCCGAAGCTCACCGCTTCCTGACCAGCCGCCCGGGCCTGGAGGGCCTCATCCTCACCCGCTTCGGGCAGCGCTACCAGACCAAGGGTTTCGCCGCCTAGGCAGCCCTAAACCAACCCCCAAAAGCCCGATGGCCATCGGCCATCGGGCTTTTTGATGTAAATTATTACCTTTTGACTTTTTTTCTGCCGGTATTGTAAGTTTAGTTATCGTTAAGAGCACATTGAGCAGTCTGGTTTAGTCGGCATTATTTCTTTGCCCTTCTAAGGAGTGATGTCCATGTTTGGTATCGGGCGCTCCCCACTTAGATGCTTTTACGTTTCCCTTTTCATTTTCAGTCTGTTGCTCGCCCCTCCGGCATCGTTGGCCGCGGATTTAAGCATACCGCCCAGTGAAATCCTGGCCATCCTCACCGCCGCCCAGGTCAACCAGGAATTGATTGACCAGGGCCGGGCCACCCCCAGCACCCTTCCCTTTAAACAGGGCTCCAGCGTGTATGAGGTGAAGTTGAGCCAACCGGCCTGGTTCGTGCGCTACTACGCCTATGACCCCACCCGCCTCAAGGGAGGCGCCGTGGGAGGGTGGACCATGTTCGCCTCCGCGGTGCGCGGCCTGAACGTGGCTCAGGTGCGCAGCCTCTTCGCCCTTCCCGCCATGCCCAATTATGTGTCGTCCGTGGTGGTGCCCGCCGGGACCACGCTGCGCCTGGGCTGGGCGGGCCCCATTGCCGGCTGGGGGACCGGCGGCGGGGAGCAGTTTTTGATGATGGACCGCATCGCCATCGACAATTACCATCCCCAGAACGCCTTCCCGGCCATGGTCTATCCCCAGAGCCTAAGCTCCCGGGTCGGCGGCGGCCTTGGAGGCGTAATGGCCGGCTACATAGACAACCTGCCGGCCTGGTCGCCGTTCAGCCTGCTGGAAGTGGCGCGTTTGGGCATGGAGTACACCCCGCCCCAGCAGATTGCCCAGGCCCTCGCTCAGACCTCCGCCGAGCGCTATGACAGCCTCACCCGCATAGGGATAAACGACAGCCTTCTCTTTGCTTCCAGCCTGCCCTGGACCGTGGCCCCGTTAGCCGGAGGCGCGCCTTACGCGCCCGCCGGCAAGGCTGAAAACGCTTCGGAATACAAGGTCTGGGCCCGGGGCGCGGCGGCCTACCAAAGTTTCGACACCGTGGACCAGCACTCCGGCTACAACAGCGTGGCCGGTGGCATAGTCAGCGGAGTCACCCGCCAAATGGGCCGGACCGCCTTGGGCGGAGCGGTGGGAGTGATCTACGACAGCTTCGACTGGCAAGACAACCCCGGCGACGGCGGGGTGGCCAGCTATTACCTGAGCCTTTATGGCAACCGGCGCTGGGGGTCGGCCTTTGCCGGAGCCTACCTGGCCGGCGGCTACCACTTGGCCGATGTCAACCGCAAGATATCCTTCCCCTTGGTGGACATCGTCGCACGTTCAAAGCCAGAGTCCATGACCGCGGCCCTGGGCCTTAGCGGAGGCCTGGACTGGCAATTGAACGGGTGGCAGGTGCAGCCTTTGGCCCAAGCCCATTTGGTGTACCTGAACCAGCAGGCCTTCAGCGAACACAACGCCTATGACCTTAATCTGGACGTGGACAGCCTTGAAGCCTGGAGCCTGCGCACCACCTTGAGCCTGGGGGTCAGCAAGTCCTATGCCTGCGGCCAGGACGGCTCCTGGAGCCCCTACGCCAGCCTGGGCTGGGGCCTGTTGCTGCCCCTGGACGACCGTCAGATCACCGCAAGCTTCAACGGGCAACCCAACAGCTTCACGGTGGAGGGCTACAGCGACGCCCTTAACACCCTTTTGCTGGGATTGGGCGTCAAACTGAAGCTGGCTCCGGGACGAACCGTGACGGTGGGCTATGACGGTGAATTGGGCCAGGACTATATGAGCAATCGTCTGAGCGCCTGGCTGAAGATAGACTTCTAGAACGGCCGAAGGGGGATGATCCGTCCTCAGCGCCGGGTCATCTCCAAGGGGCCGCCCAGCTTGGCGGGCTTGAAGCTTTTGATCTTGCCCGGCCCCAGGAGCTTCTCGCCCGGATTTTGGTTTACGAACAAAATCTTGCCGCTTATCTTGTTGTCCTTGAACTCGCCGCTGAACTGGCAGCGCCAGATCATTTCCTCGCCCTCGAACCAGAGGAAATCTTCCTGGACCTGGCCCTTGGTTATCTCCAAAACGATCTGGTCCTGGGGATTGCCGCCCACTATGAGGCTGCCGGTTAGGCTGTCACCGGCCTGTTTCAGATCGGCCTTGATGGAGGTGGCCTGGCCCTTGTCCTTTGGGCCGGCATCCTCCTTGGCCAGCAGCACCGTACCTTGGTAGCGGCCCTGCACCCAGGCAGGGGAGCCGGCCCAGGCCGATATCCCGCCCACCGCCAGCAACCCTAGCACCCATAACCCGACAAACCCGAGACGCAGTCCGCGCATGACATCTCCTTGGCTGGTTGTGGCTAAAATCTATCACTTACTTTGCCTTGTTGCAGCCTTGGGTTTGCCTAAATGCCCGGGGATGTGTTTCAATAGCCACGCCGGTGTTCAACCCCTAGGGAGCGCGTCACCATGCACAGAATCATTGCCTTGCTGGTCTGCCTGATTGTTCTCTTGGCCATGGGCCTGACCCTTGGTGGCTGCGGCAATAGCTCCCTGGAGCAGGGCCTGCGGGCCGAAAGGGCGGGTAACGAGCATGATGCCTTTGCCGCCTACAGCGCGGCCATCGCCTCCACCTTCATGGTTAGCAACAAAAGATCCCAGGCCTACGCCGGCCGGGCCGGCATTTATGTCGAGCGAGGCAAGCTGGAGTTGGCCCTCAAGGACCTGGATAAGGCCCTGCAACAGGACGCCCAGTGCGAGGCCGCCTATTACAACCGCGCGGTGCTCTATCTGCTTCAGGGCAAACCGGAGCTGGCCCAGGGCGACGCCAAACGCCTCATAGAACTTGACCCGCAGGTGCCCGCCGCCCGCCGCCTCTACGACTTGGTCCAGAAACCTCCGGCAAAGTTCACCCTCCCCCTCACCTGGATGAAGGCCACCAAAAAATAAGCCTTCGCACCGCCCCGGAAACTTGCCTGGATACCTCTGTGGGCTTTGCCTAATTGGTGAATAGGGAGGCGAGAAACCTCCTACACCGACCAAAAGGGCCGCATCAGCCTGAAATGAACCGCCCCGGTTTTCCGGAGGCTCTTTTGTTTGAGTCAGGCCACCATGGCCGGGGTTTCCTTACTTCGACAATATGTCATCTCGAGTTCCACGGGTGGAATGTTTCCTCTGGGCTCGAGCCGCCGCCGGTTGTTGAACCAACCCACCCATTCCAGCGTCGCGAATTCCACGTCTTCAAGCTGGCGCCACGGTCCGCGCCGGCGGGTCACCTCGGTCTTGTACAGGCCGATCACCGTCTCGGCCATGGCGTTGTCGTAGGAGTCGCCCACGCTGCCCACCAACGGCTCGACGCCCGCCTCGGCCAGGCGCTCGGTGTAACGGATCGAGCTCATTGGGCCGGCTCGCGGTGAAATCGCGCTTCACCAGGTCGGCCGGCCGGGCGGCGTCGTCGTCCGCCACGGCTGTTTGAGACGCCCACGCTCCGATGTGGTCAGGCCGGCGCGGACACCCTGGTCACGCTCGGCTTGATGCAGCCAACCGCAGAGAGTCTCGCCAGTGCAGCCGATCTTGGCCGCAATGGAGCAGATGGCTTGCCACTGGGATTGGTACTCATCCTGGTGCTCCAGGAGCATCCGCACCGCCCGCTCTTTAACCTCTGGGAAATATCTGATTTGCTTGGATATGACTCCATCCTCTCAAGTAATAGAGTCTCCGGCAATCCCGGGGCGGTTCACTCTGACACCAAGCAATCAGGAGAAAAATTACGCTTGACATAAAATAAAAGCATATAGTAAAACGTTTTAGTTGCATGGCAATGGTGATTACAAGGTGTTTGCGTGAAGCTAGAGTCGGTACGTCGTGGACTCCGCAGCACCTAGGTGCATCGGGGCAACCACAATGCAAGCAAGGAGCGCGACAAGTGTTTACAGGTAAAGTGATTGATCTTTCTCAGGAAATCTATCAGGGTATGCCTGTATATCCCGGGCACCTTAAGACCGTGGTTTTTACCCACCTGTCCCATGAAGAATGCAAAAAGATTTTGGGGACAGGCTTTTCCTATGAAACGCGTGGGATACTTCTTTGCGATCACGGTCCTACTCACATCGATTCGGTGAGCCATCTCTCGCGGGATCCAGAGGCAGAGTCCATTGACCAGTTGTCCCTGGAAAAGTGCGTAACTTCAGCCATATGTCTGGATGTGAGCGATGTTGCTCTGCGCACCCAGTTCGGTGTGGAGAAGATAAAGGAACAACTGGACAAATGGGGGCTGGATATCCGACAGGGCGATACGGTCTTGTTTTACACCGCCCATTATGATCGGTATTACGGCAAAGACGAGTACATGACCGAATATCCAGGCCTGGACAAGGCGGGTACGGAGTTCATTATCGACAGTGGTTGCGTGAATTTCGGGGTTGACTCCCCCAGCCCGGACATGTGGTACGACAAAACCTATCCTTGCCATAGCACCTGCGCCGACCGAAAGATCACCCACATAGAGAACCTGTGCAATTTGGATAAGTTGGTGGGCAAGAGGTTCACCTTTATCGGCTTGCCGCTCAAGATTCGCGGGGGCACGGGCTCCCCCATTCGGGCAGTGGCAATACTGGGCTGACAAGTCTGCGATGATGGCGCTTAAAAATTATATATTCGAAGCGTTAGCCATATAACGGAGCTGGAAATGGCGACATATCTGAAGGAAGCAAAGCCAAAACCCAAGGAAGACCTTACTGCCGTACGGAAGACGGTACGGGAGATCATCGAAAAGGTGCGGACCGAAGGTGAGGCTGGAGTTAGATACTATTCGGAAAAGTTCGATAAGTGGTCTCCGCCCAGTTTCAAATTGGGCGAACAGGAGATACAGAACGTCAAGAAGCAGCTTCCCCAGTCCATGGTGGAGGACATTGAATTCTGTCAGGCCCAGATCCGCAACTTCGCCCAAGCCCAAATGGATACTCTGAACGATATGGAGGTGGAGACCCTTCCCGGCGTCCACCTGGGGCAGAAAATAATACCCATACAAAGCAGCGGATCCTACGTGCCGGGCGGACGTTACCCCATGCTGGCGTCGGCGCATATGACCGTGGTCACCCCCAAGGTGGCCGGTGTGAACCGGGTGGTGGCTTGTTCTCCGCCTGCCCAGGATACCGGTCCGTATCCGGCAACAATTTACTCCATGGCCGCAGCCGGTGCGGATGAGATCTACTGCATGGGCGGCGTGCATGCCCTGGCCGCCATGGCCTATGGAATGGAGGGGCTGGAGCCGGTGGACTTGGTGGTTGGGGCCGGCAACAAATACGTTGCAGAGGCCAAGCGCCAGCTCTTCGGCGATGTTGGAATCGATCTTCTGGCAGGACCCACCGAGATTTTGGTAATTGCCGATGACCACGCCGATCCCCGCATAGTAGCGGCCGATCTCCTAGGGCAGGCTGAACATGACCCTAACTGCCGTATTTGCCTTCTTGCCCTTTCCAAGAAAATCGCCGACTCCACCCTAGCCGAGTTGGAGAAACAGCTAGAGGTGTTGCCCACCAAGGAGGTGGCAAGCATATCTTGGCGCGATGGAGGCGAAATCATTTTGGCGGACTCCAGTGAAGAGGCGGTAACGATCTCCGACAAATGGGCCCCGGAGCACCTGGAGGTGCAGACGGCTGATTGGCGCTACTTTTTGGATAATTGCCGCAACTACGGCTCCATGTTCTGCGGCGAGGAGACCACTGTTGCGTACGGCGACAAGACCATAGGCACCAACCACGTGCTGCCCACCATGAGGGCCGCCCGTTACACCGGCGGGCTCTTTGTGGGTAAATTCGTCAAAACGGTGACTTATCAGTATGCTAGCCAGGAGGCTTCGTTAAAGATCGCCGAGGTGTGCGAACGCGCCTGCAACTATGAAAAGATGCTGGCCCATGGCATAAGCTGTCGGGCCCGGGTGGAAAAGTACGGCAAGTGAGTCACCCAGAATACAACTTTGAGGGCAAGGTGGCCCTGATTACCGGGGCCAGTGGAGGCATTGGGTCGGCGGTCGCCGAACTCCTGGGACTGGCCGGATCCAGGGTTTTCATAGCCGGCACCCGGGAGGACAAGCTCAACCAATTGGCCAGCCAACTGAGGGCTCGGTCGATAGAATGTTCCCGTCTGGCCCTGGACATTACCGCCCCGGGGGCGCCCGCCCGCCTGGTGGATGCCGCGGCAAAGGAGTGGGGAAGGCTTGACATCCTGGTCAACGCCGCCGGCATCAATCGTCCCCAAAAAGCCGAAGAGGTCAGCGAGGAAAATTGGGACGCGATCTTCAACATCAATCTGCGGGCCCTTTTTCTGGTAAGCCAAGTCGCCGGCAGGAAAATGATTGATCAGGGATACGGCAGGATAGTAAACATTTCCTCCCAGACCGGTAAAGTTGCGATTCCTTTAAGGGCGGCCTATTGTTCCAGCAAGGCGGCGGTTGATGCTCTGACCCGCTCACTGGCTTTGGAGTGGGCGCCTTACAATGTAACGATCAACGCGGTGGCTCCCACCTTCGTGGAGACACCCTTTGTGTCCGAGATGTTCAAGGACGCAGATTTCATGAGTTATGTGCTCGATAGCATACCCCTTGGCCGCATGGCCACCGCCCAAGAGGTGGCTCATGCGGTGCTTTATTTAGCCAGCGATCATGCCGCTATTGTCACCGGACATGTTCTCTTAGTCGATGGAGGTTGGACCATCAAGTAGCCTCCGCCGGCGGCCAAGGCATCGGCCTTAGGTCGGGGCCTGATATAAAGGCCGGCTGGGGTGAGGTGGTCACCAAACGTTTTAGTAAAACGATTTTGTTGTCGGGGTGTCTGCCCTGCATTTACTCGAAGGCATGGCAGGCGACTAGATCCATACCCTACAACCTGAAGGCGTAGCTACATGGAACCAGACACTGCTCAGGGTAGTTTTTGGGATACGGTCGAGAAAGTAAACCAAGGTACTAACGCGGCCTTAGTGGCTTTATCGGCAGTGGTTCTTATTGCCATGGCCTTTATGGTCACCTACGACGTGCTTGTACGCAATATCTTCAACGCTCCTCTGCCTGCCAGCGTTGAAATCAGCCAATTAATGGCGCCTTATGTCGTTTTCTTACCTTTCGCCTACACCTTAACTGTCGGCGCTCATGTCCAAGTGACGCTGTTGACCATGCGGTTGCCCAGGTCTCTGTTTCTGAGCACTGAAGTGCTGGTCTACGTTTTGGATTTCCTGTTTTTCGCCGTGCTCACCTACTTCTCTTGTAGGGAATTCTTGGCGTCTTGGGCCTGCGACGAAATTATGCTGGCCGCAATCAAGCTCCCCTGGTGGCTCGGAAAATTCTCCATGCCCTTGGGAATGTTTTTTATGGCCTTACAGTGCCTATTACAGTTGACGAAAACCATCAGGGCCATAAAGGAGCTGTAATCATGGACCCTTTGATGTCGGGCTTGATCGGACTAGCAGTGCTGGTGGTGCTTCTATTTCTAGGTGTTCACATAGGAGTGGCGCTGGGCCTTGTGGGTATAGTCGGAATGGCCACCATGGTGGGCTTGGATGCCGCCATGTCTTCGGCTGCGGATACCATCTATTATAAGGTGGCGTCTTTCGATCTGATAACCATTCCCCTGTTTATATTAATGGGCTATCTCGCATCAGCAGGGGGAATCAGTTCAAACGTTTTCAAAGCCCTGAACCTTTGGGTGGGCCGCTTCAAGAGCGGTATAGGCGTCTCCACCGTAATGAGTTGCACTGCGTTTGGCGCGGTCACCGGCTCATCGTTGGTGACGGCCTCGGTGTTTTCCTCCATCTGCGCTCCGGAAATGCGCAAATTCGGTTATGACAAGAAAATCGCCTATGGCATTTGCGCCTCGGGCGGCATGATAGGCATGCTGATCCCCCCAAGCATTCTCATGGTTATCTATGGAGTGTTGGCCGGAGAATCCATCGGCAAGCTATTAATCGCCGGGGTCACTCCAGGCATTCTCCTGATGGTCTTGTTTTCGTTGGCCATAGTTTTAATGGGCATCTGGCGGCCAAGCTTGATCAAGTCTAAGGAGGCCCCCCGTCTATACTCATGGCGTGAAAAAATTTTTGGGCTTTTGAATATTTGGCAGGTGTGGTTCGTAGCCTTGGTCATTTTCGGAGGAATCTTCGGAGGCATTTTCAATCCTACGGAAGCGGCCGCAGTGGCGTCCACCTTTCTGGTTTTAATTCTTTTGTTTTCTAAATTTCGCCAAAGTTGGCGTCTGTTCGTGCCGGCCTTCAGAGATACGGCTTCCACCAGTGCCATGATTTTTTTGGTCATGAGTGGGGCTGCGGTCTTCTCCCACTTTTTGGTTCTAACGGGAGTCGCTAACTCCGTGGCTGAAATAGTTTTAGAGATGAATTTGTCCAACCTGGCCTTAGTCTGTGTGTTGGCCATCGTGTACGGCGTCTTGGGCTGCGTCCTAGACTCTATCTCCATGCTTTGCATAACCATACCCATCTTTGGTCCCATCGTGGAAGCAGCGGGTCTCGATCCCATCTGGTACGCGGTGGTCGTGGTGATGGCCATCGAGTCCGGGCTTATAACCCCGCCGGTGGGACTGAACGTTTATGGAGCCTACGCAGTGGCGGAGAAAGATGTGAGCCTGGAGGACATTTTCATGGGAGTGATGCCCTTTTTCTTGATGGTATGGGTGTCAATCGCGCTGCTGATCTTTTTCCCGGTTGTGAGCACGTGGCTTCCGGAGTTGATGCTCGGCAAATAGGGACCCGCATTCAAAAGGTGCTAAAGCTGCGCGCGCATTTTAATCGCGAACGCTAATGCAAGGAGATTTTGTAGTGAAAAAGCTGTGTTTATTGCTTTTGGCTTTGTGTCTGTTGGCTGTCTTGGGCACCGCCGCCCATGCGGAAATCAAACCTATAAAGCTTAGGTTAGCCTCGGCTTTTCCTCCACCCAATGTGGCCTTGGGGAGCTATGCCGCCAAGGTGTGGATGGATACCATCACCAAAAAAACCGGCGGCAAGGTGACTTTCCAGGCCTTTTGGGGGGGCGCTTTGGGCAAGCCGCCCGAGCACCTCAAGATTGTGGGTAAGGGCGTGGCCGACCTGGTGCTGACCAACGCCCAATATACACCCGGCAAGCTCCCCCTGGCCCAGTTCGAATATGTTTTCCCCTTCGGCCCGGTGGATCCTGTGGTCGTGACCAAGGCCAAGCTACAACTCATGAGCGAGTTCCCCGAATTCGGCCGCGACTTGGCCAAACGCAACATAGTACAGATAATGAACGCCTCTGGCGCCGTTTACCAGATACTGTCCAAAACCCCCGTCAAAACCCTGGCGGACTTCCAGGGGCAGAAAATATCGCTGATCGGGCGCTATTTCGGCCGCTGGGTCAAGGTGGCTGGAGCCATCCCGGTGGTGGCGGCAGCTCACGACCGCTACACCATGCTGCAAACCGGGGTGGTGGACATGGACCTTCTGCCCGTAGACCTTTTCGCCTCGTTTAAGATTCAGGAACAGGCCAAGAACTTCGTGGGCGTCCGGGCCATGACCGGCAACTTCTTCGATCTTTACATGAATAAGAAGAGTTTCAGCCAGATGCCCAAGGAATTGCAGAAGCTATTCATTGAGACCGGCGCTGAGGTGGCCATGAAGGTGGCCACGGAAATTGTTCCCGCCTGGACCAAAAAGGTGATGGCGCAGTTCAAAAAGTCGGGTGTGGTGTTCTGTGACCTGCCTGAGGCCGAACGCGACAAGTGGGCCCAAATGATCCCCGACATACCGGCGGAATGGGCAATCGAGGTGGAGGCGCAAGGCTACCCAGGTTGGAAGATAGTAGACCGCTGGCAGGAGCTTACCACCAAGTACGGTTACAAATGGCCCCGCAAATGGGGTGTAAAAAAATAACTTAATAGGGGATCCGTTGGCCGTCACCAAATGCTTTTGGCGGACCCGCGCATCATAACCGCAAGGTATTTCCATGCGCGGGTCCGCTTTTCGCTCAAGGCCAGACATCCCAACTTCATATGGAGAAAACATGGCATACGAAGTCAAACCGATTTTTCTCGGCACCATCGATGGTGATCAGTCGGGTTTTACCTACATGGTTTTTCCTGGCACCCCGATCAAATTGGACGTGGTGTTTTTCCTGATAACGGGGGCTTCCAAGACGATTCTTTTCGACACGGGTTCGTGGGCCGCTTTGATGGCCAACTATTGGCCCGGTAAGGGGTGGGACTTCCAGACTTTTGAAGAGGGCTTGGCCAAGGAAGGGTACGCCCCCGAGGATATAGACATCATAGTGCAGAGCCATCTGCATCACGATCACGTAGGAAATACCTCCAAGTGCACTAACGCCAGTGTGTACGTGCAAGAAGACGAATGGGCCTTTTGCCGTGCGCCGCACCCTCTGCAAGCTGGGTATTATCCGCCCGAATTGTACGAGGGCTGGAACATGAAGCTGATTAAGGGCGACAAGCAGCTGTTCCCCGGGATCGAAATTCTACATACTCCCGGGCACACTCCGGGGACGCAGTCGCTGACCGTGGAGACCAAGGAAGGTTTGACGGTGATTCCGGGTTTCTGTTGCACTCATCACACATTCCAGAATCCCAAGGAGGCCCTTCCCGCTGGGCATCCTTTCGCCGAAAACTGGGAAGTATTCACACCTGCCATCGCAACCGATCTTTGCCAAGCATACAACAGCACCCTACGGCTAAAAAGCATCGCCGATGTCATGCTGCCATGCCATGGGCCCGGATTTGGGGTTTACCCCGAGGACAATGCGTAATTAATACTAAACCGTTTGCATGGGATTTGGGGCGCTGATCCCAATAGTTTGCGGGAGCGCCCTGACACCTGGAAGGAGTTCTTTTCATGGAAATTTCTAGCGTCGCCATTGCGGTAAAGAATAAGGTCGAGCAATTCCCTTACCGGGGAAAAAACTTGCCTGTTAAGGACGTGTATATCCAGTGGCTTTCCCAGGCCGGTCCCGCGGATTCTCCCGAATATGGGCTGCGCCTGTTCACTGTGGGTCCGGGAGGGGAGATACCGATTCACAAGCACTTTTATTACCAGACCATGTTTATTCTGTCCGGTTCATTAATAGGCTATGCCTATGACATGGATACCGACGAAAAGACCATGGAGCAGTCGCTAGGAACCGGGGAATTGGCGTTTATTCCCACCATGGAGCCGCATTCATTTGTTAATCCCAGCGACACGGAAGAATGCACTTTCCTGTGCTGCATCGCCAATGTTTATGAGGACGAGGGACAATAGCCTAAATTATACGGCAAGATGGTTGGGAAAGGGCTTCCTGCACCTGAGAACCTGCCGATATGGTGTCTAAAACTAGTATCATTCGGAGGTTTCATGGTGTCCCATGGTAATGAAAGATCAACGCTTCACAAGGTTTGATTTCAACCGCTAGATGATGGTTGATTTCCAGGGACGAAGCTTTCATTGGAAACTTAATACGCCTGCCCATCTCCCAATCTTTTTATCTGGGGGCCGGTTTTTGCCCTTGTCGCAATCAACCGCCAGAACGATAGGCCGGCAAACCAAGATCAACTTGGAACCGCCACGATAGGGTGCGAAAAATGCATATGGATACACAAGAGAACCCTAGGATACTTGACCAGATAACTACCGAGACCCCGGTGGGTCTACCCCAGGGAGAGGGACCGCTTTTCGGCGATCCCGATCCCGACGCCGCCCGTGCCTTTTTCATGGGCAAGTCCCGCTCCGAAACCGACAAGCGCATGAGCGCCAAACAAGCGGTAGAGCGCTTTATCACCGATGGCTGTTACCTGGCCATCGGCGGTTTCGGGGCCAACCGAATCCCCACCGTGATACTCCACGAGATTTTGCGGGCCCGGCGGCGGGGTATGGCCTTTTTGGGGCACACCTCCACCCACGACTTTCAACTTTTGTGCGCGGGCCACTGCCTGAACCGGGTGGACGCCGCTTATATCGTGGGCCTGGAGGCCAGGGGGCTTTCGCCCAACGCCCGCCGAGTGGTGCAGTCCGGCGAGGTGGAGTTGTGCGAGTGGACCAACCATGCCCTGTCGGTTCGCTTGCAGGCCGCCGCCTCGGGCCTGTCCTACGGCTTGCTGCGCTCCATGCTGGGCACGGACACCTTCCGGCGCTCGGCCGGCAAGGTGGTGCGTTGCCCCTTCACAGGCAAGAAGTTCGTGGCCCTGCCGGCCCTATGGCCCGACGTGGCGGTGATCCACGTGCATGAGGCCGACGTCTTTGGCAACGCCCGCATCAGGGGCATCTCCGTGGCCGACATGGAACTGGCCCGGGCAGCCAAACGGCTGATAATCACCGCCGAGCGTTTGGTGCCCAATTTGGAGATACGCCAGGACCCCACCCGCACCGCCATTCCCTACTACCTGGTGGACGCGGTGGTGCATGCCCCCTTTGGCAGCTACCCGGGCAACATGCCCTATGAATATTTTTCAGACGAAGACCACCTGATGCAGTGGCTGGCAGCCGAGAAAGACCCCGAAATTTTCGCCCGTTTCCTGGACCAATACATCTACCAGGTTGCCGATTTCGACGAATACCTGCAGCTGTGCGGCGGCCTGGGCCGCTTGCGCGAACTGCGCGACCAGGAATGCCTGGCGGCCGACTAAAGTCATCCGGCCACGCTTCAGCATGCTTTTTCCTAAAAGGAGCCCGGTATGAGCGCCTCATACAACATGATGGAAATGATGATCTGCGCGGCCGCCCGCATACTGGAAGACGGCAAGACCGTGGCCGTGGGCACCGGCGCGCCCTGCGCGGCGGCCATGCTGGCCCAGAAGACCCACGCCCCCAACCTGGTGATCGCCTTCGAGGCTGGGGGACTGGCGCCTCGGCTGAGCCAGATGCCCATATCCGTGGGCGACTCGCGCACCTTTTTCCAGGCCAACTCCGCCGCCGGCATGGCCGAAATGATGACCACCTGCGCCCGGGGCATGGTCGATTACGCCTTTTTGGGCGGGGCCCAGATAGACAAGTACGGCAACCTCAACTCCACTTCGGTGGGCGATTATAAAAAGCCCAAGGTGCGCTTTCCCGGCAGCGGCGGGGCCAACGACTTCGCCTCCCTATGCTGGCGCACCCTTATCATGACCGTGCATAACCGCTCGCGCTTCGTGGAAAAGGTGGAGTTCCTCACCTCGCCGGGCTACCTGGGAGGCGAAGGCGAACGGGAGGAAGCGGGCCTGCCGCCGGGCACCGGCCCCTACAAAATCATCACCGACCTGGCCATTCTGGGCTACGGCGAAAAAAGCCGCCGCATGCGTCTGGAAAGCCTCCACCCCGGAGTCAGCGTGGACAAGGTTCGCGAGAACACCGGCTTTGCCTTGGAGATGCCGGAAAAGGTCGCCCTGACCCCGGAGCCCACTGCTGAGGCGTTGAGGGTGCTGCGCGAGCAGGTCGACCCCCAACGCTACGTTATAGGTAAATAAGGCCAAGGCCGGCGCGGGCATCGTCCACCCTTCCCTCCGTCCGCGTCGGCTGCGGTCCCTGCAAGGGCCCAGCCATGTTTACCGAAGCGCTCAAAAGGCTTTTTCGCCCTCGCGGGGTGGCCATTTCGGCTCCCTCGACTCCCGGAGAAGAAGTCCCGCTACTGGCGCGGAATATCGCGGAGGGAGGCTACCAGGGCCGCATCGTCCTTTTGGGCGAAGGGCCGCCACCGCCACCTCCTTTTCAGCGATACTCCACACCGGCCGAGGCTGGACCGGGTCTGGACCTGGCCCTGGTTGCAGGCGAAGTTCAGGGCCTGGCCACGAGCCTGGCCGCCCTGGGCTCCGCCGGGGTGAAGGCGGTGGTGGCCTACGGGCCCTCTCCCCCAGGCGAGGCCTGGCGGGCATCGCTGTCCGCCGCGGCCAGGGCAGCGGGGGTGCGCTTGGTGGGCCCCGGCTCCTGGGGACTGGTCAACAGCGCGGTTGGCTTGGTGGCGGCTCAGGAGCGGCCCTCGCTACGTCACGGAGGGCTGGCCCTGGTTACCCAGAGCGGGGCCGTATGCGGCTACTGCCTGGCCGAGGGCGCTCAACGCGGTCTGGGTTGGGGACTGGTGCTGGACTTGGGTGCTGAAGTGGACCTGTCTCAGGACGAGGTGATCGACTACCTGGCCACCCACTACCAGGCCAAGGCGCTGATGCTGCATTTGGGCCGCGTACGGCGTCCCGCCTCTTTCATGTCCGCCGCGCTCGCCGCCTCCCGCCTCAAGCCGGTGGTGGCCATAAAGACCGGGGAATACGCATGCCCCTGCCCCATCACCCCATCCGATACCTTCCCGGAGCCATATCCAGGGGAGGCGTGGGACGCAGCCCTGAACCGGGCGGGGGTGCTGTGCGTGGACAGCCTGGACGAGTTGCTGTCGTTTGGCGAACTGGCGGGACGCCGGCAGGAGTGCCGGGGCCCCCGGATGTTGGTGGTGAGCGCCTCCGCCGGAGCGGGAAGGCTGGCCCTGGACGCCAACCGCCGCCACGGCTTGGCTCTTGCGAAGCTGGAGGAGCATACACGCCTGGCCCTGGCTGAGTTGGGCTGCCAGGCTGCGGATGAACAAGGCCTAGTCCTGATGGGGCCTGCCGTGGACGAAGCCACTTTTCAAGCGGTGGCAACGGCCTGCTTGCAGGACCCTGGCGTTGACGCGATGCTGGCGGTGCTGGCGCCCTGCCGATGCCTGGAGCCTGCCAATTTAGCCCAGGCCCTCTGCCGGGCCGCCGCCCAAGGCCAGGCCGGACCTCGCCAGGTGCTCGCTTTGGCGGTTTGGCCTGGCGCGGCAAAGCCTGAATCTCAAGACCCTCTTCGCGAGTCCATCACGATATTCGCCACGCCTGAGAGGGCGGTGGAGGCCTACGCCGGTTTGTGGCGCCACACCGAGATTATGCGTGTTGCCAAGCAGATTCCCCGCAAACCACTGGGGCGCTTCCAGCTTGACCGGCCGGCCGCTTACCGTTTACTGGAAGATGCCGTGGGCCAAGGCCGAAGCACCCTCTACGTTGACGAACGGCTGGAGTTGCTCAACGCATACCGTCTGCCGGTGCTGCCGGTCCAGGCTGTTCACAGCCCGGCGGAGTTACAGCAGGTCTGTGAAGTCTGGGGATATCCCGCCCGGCTGCTCTTGGCTCCCCGTCCCGCCTCGGGAAGCGATCACCGCCCGGAGTTGACCGCTCGCCTGGACGACCCCACTCAGGTCCAGGAGCGATGGCAGGTCCTGCATCAGAAGGCCGCCCGCCAAGGCTTGGATATCCAAGAGGCCCTGGTGCAACCGTGGCCATCCACGGCGGAACCGAGCCTCATGATGGGATGGCACCGCCACCCGGAACTGGGGCCATTGCTGGTGTTCGGCGAAGGCGGTGAGCGGCCGGGGACCTTGCGGGAGCGGTCATGGGGCCTCCCCCCCCTGAACCGCGCCCTGGCCCAGGCACTGATGGCCCGCACCCAAGTCTACGCCATGGTCACCGAGGGCGAGAGATGCAATCGGGTATGGCCCTCGATGTTGGAAGAGGTTTTGATCAAATTATCCCAGATGGCCCAATATCTGCCCCAGATAAAAAATCTTAACGTCAACCCGGTGCTTTTGGCTGACAAAATGGCCTGGTTCGCCGACGCCCGGGTTGAGTTGGCCCCCGTGGTGCGGCCCGCGCCTCCCCACCTCATCGTAAGCCCCTACCCCGAGGGCCACGAGGTCCGGGCCAGGTGCGAGGACGGACTTGAGGTGCTTTTGCGGCCGATCCGGCCCGAAGATGCGGATCTGGTGCGGAAGTTTTTCTCCCGGCTCTCGTCCGAGAGCATCTATCACCGGTTTTTTCGGGATTTGCCGGGGCTGTCCTCGCAGATGCTCCTACGTCTGACCCAGGTGGACTATGACCGGGAAATCGCCTTGGCGGCCATGTGGACCCACGGCATGACGGAAAAAATGCTGGGCCTGTGCAGCTTGGCCCAGCGGCCGGGATCGCAGTGGGCCGAGTTCGCGGTGTTGGTTGAGGATCATTGGCAGCGCCATGGAATCGGCAAACTTTTGCTCACGCAAGTGCTCAAAATCGCCAGGTCGCGGGGGCAGCTAAATGTAATGGGAGTGGTGCTGCGTCAGAACCGGGCCATGCTCGAACTGGGACGCAGTGTGGGTTTCCGAGCGGACAAGCCCCAAAACGGCTTGGTTGAACTTCGCCGGGAGCTTGAGGGTGAACCTGCCCTTTTCGGCTAGGCGCCAAACTGAGCAGGCCATCTTGGTCACAGAGATGATCCATGGCAGGACATGCAAAATCGAGACGGGCCACAACCTGACCAAAAGGCACGACGCCAACGGCCATACCAGCCCGCCGACCTTTGCAGACAAAATGATCGCTTAGATAAAGGAATTACGTATGCCCAGAGTTGCCGTAATCGGAGTAGGGCAGCCGGCCTTTGTGCGCGGCTATCCCGGCTCCACCCGCGCGAATTGGCTATTGAGGCCTACGCCGAGGCCATGACCGAGGTAGGGGCTCAAAACAACGATATCGGGGCCACGGTGACTTGCTTCGGCCCGGAGTTTGACAAGCAGCGCTCCCATCCGGAGTCATCGCCGAGTACTGCGGCCTGAGCCCCCAGCCCACCTTTTACGTGGAGAGTCTGTGCTCCAGCTCTTCCACCGGGTTCAAGCTGGCCTACTCATGCCTATAACCGATTAAGTTAACTGAGAAAGTCTCCATTGGCAAAAGGTAAATCTTGTCTCAAGGGCTTTGACGACATACACTGAACGCTCTGATGGAAAATCGCAATGGACTTTTGGTTGATTTCCAGGTTGCCCAGGCCACGGTCGCGGCTTAAAGTCGAGGATAGCCAAGCTCCCGGTGGCCCCGAGTATCTCCGGAGGCGCACGGGGGAATTACCCCCATGGCTAACCACCGAATTAACCGCCTGCCGCCCAAAATAAGGATAGAATCCAGCAGGCAAGTGCCAAGCCAGCTCGCACAAGACCATTTTTAAACATCATGCTATTCTCTGGCTGAAGTCTGCATCGCGGAATTTCTTGAGTATGCCTATCTCCCGCTGAAAGTGGAAATAGGCGGTTAAGTTGGCTGATTACCGCCCAGTTGCCACAGGTATTGTAGCAGCTATTTAGCAAAACCGAGGTTATTGCCCAAGTGCCAAAGTATCCAATAAAGAATGTTTCCAAGCTGACAATAAAAGATATCGCCGAACTGGCTGGCGTATCTCCTTCCAGCATCTCCATAGTGTTAAACAACAAGGAAGGAGTCAGCGTCAAAACCAGGGATCGGATTCTGAAGATTATCAGGGAGTTCAATTACACCCCCAACCAAGTGGCTCGTTCCCTGGTACAGCGCAGGTCCCACTGCATCGGGATGGTCATACCCAACACCTACAATTATTCAGTGTTCCCGGAATTGGCTTGGGGCGTGGAAATGGTGTTAAAACAGCACGGTTACTCCCTGAGCCTTATTTCCACCCACGATGACTCTGAGATTGAAGCTCGGGAAATTGAAAACGCCAAGGCCAGAGGCATCGACGGCATCATTATTTCTTCGGCCTTGTTGGGCACCCAAAACCTGCCCCGGCTGGTGAAAGAGGGCTTTCCGGTCATAAGCCTTCTGCGCAGGGTGTATGATTGCCCCCTCTTGGAGTTTGTTATTGTCGATCACTTCAAGGGCGGATACATGGCCGCAGAACACGTGATACGCATGGGCCATCGTAGGATAGGATTATTACGTGGCCCCTCCAACCTGTCTCCTGGCTTGGAAAGATACGAAGGGATGCTTCAGGCGGCGACAGATTACGGCATATCGCTCTATCCTGAACTTCTCCGGCAAGGTCCATTTTCCCAGGAGTTTGGGTACGAAGTGACGAGGGACATGCTGCAGATGGGCCCGAAACGGTGGCCCACCGCCGTAGTATGCGGGAACGATGACATGGCTTTGGGCTCCTTTGAGGCCATCCTGGACGCAGGGTTGGAGGTGGGACGTGATATTGCCGTGGTGGGGTTCAACAATATCAAGACCACATCTCTCAGGAGGATCGAGATTACCACCATCTCCCAGCAATCCCAGGAAATGAGCCGGCTCGCGGCCAAGCGCCTCGTCGAGCGCATCGAAAACTCAGAACAGGTGTCTCGACCCTATCAGAAGGTACTGGAACCAGAGCTGGTCATACGCAAGAGCTGCGGATACGCACCCGGCAAATACCTCATGGACAGGCCCGCTATAGCCAACTTAGGACGACACGAGGGTTGACCCTTTTCTAGCTCGGTCCGCTGGCTCACCGGTAAGGCCTAGAAGGATTCTCCAGGGCTTATCTTGTACGTCGTCAGATCAAGCGGTACGTCTTTGTTCTAATCCAAGCAAATCAGATATTTCCCAGAGGTTAAAGAGCGGGCGGTGCGGATGCTCCTGGAGCACCAGGATGAGCACCAATCCCAGCGGCAAGCCATCTGCCCCATTGCGGCCAAAATCGGCTGCACCGGCGAGACTCTTCGCGGTTGCCTGCATCAAGCCGAGCGTGACCAGGGTGTCCGCGCCGGCTTGACCACATCGGAGCGTGGGCGTCTCAAACAGCCGTGGCGGACGACGGCGCCGCCCGGCCGGCCGACCTGGTGAAGCGCGATTTCACCGCGAGCCGGCCCAATG
>JAHJPG010000016.1 GCA_018819925.1 Pseudomonadota bacterium
AGCTTCCCGAGGGCGTGTAGATAGTTATGCCTGGTGACAACGTGTCCATCGAAGGCAACCTGATCACCCCCATCGCCATGGAAAAAGAGCTTCGCTTCGCCATCCGTGAAGGCGGCCGCACCGTCGGCGCCGGGGTGGTCAGCGAAATCATCGAGTAAAGAGACTTTAGTCCGCCGCCTGGGCGCGCGAGATAGGTTACCCGAGGAGTTGGCCTCATGATCCAGAATCAGAAAATCCGCATAAGGCTCAAGGCCTACGATCACAAGCTGCTGGACCAGTCTGCGGCCGAGATCGTGGAGACCGCGCGCCGCACCGGGGCCAAGGTGGCCGGGCCTATTCCGCTGCCCACGGTGATAAACAAATTCTGCGTGTTGCGCTCCCCGCACATCGACAAGAAGAGCCGGGAGCAATTCGAGATCCGCACCCACAAGCGCCTGCTTGATATCTTGGAGCCCACCCAACAAACGGTGGACGCCTTGATGAAGCTGGACTTGAGCGCCGGTGTGGACGTGGAAATCAAGCTGTAAGCGTCGCGAGGCGACTCATGCTCAAGGGATTGATAGGAAAAAAGATCGGGATGACCCGCCTGTTCCTGGATGAGGGACGCGCGGTCCCGGTGACGGTGCTCCAGGTGGGCCCCTGCACCGTGGTGCAGGTGAAAACTCCGGACAAGGAGCAATACAGCGCCTTGCAGCTGGGGTTTGGCGAAAAGAAGGCCGCCCGGGTGAACAAGCCCGCGGCCGGACACTTCGCCAAGGCCGGGGTCGAATCCAGGGCCGTGCTCAAGGAGTTCAGGGTGGACGACACCGCCGAATTCCAGGTAGGCCAAGAATTCACCGCGGACATGTTCGCCCGTGGGGAAAAGGTCAATGTGACCGGCCGCACCAAGGGGCGAGGATTCTCCGGCGTGGTTAAGCGGCATGGCTTCTCAGGCGGCCGCAAAACCCACGGATGCACCACCCACGACCTGCCCGGGTCCATCGGCCAAAGCGCCGATCCCGCCCGGGTGGTGAAGGGCCGCCGCATGCCAGGCCGCTATGGCAACGATCGCATGCAGGCCCGGAATCTCAAGGTGGTGGATGTTCGCCCCGAGGACAACCTGGTCTTGGTCAGGGGCGCGGTGCCCGGGGCCAGGGGCGGCATCGTCTTCATCGAAAAGGCTTAAGCACTCTTAGGTGATCAAGATGCCCATGTTGGATATCATAGACCGGAATAACCAAAAGGTTGGCCAGGTAGAGCTTTCCGAGGCCGTCTTTGGGGCCGAGGTCAAACCGCACCTGCTGCATGAGGTGGTGGTGTGGCAGCTTGCCAAGCGCCGTGCCGGAACCGCCAGTACCAAAATCCGCAAGGAGGTTCGCGGCGGAGGCCGTAAGCCTTGGCGGCAAAAGGGGACCGGCCGGGCCCGCTCGGGCAGCCGGAACAACCCACTGTGGCGCGGTGGCGGCACCATCTTTGGGCCCAAGCCCCGCGACTACAGCTACAGCGTGCCCAAAAAGGTCAAGAAGGCCGCCCTGCGCTCGGCATTGTCCAGCAAGCTGGGCGAAGACAAGCTCACCGTGCTCAGGAGCTTTGACCTCGAGGCCATCAAGACCAAGGACTTCGTGGCCGTGATGAGCAACCTCTCCGCCGGCAATTGCCTGGTGGTGATACCCGCCGCCGACGAGATGGTGGAAAAAAGCGGGCGCAACGTGCCCCGGGTGAAGGTGCTCAGGGCCGAGGGGCTCAACGTCTACGACATCCTCAAATACGACCGGCTCCTGCTGCTGGAAAGCGCGGTTGCCGGCATCGAGGAGGCCTTGTCGTGAAGGATCTAAGGGAAGTAATCCGCAAGCCTCTGGTCACCGAGAAGGGGACCATCGCCAAGGAGTTGGGAAACCAGCTTTTGTTCGAGGTTGACCGGCGGGCCACCAAGGTGGAGATCCGCCAGGCGGTGGAGAAGCTATTCGAGGTCAAGGTGCTCAAGGTGCGCACCAACAACTGCACTGGTAAAAACAAGCGCATGGGGAAAACTTTGGGCCGGCGCAGCGACTGGAAGAAGGCCTACGTCACCCTGGCCCCGGGCCACAGCGTGGAGTTCTTCGAGGGGGCATAAGAGCCCGTCAGCCGAGAGAGGACCTGGACCATGGCCATTAAAAAATACAAACCGACTTCGCCGGGCCGGCGCTTTAGGACCTACCTGGAGCGCGAGGAAATCACCCGGACCGAACCGGAAAAGAGTTTGTTGGAGCCCATCCAAAAAACGGGCGGACGCAACAACTACGGGCGGGTGACTTCCCGCTTCCGGGGCGGCGGGCACAAGCGGCGCTATCGGCGCATCGACTTCAAGCGGGACAAGTTCGGCGTGCCGGCCAAGGTGGCCAGCATCGAATACGATCCCAACCGCTCCTCCAACATCGCGCTGTTGCACTATGTGGACGGCGAGAAGCGCTACATCCTGGCTCCCAAGGGGCTGAACGTGGGCGCCACGGTGGTGAGCAACGACAAGGCCGACATCATGCCCGGCAACGCCATGCCTCTGGCATCCATCCCCTTGGGCACCCACGTGCATAACGTGGAGCTTAAGATCGGGGCCGGTGGACAGATAGTGCGCTCGGCCGGCACCTATGCCCAGCTCATGGCCAAGGAGTCCAATTACGCCACCCTGAAGTTGCCCTCGGGCGAGATGCGCCGGGTTCACATGAACTGCCGGGCCACCATCGGCGAGGTGGGCAACGAGCAGCACGAGAACATCAACTGGGGCAAGGCCGGCCGCACCCGCTGGTTGGGCAAGCGTCCCCATGTTCGCGGCGTGGCCATGAACCCGGTGGATCACCCCATGGGCGGCGGCGAGGGCCGCAGCAGCGGTGGTCGTCACCCCTGCAGTCCCTGGGGTCAGCCCTCCAAGGGCTACCGCACCCGTAAGAAGAAGCCTTCGGACAACTTCATCGTCCGCCGGCGCTATCAGTAGTAGGAGCCAGCCATGTCGCGCAGCCTTAAAAAAGGTCCCTTCGTGGACGGACACATGGCCGGAAAGGTCGATCACGCCCAGGCCACCGGAAGCCGTAAGGTCATCAAGACCTGGAGCCGCCGGTCCACCATCATGCCTGACTTCGTGGGTCTGACCTTTGCGGTGCATAACGGTAAAAAGTTCATCCCTGTGTTCGTGACCGAGAACATGGTGGGGCACAAGTTGGGCGAATTTTCTCCCACCCGCACCTACTATGGCCACTCCGCGGACAAGAAGGGTAAGAAGAGGTAGGCCCATGGAAGCGGTGGCCAAAGCCAAATATGTGCGGATTTCCCCCCGCAAGGCCCGTTTGGTGGCCGACGCGGTGCGGGGCATGAAGGTGGGCGAGGCGCTTAACAAGCTCAAGTTCACCCCCAAGAAAGCGGCCGGTTTGTTTGTCAAGGTGATAAACTCCGCGGTGGCCAACGCCACCAACGACAGCAACGTGGACGCCGACAAACTCTACATTAAAAAAGCCTTCGTGGATGGCGGCCCCACCCTCAAACGCTGGCGCCCCCGGGCCATGGGACGGGCCTTCATCATTCGCAAACGAACCAGCCACATCACCGTGGTGCTGGACGAGCGCTAGGCAAGGAGAACGGGTTTTGGGTCAGAAGGTACATCCCGTAGGGTTCAGGCTGGGCATCATCCGCACCTGGGATTCTCGCTGGTTCGCAGGCAAGGACTACGCGGCTTTGGTCTACGAGGACTGGCAGATCCGCAACTTCATCAAGAAGAAACTGGCTCACGCCGGGGTCAGCCGGGTGGAGATCGAGCGGGCGGCGGACAAAGCCAAGATTCGCATTCACACCGCGCGGCCGGGCATTGTCATCGGCAAGAAGGGCTCGGAGATCGAGTCGCTCAAGCGCGAGTTGGAAAAGCGGGTCAAGCGCGACGTGATGGTGGACATCCACGAAGTGCGCAAGCCCGAGATAGACGCCCAGCTGGTGGCGGAGAACGTGGCCGGCCAGTTGCTTCGGCGCATCGCCTTCCGGCGGGCCATGAAGCGGGCGGTCATGAGCGCCATGAAGTTCGGCGCCCAGGGCATCCGCATCCAGTGCGCCGGCCGTTTGGGCGGCGCGGAGATGGCGCGGCGCGAGTGGTACCGGGAGGGCCGGGTGCCCTTGCACACCCTCAGGGCCGATATTGATGTCGGTTTCGCTGAGGCGCATACCACCTACGGGCTCATCGGGGTGCAGGTGCTGGTATTCAAGGGCGAGGTCCTGGACGATAGCGAACGCGAGCTGAACGCCTAGGGCGCGGGCCGCTGGAGATTTAAGGAAAGGCATAGCTGACCATGCTGGCGCCAAAGAGAGTAAGACATCGCAAGGTCCACAAGGGCCGCATGCGTGGCAAGGCCCTGCGGGGCAACCGGGTGAGCTTCGGCCAGTTCGGATTGCAGGCTCTGGACCGGGGATGGATGGACAACCACCAGATCGAGTCTGGCCGTATCGCCATCACCCGCCACATCAAGCGCGGTGGACAGGTTTTCATTCGGGTGTTTCCGGATAAACCTTTCACCTCCAAGCCGGCGGAAACCCGCATGGGCAAGGGCAAGGGCGCTCCCGAGGGCTGGGTGGCGGTCATCCGTCCCGGGCGCATGATTTTCGAACTCGACGGGGTGAGCCGTGAGGTTGCCCTTGAGGCCCTGAGGCTGGCCAGCCACAAGCTGCCCTTCAAGTGCCGGATTGTGGAGAGGAGCTGACGCCATGAAGGACGCCGAGCTCAAAGAACTCTCGCTGGAGGAGCTGGCCCAGAAGCTGGAGGATTTACGGCAAGAGCTGTTCAACCTCAAGTTTCAGCATTCAACCGGCCAGTTGGAGAACCCCATGCGGGTAAAACAGACCAAAAAAGACATCGCCAGGGTGCTGACCTTTATTAATCAGCGCCAGGCCCAGGCGCTTTAGGGAGTATAATTCCATGGCCGATAAGGAACGCGGAAACTCCAAGGCTCTGGCCGGGGTGGTGGTAAGCGACAAAATGGACAAGACGGTGGTGGTCCAGGTGGAACGCCTGGTGAAACACCCCGTCTATAAGAAATACGTGCGCCGCCGGGCCAAGTTCATGGCCCATGACGAGAGCAACGATTGTCAGGTGGGCGATACCGTGCTTATCCGCCAGAGCCGCCCCTTGAGCCGTCATAAACGTTGGCGCGTCAGCAAGGTGCTGGAGAGGGTGGCCTAAAGGCCCCCGCTAGGAGCAATACGCCATGATCCAGCCAGAAACAAATCTTATGGCCGCCGACAACTCCGGCGCCAAGAGGCTCTATTGCATCAAGGTGTTGGGCGGTTCCAAGCGCCGCTATGCCTCGGTGGGCGACATCATCGTGGTTTCGGTGAAAGAAGCCCTGCCCAACTCCAAGGTGAAAAAGGGCGACGTTATGAAAGCGGTGGTGGTGCGCACGGCCAAGGAAGTACACCGGCCCGACGGCACCTTCATCAAGTTTGACGATAACTCGGCGGTCCTGATTAACCAGGCCCGCGAGCCCATCGGCACCCGCATCTTCGGGCCGGTGGCCAGGGAGCTCAGGGCGAAGAACTTTATGAAGATCGTATCCCTGGCCCCCGAGGTCCTGTAGGTTTGGCCATGAAGCAAAAGTTCAGCATCAAAAAGGACGACAAGGTCCTGGTGATCGCCGGCCGCGAAAAGGGCAAAGTGGGCAAGGTGCTCAAGGTGATCCCGGACAAGGCAAGGGCCGTGGTGGAAAAGGTCAACATGATCAAACGCCACACCCGCGCCGGCCAGAACGCCCAAGGCGGTATCGTCGAGCGCGAGGCCGCGTTGAACCTAAGCAATCTGGCCTTGCTGTGCCCCAAGTGCAACCAGCCGGTGCGCGTGGGCCGCAAGAAGTTGGAAAACGGTCAATCCGCCCGCTTTTGTAGTAAGTGCGGCGAATTTATGGATAACTAGGCGCACCGCACAGGCGGGGCGTCCGGCCCCTGGGACGAGCCGGAGACTAGCCGGCTTCAACAGAGGAGCTAGGGGAACATGAAAGAAAAAGCCAAACTCAGGCTGCGGACTTACTACGAAGAAGAAGTGGTGCCTCAGCTTATGGAAAGCTTCAGCTACGACAACATCATGCGAGTGCCGCGAGTGGTGAAGACGGTGCTCAACATGGGTGTGGGCGAGGCGATCCAGAACATCAAGGTGCTCGACAGCGCCGCCGAGGAGCTTACCCAGATCGCCGGGCAAAAGGCCCTGATCAACCGGGCCAAGCGTTCCATCGCTTCCTTCAAGTTGAGGGAGGGCATGCCGGTGGGAACCTCGGTGACCCTGCGCAGCGATGGCATGTGGTACTTCTTGGACAAGCTGATGCACATTGCCCTGCCCCGGGTGCGCGACTTTCGCGGGGTGAGCCCCAAGGCCTTCGACGGCCGCGGCAACTACACCCTGGGCATCAAAGAGCACATCATCTTTCCCGAGATCGAGTACGACAAGATCGACAAGATCAAGGGAATGAACATTACTATCGTAACCACCGCCCCTACCGATGAGGAGGGACGGGCCCTGCTTAAGCTGCTGGGCATGCCCTTCAGGGCAAATTAGCGGGAGGCTAGTAAGTTGGCCAAAACATCTCTGAGAAACAAGGCCAAGAGTAAGCCTAAGTTCAAGGTGCGGGGCTACAACCGCTGCCCGATCTGCGGCCGGCCGAGGGCTTTTATCCGCAAGTTCGGCATCTGCCGCATATGCTTTCGCGATATGTCGCTTCGGGGCGAGATCCCCGGCGTGATCAAGTCGAGCTGGTAGGAGAGTCGCCATGTCTATGCAAGATCCCGTGGCCGACCTGCTCACTCGCGTGCGTAACGCGATGATGGCCCATCAAGACGAGGTGACCATTCCTTCCTCCAAGCTCAAGGCCGCGGTGGCCCGGGTGCTCAAGGAAGAGGGATATGTCGCCGACCTCTCGGTGCAGGCCGATGACAAGCAGGGGCTTTTAACCATAAAGCTGCGCTACATCGCCGGTGAGCCGGTGATCGGGGGAATCAAGCGGATCAGCAAGCCCAGCCGCCGGGTTTATGTGGGTTATGAAGATATCCCCCGGGTGCGCAGCGGCTTGGGTATTAGCATCCTCTCCACCCCCAAAGGCGTTATGAGCGACAAAGTTGCCCGGGCGACCAAGGTGGGCGGTGAAGTTCTTTGCACCGTCTGGTAGGGGCTGGGAGTTAAGCAATGTCTCGCGTAGGTAAACAACCGGTGGCCCTGCCTTCGGGCGTGGAAGTGGCCATCGACGACATGAAAATCGAGGTCAAGGGCCCCAAGGGCGTTCTGAGCCGGGAGCTGCACCCCTTGGTGGTGGTCAGCCAGGAAGACGCCAAGCTAACGGTGACCCCGGCCGACAATTCTCTCCAGGCCCGCGGCTTGTGGGGACTGTTCCGCACCCTGATCGACAACATGGTAATCGGGGTGAGCAAGGGCTTCACCCGGGTGCTGGAGATCAACGGCGTGGGCTATCGCGCCGAGGCCGCCGGGGACACCCTCAAACTGACCTTGGGCTTCAGCCATCCGGTGGAATTCAAGCTTCCCGAGGGCATCAGCGCTTCGGTGGAGAAAAACACCATCATCACCATGAGCGGCATCGACAAGGAGCTCCTGGGTCAAACCGCGGCAACCATCCGCGCCTTCCGGCCTCCCGAGCCTTACAAGGGCAAGGGCATCAAGTACGCCGAGGAGACTATTCGGCGCAAGGTGGGCAAGGCCGGCGTGAAATAACCGGGGCACAGGGGTATATAACCATGGGTAAGACCTCCAAGAGAAAAGTCGCCTGGGCCAAGCGCAAGGTGCGGGTGCGCCGTAAGGTGCGCGGCACCAGCGAGCGCCCCCGGCTGTGTGTGTTCCGGTCTTTGAACAACATCTATGTGCAAATCATAGACGATGAGACCGGGAGCACCCTGGTGGCGGCCAGCAGCCTCCCCCAGGACTTGAGCGGGCATGAAGGACACTGCGGCAACGTGGAAACCGCTAAAAAAGTTGGTGCGGCCGTGGCGGCTAAGGCCCAGGCCAAAGGCATCAAACAGGTGGTTTTCGACCGCAACGGATTTTTGTATCACGGCCGGGTGAAAGCCTTGGCCGAGGCGGCCCGCGAGGCGGGTCTGGATTTCTAGGGCTCGCCACTGGCGACCCTTGATAAGAGGAAAAAGGCCTTGCTGGACAGACGCAGACGAAGAGAAGTGAGCGAGGAAGAGAACCAGCTCATCGATAAAGTGGTGCATATCAACCGCGTGGCCAAGGTGGTCAAGGGCGGGCGCCGCTTCTCCTTCGCGGCCGTGGTCGTGGTGGGAGACGGACAGGG
>JAHJPG010000017.1 GCA_018819925.1 Pseudomonadota bacterium
GCTTAAGAAACTCAGCCTGAGCGCGCAGCGCAACGCCGATTACCAGCAGCGACTGGAAGAGGCCTTTCAAGCCAGCTTGGAGCGCCTGGGGGGCCAGATGTTGGAGCGGGTGGGCAGTTCCATGGCCGCGGTTAACGACCTGGCCCGCCTGGACGAGCTGTTCAAGGCCGCCTGGGAACAAGGGCAGGAGCTTCCCCTGGGGCCGGACCGCCAAGGCAGCCTGCGCGACTTGTTCGAGATGAACGCCGAGCGCCTGCGGGCCCAGGTGCTCTCCCGCCTGACCACCCGCCTGGAGCGGGTGGGCAGCTTTGCCGAGTTGGACGAACTGTGGCAACGGGCAAAAGGCCAACTAAGGGACCAAAGCCGCTATCTGGGCCAGTCTTTCCAGTTGGAGGTGTCGCGGCGCTTCGACCGCCGGGCCCAGGAGCTGAGGGGGCGCGCCCGCGCCACCTTGTAGTCGGCGGCTTCGCCAGACGGCGCTATGCTGCGTTGCGGGCAGCGCTCGCCTCCTCGGCGTATTAGCATATACGCCTGCGGGTTTCGCTTGCCCGACGCCTTGCCTAGCGCCGCTTGGCAAACCCGCTGGTGGGGCGGTTCCCAAGAAAATCTAAGTCAAGGCCAGGGCCGTTAAGCGGGGTGCTGTTTACTTGCCGCCGTAACGCTCCCAGTGCAGCAGGTTGTCCAGGGCCCGCTTGGGCACGAAGTGCTTGCCGCTTTCATCGCGCCAATACCGAATGACCTCCTTGCCCTGGTCTCCGGGCTCCAGGTCCACGGCCACCGGCTCCTCGGCCGGGCGGCCCAGGGCGATCACCGAATCCAGCTTCAGCTCCGGGGGCAGTCCCAGCAGTTTGGCGGCCCGGGGGGCGTTGACGCTGCGTATCCAGCAGGAGCCCACCCCTTGGTCAACGGCCAACAGGAGCATGGCCATCACCGCCGCGCCCAGGTCGAAGTCGCTGCCGATGGGCGGGAGGTACTCCTGGCGCACGCACACCACGATGTAGGCGGTGGGGCGGTGCTGGGGATCAGGGGTGCCCACCGGGGCGGTGTAGGCGGCCCATTTGAGGCAGTCGAAAATGTCCTCGCGGACCCCGGGCTCGGTGACCACCACGTATTCCAGGGGTTGCAAATTGGCCGCCGCCGGGGAAAGGCGGGCCGCTGCCACCAACTCGCGCAGCAGGGCCGGGTCCATGGGGTCTTGGGCGAAGCTGCGCACCGTGCGCCGGGCCAAGATGGCTTGACGGGTTTCCATGTTGCCCTCCTTAAAGAATCCACCAGGCCAGGGCCAATACCCCGGCCAGCCAGAAGTTGAAATCCACCAGCGCCTCGCTCATGGCCCCGGGCAGCATGTCCCGCCGGGAGTGGACCCGTTGCATCAGGGCCATCCCTGCGATGGGCGCCAGCAGCAAGAAACACAAAACCGCCGGGGGCCCGGCCAGGGGAGCCAGGATCATCAGCAGGGCCAGGGCGGCCAAGAGCCAATTGACCAGGCGCAGGGTGACCGCCTCGCCAAGCATGATGGGAATGGTCTCCTTGCCCACCACCAGATCGCCCTGCACATCCAGCACGTCGAAGACGGCGCAGCGGCAAAACACCAGCACCGCGGTGTAGACCATGGCCAAGCCCAAGGCCAGAGGGTGCCAGACCTCGAGGCTAACCGCGGGCAACAGGGCCACCACCACCGCCCAGGCCCCAGCGGCGCTGGCCGTCTTGGAACCGGGAATGTCCTTGAGGCTGGCGAAGCCCAGGCGGTCCCGCAGGGCCCGGGGCACCACCGGCACCGAGTAGAGGATGCCCAAGAGGCTCATGAGACCCACGATGATAAAAGGCAGCAGCCCCAGCAGGGCGCAAAGGGCCAAGGCGGCGGCGGCGCTGAACACCCCCGAGCCGATCAAAAACCCCCGGTGCTTGGCCAAAAAATGGGCCCGGTCCGGGTCGTTGTATTGCCCGGCCTCCTTGTCCAGAAAGTGGTTGAGGATGTGCATGGCGTAGATATAGAAAAAGGCGGCCGCCGCCAGGGCCGGATGGGGGGCCAGGCCCTGCAGCAGGCTGGCCGCGCAGGCCATGCCCACCGCGCCCAGGGCCACCAATAGCTGGCTACGCACGAAGAAGCGGAACACCCGGCGCAGCAGGTAGGAGCCGCCGCCCTCGCGTTCGCTACGGATGGCCACCAGTTCCCTTAGCACCCGCTTGATGAGCCAGTTGGGGGTGGAGGCCCCGGCGGTGACACCCACCAGGTCCAGACGGGCCAGCTGCTCCCGGGGCAGCTCCTCCTCGGTCTCCACCGCGAACACCGGCTTGTTTGACTCGGCGGCCACCTGGGCCAGCCGCTGGGTGTTGCCGCTGTTGCGCCCGCCCACCACCACCACCCCGTCCACCTCGTGGGCCAGGCTTTTCACCTCGTCCTGGCGGCGGTGAGTGGCCTCGCAGATGGTTTCATGCACCTCCACCGGGCCGAAGCGCCGGCCCAAGGCCCTCACGATGGCCGCGAAGTTCTCGCTGGTCTGGGTGGTTTGGGCCACCACCACCACCTCGCGCAGCTCGGGCAGCTCGGCCACTTCTCCGGGCCGGGAAACCACCCGTCCCCGGCTCTGGGCATGGCCCAACAGGCCCACCACCTCCGGGTGGCTGGCGTCGCCCACGATGATCACCTCGGCCCCGCGCTTGGCCGCCCGGGCGATGATGGCCTGCACCCTTATCACCCGGGGGCAGGTGCCCTCCACGATCTGGCTGAAGCCGGCCTGCTTGAGGCGGGCCTTGTCCTGGGGCGGCACCCCGTGGGCCCTTATGATCACCGTGCCGCCGGACACGCTGCCCGGCGGGGGCACCTCCTTGAGCACCTGGATGCCCTTGCTGGCTTGAAGCTCCAGCACCTGGGGGTTGTGGATCAAGGGGCCGTAGGTAAACACCGGGCCCTGGGCGTGGTGGGCCTGGGCCAGGGCCAGCTCCATGGCCCGGCGCACTCCCATGCAAAATCCGGCGTGGCGGGCCAGGCGAACCCTCATGCCGCTTGCTCCCGCTCCAGGAAAAAACGGTCGCACAGGGCCCACAGGGGCTCCAGTTCGCCACAGGCCCCGGCCTGGCGGCGGAACTGGGAGGCGCCGGGCAGGCCCCGGGAATACCACATCATGAATTGGCGCACGAAGTGCACCGCGTGGCCCTCGCCCCCCAGGCTTCGGGCCAGCTCCAGGTGCTCGGCCAGGGCCTGGCGCTTCATGGCCGGGGTCACCGGCTGGGGCTCGCGCCCGGCCAGCCGGGCGGCGGCCCGGTGGAATATCCAGGGGTCGCCCATGGCCCCCCGGCCGATCATCACCGCCGCGCAGCCGGTTTCGGCCAGCATGCGCACCGCGTCCCGGCCGCTGGTCACGTCGCCGTTGCCGATCACCGGCACCGGACACCAGGAGGCCAGGCGCTTTATGGCCGCCCAGTCGGCCCGGCCGGAAAAGCCCTGGCGGGTGGTGCGGGCGTGCAGGGTGATGGCCCGCGCCCCGGCCTTGACCAGGCGCGGCACCAACTCCTCGGTGATGTCGTGGCTGGGGCCCAGGCGGATCTTGACGCTCACCGGCAGGGCCGAGGCCTCGGCCACCGCGGCCATGATCTCCACCGCCCTGTCCGGGTCTTCCAACAGGGCGCTGCCCGCGCCGGGGCGGCGCACCTTTTTGGCGGGGCAGCCCATGTTCACGTCCAGGGCGTCCACCTCCAGGCGGCTGGCAATGGCGGCGGCCTGGGCCATCTGCTGGGGGTCGGCCCCAAAGATCTGCAAGACCAGGGGCCGCTCGCCGGGCAGGATCCGGGTGAGGCGCAGGGTTTGGGGCTGGTGGCGCAACAGGCCGGGCGCGCTGACCATTTCGCTGTAGACCATGGACGCGCCGGCCCGGCGGGCCATTAGCCGGAAGGCAGGGCCCGACACCCCGGCCATGGGCGCGGCCACGAATGGTGTTTGCAGTGTAAGCCCCAGTAGTTGCATGGGGTTGAGTCTACCTTAGGCCTTTTGAACTGTAAACCGGGCCCGCGAGGGAGTCGCTTGACATGCGGGCGGCCAAGGACGAACATTTAAACGGCCCCAAACCTTGGATGGCGGGAGGACGTAAAAGTGAGTGGTTCCAGCGGCCAACAGGCCGTCTTCGGGCCGGTGCCCAGCCGCAGGCTGGGCCTGAGCCTGGGGGTGGATTTGGTCTACCCCAAGACATGCCCCCTGGACTGCATTTACTGCGAGCTGGGGCGCACCACCGCGCACACCGCCCAGCGGGGCCTGTTCCGCGACGCCGACGAGGTCTTGGCCCAGGTGGAAAAGCGCCTGGCTGAGATGGAGACCCCGCCGGACTTCGTGACCCTGGCCGGCAGCGGCGAGCCCACCCTGCACCTGGATTTGGGCCGGATAATAGCCGAGCTCAAGCGTATCAGCCCCTGCCGGGTGGCGGTGCTCACCAACGGGGTGCTGTTGGCCGACCCCCAGGTGCGCCGGGACCTGGCCCTGGCCGACGTGGTTATCCCCAGCCTGGACGCGGTCACCCAGGAAATATTTGAGTGCATCAATCGGCCCGCGCCTGGGATTATAATAGAGGACGTCATCGCGGGCCTTAAAGCCTTTGCCAAAGGCTTTGGGGGACGCCTGTGGCTGGAGGTGCTCTTGGCCGCCGGGATCAACGACAGCCCGGAGCACTTGGCCGCCCTGGCCACCACGGCCCGGGACATCGGCCCGGAGTTGGTGCAGCTCAACACGGTTATCCGCCCTCCGGCGGTGGCCGGGGTGGGGGCCCTTTCCCTGGAGCGGCTGGAGGAGATCGCGGCGGGCTTCGGCCTTCCCTGCACGGTCACCGCCCCGCCACGGGCGGCGGCGGCCGGCGACCGGGGCGACCTGGAGCGCCAGGTTTGCGAAATGACCCGGCGGCGGCCCTGCACCATCTCCGACGTGGCGGCCATTGCCGGGGTGGAGCCCGGCCGGGCCGAGAGGCTTTTGCACGAGTTGGCCCGCCAGGGCAGGGTGCGGGCCGAAAATTTCGGGGGCGAGACTTTTTACCGCGGCGTGTAGGGTCAGCAAGAAAGGCGAGGCATGAGAGAATCCTCCGTTAGCCCGGAAATGGCGGATAAAAGCAAGCTCTACCTGGGCCTGGACGTTGGCTCGGTCAGCTTGGACACGGTGGTGCTGGACGCTGACGGCCAGATGCTTTTGGCCGAATACACCCGCACCCGGGGCCGGCCCCTGGCCGTGGCCGCCGAGGTGCTGGGCCGGGTCCTGGAGCGCTTTGGCCGGGAGTCCTTCGCCGCAGTGGCGGTCACCGGCAGCGGAGCCCCCACCGTGGCCCCTCTGTTGGGAGGGGAGGTGGTGAACGAGATCATCGCCGCCGCCCGGGGGGTGCAGCGGCTCTGCCCCCAGACCCACACCATCATCGACATGGGCGGCGAGGACGCCAAGCTGATCCTGGTGAGCCCCGGGTCCGGCGGCCAGTTGCGCATCGAAGACTTCGCCATGAACACCATGTGCGCGGCGGGCACCGGCTCCTTCTTGGACCAGCAGTCCCACCGGCTACAGCTGACCATCGAGCAGTTTTCCGAGATCGCCATGGGCAGCGCCAACCCGCCCCGCCTGGCCGGGCGTTGCTCTGTCTTCGCCAAGAGCGACATGATCCACTTGCAGCAGGAAGCCACCCCGGACTACGACATCGTGGCCGGCCTGTGCTTCGCCATGGCCCGCAACCTCAAGTCCAACATAGCCAAGGGCAAGAAGGTGGTGCCGCCGGTGGCCTTCATTGGAGGGGTGGCGGCCAACCAGGGGGTGCACCGGGCCCTCAAGGAGATCCTGGGCCTGGAGGAAGGCGAGCTGTTGGTTCCGCCGGATTTCGGCTGCGTGGGAGCCCTGGGCGCGGCCCTGTTCGTCCAGGACAAGGGCTTGGTTGCCCCTCTGGCCGGGCTGGAGGCCTTGGAGCAGCGAGCGGCCGAGACCGCCTCGGAAACCAAGCGGCTGCCCAGGCTCAAGCTGGGAGACCACCACCGCGACAAGGACCTGCAAAAGATCCGGGTCCCGGAAGGACATCTGACCGGCTACCTGGGGGTGGACGTGGGCTCCATCTCCACCAACGTGGTGGTCATCGATGAAAAGGGCCGGGTGCTCTCCAAGCAATACCTGCTCACGGCGGGGCGCCCCCTGGAAGCGGTCAAGGAGGGCCTGCGCCTGGCCGGGGCCGAGATCGGCGACCGGGTGACCATCCTGGGGGCGGGCACCACCGGCTCGGGCCGCTACCTCACCGCCGACTTCATCGGGGCGGACATCGTGCGCAACGAGATTACCGCCCAGGCCACCGCCGCCGCCCACATCGACCCGGAGGTGGACACCATCTTCGAGATCGGCGGCCAGGACTCCAAGTACATCTCCCTGGAAAACGGGGCCATCGTCGATTTCATGATGAACAAGGTCTGCGCGGCGGGCACCGGCAGCTTTCTGGAAGAGCAGGCGGAAAAGCTGGGCATTCAGATCAAGGACGAGTTCGGGGCCAGGGCCCTGGGCGCGCCCAACCCGGTGCGCATGGGCGAGCGCTGCACCGTGTTCATGGAGTCGGACCTGGTGTCGCACCAGGCCTCCGGGGCCGAGATAGACGACCTGGTGGGCGGACTGAGCTACTCCATCGTGCATAACTACTTGAACAAGGTGGTTGAGGACCGCAGGATCGGCAATCGCATCTTCTACCAGGGGGCCACGGCGGCCAACCAGGGCATAGTGGCCGCCTTCGAGGCGGTGACCGGCCGGCCCATCATCGTGCCGCCCCACCACGACGTCACCGGGGCCATCGGGGCGGCCCTGCTGTCCATGCGCGAGCGCACCTGGAAAGAGAGCTCCTTCAAGGGCTTCGCGGTGAGCAAGACCGGCTACGAGATCACCACCTTCGAGTGCTCCGGCTGCCCCAACACCTGCTCCATCCGCAAGGTGAAGGTGGAGGGCCTGGCCAAGCCCTTGTTCTACGGCTCACGCTGTGAAAAATACGACGTGGACCGCGACAGCAAGGTGCGCGAGGACATCCCCGACCTGTTCGCCGAGCGCGAGGAGTTATTGCTGTCCTACGCGGGGCCGGTGGAACCGGGGCGCAAAAAAGGCGTGGTGGGCATTCCCCGCACCATGTTCTTTAGGGAGTGGTTGCCATTTTTCAGCGCCTTTTTGAACCGCCTGGGCTTTGAGGTGCGGGTCTCGGGCCCCAGCACCAAGCGCCTGATCCACAAAGGGGTGGAGGCGGTGGTCAACGAGCCCTGCTTCCCGGTGAAGGTGGCCCACGGCCACCTGGCCGAGCTTATCGAGGCCGGCTTGGATAAGATTCTTTTGCCCTCCCTGATCAACGTGCCCGCTCCGGGCAACGAGCTGACCTACGGCCAAGTGTGCCCCTACGCCCAGACCCTGTGCTACACCGCCCCGGCGGCCCTGGACTTCGGCCAGAGCGAACTCATCGACACCCCCCTGCGTTTCGGCTACGACGCCGACACCATGCGCGGCGACCTCAAGGCCCTGGCCAAGCGTCTGGGGGCCGGTTCCCGGGGCTGGGCCAGGCCATCGCCGCCGGCTGGGAGGCCCAGCGCGACTTCAACCGCCGCCTGGTGGAGCGGGGCCGTGAGGTCTTGGCCTCCATGAAGCCCGGGGATCGGGCCATGGTGGTGGTCAGCCGGCCCTACAACGGGGCCGATCCGGGGCTGAACCTGGGCATCCCTCAGAAGATGCGCCACCTGGGGGTGTTTCCCATACCCATGGACTTCCTGGATCTGGACCAGCACATGGGCCACCCCGAACTGGCCGAGATGTACTGGCGCTACGGCCAGAAGATTCTGGCCTCGGCCCTTCAGGTGCGCCAGGATCCCCGCCTGCACGCGGTGTACATCACCAACTTCGGCTGCGGGCCCGACAGCTTCATCGGCCATTTCTTTAGGCGCATCATGGAGGGCAAGCCCTTCCTGGAGATCGAGATCGACGAGCACTCGGCCGACGTGGGGGCCATCACCCGCCTGGAGGCCTTCCTGGACTCCCTGGGCAACGTGACCACCGCCGCGCCCCAGGCCAAGCCGTCCCGCCGCCGGGACATCAAGCCCGGCAAGCGCACCATCTACATACCCCCCATGACCGACCATTCGGTGGCGGTGGCCGCGGCGTTCGTCGCCTGCGGGGGCCATGCCGAGGTGCTGCCCGAAAGCGACCAGCGCACCCTGGAGTTGGGCCGGCGCTACACCTCGGGCAAGGAGTGCTACCCCTGCGCCCTGACCGCCGGCGACCTCTTGAAGCTGCTCATGGACAGGGGGGTTCCCCCCCGGGAGGTGGCCTTTTTCATGCCCGGGGGCACCGGCCCCTGCCGCTTCGGGCAGTACCATCGCTATCACCGCCTGATCTTGGACGAGTTGGGCTACGAGGAGGCCCGCATCTATTCGCCGGACCAGTCGGAGGTGTTCTACAAGGAACTGGGCATGGTGGGGGGCAGCGATTTCACCCGCCTGGCCTGGCAAGGCCTGGTGGCGGTGGACCTGCTCAAGAAGGCAATGCACGAAACCCGGCCCTACGAGGCCCACCCCGGCGACAGCGATGAACTCTACGGCCACTTTCTGCAAAAAGTGGCCGCAACCATGGGGCGCAAGGGCGACCTCAAACCGGTGATGGCCGAGGCCCGGGCCGAGTTCGAGGCGCTGGTGCGCTCCGGGGAGAACCACCGGCCCCTGGTGGGGGTGGTGGGCGAGATCTACACCCGGGCCAACCGTTTCGCCAACGAGGACATAGTTCGCACCATCGAGGAGTTGGGCGGCGAGGCCTGGACCCCCACCATCGGCGAGTGGGTGCTCTACACCAACCACACCTCCGCGTTGCGGGCCAAGAAGCTCAAGAGGCGCCAGGCCCTTATCAGCACCCTGCTGGAGAACTACTTCCAGCACAAGGACGAGCGCACCCTGGCCCAGCCCTGGGCAGGGGCGCTGAAGACCCTGCACGAGCCCGAGGTCAAACAGGTGCTGAGGATGGCCCATCCCTATCTGGAGCCCAGCTTCGAGGGCGAGGCCATCCTCTCCCTGGGCAAGAGCCGGGACATGCTCAACCGGGGGGCTTGTGGGGTTGTCAACGTGATCCCCTTCACCTGCATGCCCGGCACCATCGTCAACGCCCTCATGAAGCGCTTCCGCGAGGACCACGGCAACCTGCCTTTTCTGCCCATGGCCATGGACGGCCAGGAGCAGAGCGGCAGCCGCATCCGCCTGGAGGCTTTCATGCACCAAGTGCGCCAGTTCCAACAGGCCCGCGAGAACTGACCCCTGGCCGTTTTCGATAGTCGCAAGCGCGGGCCGGCCCTGGGATCGCCGGGGCCGGCCCGCTTCCGCCAAGGCGGCGCCCGGCTGGGATGGGGGCTGTCTCATATGAAAAACTTTGTCACGACCTCATAGCAAAAATTCAAGCATTCGGGTAAGCTGGCCTACATGTCACGCAAGATGCTAATAAACGCCACCGGGGTGGAGGAGCTGCGGGTGGCGGTGGTCGAGGAGGGCCGCTTAGAGGCCTTTTATGTGGAGACCGCCGCCCAGGCCCAGACCCGAGGCAACATTTACAAAGGCGTGGTGGCCAACGTGGAGCCCAGTCTCCAGGCCGCCTTTATAGATTACGGACGGCCCAAACACGGTTTTTTGCAGATAGCCGACCTGCGCAATGACCTTTGGGACGACCACCAGGCTCCGTCCAAGGGCCTTCCGCCCCTGCAGGAGGTGCTCAAAAAGGGCCGCCAGCTCCTGGTGCAGGTGGTCAAGGAAGAAACCGGCAACAAGGGAGCGGCCCTGACCACCCACCTGTCCATACCCGGCCAATATTTGGTGCTTACCCCGGGGCACTCCCACGTGGGGGTTTCCCGCCAGATCGCCGACGAAAAGGAGCGCAGCCGCATCAAGGAGGTGCTGGAATCCCTGGAGCGGCCCGGGGATCTGGGGGTTATCGCCCGCACCGCCGCCGAGGGCCGCAGCAAGCGCGACCTGACCACCAATTTGAAACAGCTTTTGCGCCTGTGGGAGGACCTGGAGGCACGGGGCAAGGCGGCCAAGCCACGCAGCCTCATCCACAAGGAAGAGGAACTGGCGGTGCGCACGGTGCGCGACCTGTTCACCTCGGACCTCAGCGAGATTTTGGTGGACGACCCCGAGGTGCTCGAGCGGGTGAGCACCTTCGTGGGCACGGTGAACCCCCGGCGCAAGAAGATCGTCAAGCTCTACCAGCAGCAGCGCCCCATCTTCGCCAAGTACGACCTGGAGGAGCAGATCTCCAGCGTATACCAGCCGGCGGTGCGCCTGCCCTCCGGGGGCAGCATCGTCATCTCCCCCACCGAGGCCCTGGTGGCGGTGGATGTGAACTCGGGCAAGACCGCCGGGGGCAAGCAACTGGAAGACACCGCCCTGGCGGTGAACAACGAGGCGGCCGCCGAGATCGCCCGCCAGTTGCGCCTGCGGGACCTGGGCGGGCTTATTGTCATCGATTTCATCGATATGCGCGACCGCGCCAACCAGCGCAATGTGCGCAAGGCCCTGATGGACGCCCTCAAGGGAGACAAAGCCAAGACCACGGTGGGCCACATAAGCCGCTTCGGCCTGTTGGAAATGAGCCGCCAGCGCATCCGTCCGGCCATCGACTTCGGCTCCACCCGCACCTGTCCGGTGTGCCAGGGCCGAGGCCTGCTGCTCACCACCGAGACCCTGGGCCGCAGGGTGCTGCGGGGGCTGGAGTTGAAGCTGAGAGGGTACGGCGGAAAGGGGCTGAAGGTTCGCCTGGCCCCGGAGACGGCCCACTACCTGCAAAACGTGAAAAGGGCCGAGTTGTCCCGCCTGGAAGACAACAGCGGGGTGTGCCTGGAGTTGGTGATCGACTCCGGAGTGGCCCTGGACGATTTCAAGACCGAAGCCTGCGGAGAGCCCTGGTCCGTGGCCGCCCCGGCGCCGCATCCGGAGCCGGCGGCTCCCCCGGCGCCCACGGTTTCCCCGGCGCCCGCGCCCGCCCGCCAAGGTGGTGGACAAGAACGGCTATCCCATACGGTTTCCCCGGCGCCCGCGCCCGCCCTCAAGCCGGGGGCCCCGGAGCCGGCGGCGGCGGATGCCGTTCCGCCCAAGCCGGCGGCCAGCGGCCGCAAGCGCCGCCGCAGCCGCAAAAAACCCGCCGCCCCCGCCGAAGGGCAATCAGCCGCCGAGGCCCAGCCCCAGCCCGAGGCCCCACCGGCAACGCCCCAAGCTTCGGCCGGCCCGCCAGCCGAAAAACCGGCGGCCGAGGCGAACAACGGCCAGCCCGCCGGCCAGGATGCCGATTCCCCGCCCGCTCCCAAGAAGCGCCGCCGCCGCCGGCCCTCGGGCGCCCAGCGCCGGGCCCGGGCCAAGGCCAACAAGCCCAAGAGCGAGGGGGAGGAACCGGCCGCCTAAGCGGTGGCCAACACCCCCCGCGCCGCCATGTCATCAATTTCCGCTTGGCTATAGCCCAGTCCGGCCATTACCTGCCGGGTGTCCTGGCCCAGGGCCGGGGGCGGCGCGGCCGGAGCCGGGGGCGAGCCGGACATCTTCAGGGGGCAAGCCAACTGGACCCCCTGGGGGGCCTGCTCCACCATGCCCCGCTGCCGGGCCAGGGACGATTCCATCGCCTCGGGCAGCGACAGCACCGGCTCACAACAGGCGTCGTAACCGGCCCAAAACTCCGTCCATTCATCACGGGTGCGCCCGGCGAAGATGGCCGCCACCTCTTCCACCACCTCCCGCCCCGCGAGCTGCTTGTCCAACAGGTCCGGGCGCTCCAGGGCCTCGCAGAAGTTGAGCCAGAACTTGGGCTCCAGGGCTCCCAAGGAGAACCATCCGCCTTCAGCGGTGCGGTATAGGTTGTAGCATGGCCGGGCCCCGTTGAGGGTCATGCCCGCCGGGCGGGGATCGTCCAGGCCGGCCTGGGCTCCGGACCAGACCATGGTGGCCATGGACATGGAGCCGTCGAACATGGCCGCGTCCACGTATTGCCCCGCGCCGGTTCGCTCACGCTGGTAAAGGGCGGCCAGCAGCCCGGCCAGGCCCATGAGGGAGCCCCCGGCCAAGTCGGCCACCTGCACCCCGGGGATGGCCAGGCCTCCCTCCCGGCTGCCGGTCATGTCGAGCACCCCGGCCAGGGCCAGGTAGTTGACATCGTGCCCGGCCCTCTGGGCCAGGGAGCCCTCTTGGCCGTAGCCGGAGACGGCCACCTGGATCAGGCGGGGCTGGGCCTGGCTGAGAAGGGGGAAATCCAGGCCCAGGCGGGCCATGACCCCCGGACGGAACCCCTCCACCAACACGTCGTAATCCTTTAGCAGGCGCAGGAAAATTTCTCTGCCCGCCGGGTCCTTGAGGTTGAGGGCCAGGCTCTTCTTGCCCCGGTTCACCGCTAGGAAATAGGGCGAATCGTTCCCGTCCATGCTGCCGATGGCGCGGCTGTAGTCTCCTCCGTCCGGGTTTTCCACCTTTAGCACCTGGGCGCCCAGGCAGGCCAAAAGCCAGGTGAGATAGGGCCCCGGCAGGTTCATGGAAAGATCCAGCACCTTGACTCCGTTAAGAGCTCGCTCCATGTCCACCTCCTAAGCCGCGCATTTCATGAGGGCCGTGCGTCCGGCTGGCTGTGCCGGGCCCGGATACAAACCATACCCCAACAAGACGAACGCTATTTTCATAAGAATCCCATAAATAATAAGTAGCTGTTCGATGCCGCCCGACCTTCATGAAATGTGCGGGTTAAGCCGCCCCGGGCACGAAGCCCGGCTGGCGGGCCTCTCCCAGGTTCAGCGCCTCGCTGGGACAGGTTGTCAGGCACAGGCCGCAGCCCATGCAACGCTCCGGGTCCACCACCGCCGTGGCCCCTTCCGCCTCGCCCAGGGAGATGGCCGAGAAATAGCAGCGCTCAAGGCAGGTTTCGCAGCCGGTGCACAGTTGGGGGTCCACCACGGCCACGAAGCGGCTGGGGTCTATCACCCGGATGCCGCCCTCGATGAGTACGGGCATGGTCTGGCAGCAGCAGGGGCAGCAGTTGCAGATGAAATTGTTGCCCTCGTGCCGGTTTATGGTCACGTGCAGCAGGCCAGCCTCCTCGGACTGGCGCAGGATTTCCATGGCTTGCTTGGCGGTCACCGCCCGGCCGGTGCCCCGGGCGAGGCTGTAGTCGGCCGCGCCGTCCAGTTGCAGGCACACCTCCAGGGGCCGGTCGCATTTGCGCATGCTCAGGCGGCAGGTGCATTTGGTCACCGCCAGGCTCTTGGCCTTTTCGATCATCTTGGCCACGCTGTCGAAATCCAGGACCGAGGTGCGGGCCTCGATGGACACCCCCACCGGGATCACCCGGGTGAAGGGCTTGGTAACCGCGGCGCTCATGGTCTTGGCGATGGAGAACCACTCCTGGTCCATGAATTCGCGCCACAGGTCCAGGAACTCCGGGGGCGCCTCGGGCCAGAGGATGCTGGCATCGTGGAACTGCACCAGGTCCCGGCACATGCGCCAGGTGGGAGGGTCGGTTTTCCGGGAGGGAAACACCACGCCCTTGACGAACAGCGCGTCCATCATTCGCCGCACCTGATCGGGCTCGCGCCCCAACTTCCGCGCCGCCGTGGGCACGTCCGCCGGCAGGGCCAGCAAAAGGTCGGCCTCGTCGGGGCCGGCGAGCATCTGAAACAGGCGGCCGATGCGCGTGGACGGCCCCAGGCCGATGCGCGAGGCTATTTCGCGGTAACGCTGGTCCAGATCCATGTCAGTCCTTCCGTTTGTAGCTTGAGGGGTCATGATCCCGCCCCGAGGCCGGGCTTGTCAACCTGCCCAAGAATTCAAGATATAAGAAATATGACTTGACTGGCGTTCTAAATACTTATTATTTTGCAAATGATCTATGATTATAGGTCATTTCTTCTCATGCGTTGACAGTTTGGACCATATATAGGCCGCCGGGTCCTTGCTGGCGGTGGGGGACGTTCGAATCACAACATAGGCAGGAGGGGAGATAAAGATGTCCAAAAAAGGTTTGACCAGGAGACAATTCGTCAAGGCGGGTCTGTTGACCGGCACCGGCGCGGCCTTGGGGGTGGGCGTTCTCAAACCCACCGGATTGTGGGCCGCCCCTGCCAAGATCAAGGGGCCGGTGAAGGTCGGCTACCAGGCCATCATGTCGGGAACCCTGGCCGGCTACGGGGAATTCCACAAGATGGGCGTGGTCATGGCCATGGAAGAGATCAACAAGGCCGGCGGCATCGCCGGGGTGCCCTTGGAGGTTGAGTTCCGCGACTCCACCCTGAAGAAACCTCAAGCCATCCAGAACGCCCGCTACTTCGTGGACTCTTGGGGCGCCGACTTCCTGGCCGGGGTTGACTCCTCGGGCCAGGCCTTGGCCCTGGCTCCGGTCATGGCCCAACTGGGCAAACCTCTGATGGTCACTCACGCGGCCACCGAGAAGCTCACCGAGATCGAGGTGTACAAGAAGGGCATCAAAGAGATATTCCGCATCTGCACCCCCACCTACCAGGACGGCAACGCGGCGGCCTTCGTGGCCCAGGGACTGCCGGCCAAAAAATGGGCCACCATCAGCCCCAAGTATGAATACGGCTACACCTGCTGGAACATGTTCAAGGACACCCTGGGCAAGCTCAAGCCCGGCGTGGAGTTCGTCGCCGAGTCCTGGGCGCCCTTTGGCACCACCGACTTCAGGCCCCACATCAACACCATCCTCGACGCCAAACCCGACGGCCTGTACTCGGTGGAGTGGGCCGGCGAACTGATCACCATGATCAAACAGGCCAACCAGGCCGGGCTGTTCAAGAAGATAAAGCACATCATGCTGCCGGTGGGCGCGGCCATGGACGTCTTGGAAGGCTTGGGGGCCGAGATGCCCGACGGGGTGTGGATCTCGGGCCGCTACTTCTTCATGTTCCCTAACGATCAGCGCAACATCGATTGGGTGGCCCGCTTCCGGAAGCGCTGGAACCACTACCCGGCCTATGTCTCCGAGACCGGCTACTCGGCCATGTACGCCTATAAGCAGGCGGTGGAGGCGGCCGGCTCCAAGGAGTCTAATGCGGTCATCGGCGCTCTGGAAGGCATGAAGATGGGCAGCCCCGCCGGCGAGCGGGTGTTCCGTAAACAGGATCACCAGGCCATGTATGAGGTGCCCTGGGGGCTGACCACCACCAATCCCAAGTACCCCTTCAAGGTCATGGGCAAGCAGGTGATCATTCCGCCTTCGGAGTTCTTCAACCGGCCGCCCTTCGAGGGCCCGAACACCCATCCTCCCTTCAAGGGGTAACGCCAAGCACCCCGGCCGCCGCACTGCCGGCGGCCGGGGCCGTTATTTCCATCCAGGCGCCGGCGCGCCCCGGCGCGGGGGGGAGGGCCTAGATGCTTCAATCCATCGTCCACGTCTGCCTGGCCGGATTGTCCCAAGGTATGTTCATCTGGCTGGTGGCCAGCGGCCTGACCCTCATCTTCGGGGTGTTGGGAGTGCTCAACTTCGCCCACGGCGCCTTTTACATGCTGGGGGCCTATTTCTGCTACACCGTCCTGGCCAGCCTGGGGGACAATTTCTGGCTGGGGCTCATCTTTGGCCCCCTGTTCGTCTGCGCGGTGGGTTATTTCGTGGAGCGCTACTTCCTGCGCTACGTATACCACCTGGACCTGCCCTACCAGCTGCTTTTGACCTTCGCCTTCGTGCTCATCTTTGACGACTTGGTCAAGATCGTCTGGGGAGCCGGCTCCATCGGGTCCCCCACCGTGCCCGGCCTGGGGGGCAGCGTTTCCATTTTGGGGCGCATGTTCCCCACCTACAGTCTGTTCATCATAGCGGTGGGGCCCCTGGTGGCCCTGGGTTTGTGGGCGGCCCTGGAGCGCACCTGGGCCGGGCGCGTCATCCGGGCCGCCTCCTCGGACCGGGAGATGGCCGCGGCCCTGGGGGCCAAGGTGCCCCTTATCTTCACCGGAGTTTTCGTCTTCGGCACCTGGCTGGGGGCTTTGGGCGGCGGCCTGGCCGTGCCCTATGTGGGGCTGTTGACCCCGGGCATGGGCGAGGCGGTTATCATTGAGGCCTTCGTGGTGGCGGTCATCGGCGGCCTGGGCAGCCTCAAGGGGGCCTTCCTGGGGGCGCTTATCATCGGCCTGCTCAGTTCCTTCGGCACCCGCTTCTTGCCGACCTTCGACATGTTCCTCACCTTCATCCTCATGGCGCTGGTCCTGCTCTGGCGGCCCCAGGGCTTCTTTGGGGAGGCGTCGCGATGAACTCCAAAGGCACCCACGCCATCTATCTGGCGATTATCCTGGGCCTGGCCGTCCTGGGGCTGGTGGCCGACCGTTTCGTGCTCTATATGGGCATGAGGGTGATGCTGCTGGCCATATTCGCCATGGGCTACAACCTGCTGCTGGGGCGCACCGGCCTGCTCTCTTTCGGTCACGGCGCCCTCTACGCCACCGGGGCCTACGGCATGGCCTTGGTTAACCTGCACCTCACCCCCGACCCCCTTCTCGGCATCCTGGCCGGGGTGGCCCTGGCCACCGCCTGCTCCCTGATCGTGGGCTTTTTTTGCGTTCGCCACACCGAAATCTATTTCGCCATGCTCACCCTGGCCTTCGGCATGATGATCTTTTCGCTCATCTGGAACCTGCGGGAGCTCACCGGCGGCGATGACGGCCTGGTGGGCATCAGCCGGGGCAGCGTCCTGGGCCTGCCCATCGCCAAGGACGGGCAGTTCTATTTCCTGGTGTTGTTCTTCTTCGCCCTGACCCTGTGGCTAATCCACCGGCTGCGGGGCTCGGCCTTCGGCCTGATATTGGCCGGCATCCGGGAGAACAATCAGCGCACTTCCTTCGCGGGCATCCCGGTGAAAAGCTACCGCTTGGCCGCCTTTGTTATCAGCGGGGTCTTCGCGGGCCTGGCCGGCAGCCTGGGAGCCATGCTGGAGTCCAACACCGACCCCTTCTCGGCCCATTGGAGCCACTCGGCCGAGCCGATCCTGGTCAGCCTGATCGGCGGACTGCAGACCTTCAGCGGGCCCCTGGTGGGCAGCGTGATCTTCGTGGTGCTGCGCGAGATCATCCAGCGCTTCACCCAGAACTGGATGCTCTGGTTCGGCGTCATACTGCTGGCCATCATCATGGGGATGCGCGGCGGGGTCATGGGGGGCCTGGAGAAGCGCCTGAAACGGGGGCCGGCCCCCGCCGGCAAGGGAGAGGGATCATGAGCTCACCCTTGTTGAGAGTGGAGAACCTGAACAAGGCCTTCGGAAAGGTGGTCACCGCCCGGGACCTGAACTTCACCGTCGAGGCGGGGGTGCTCACCTCCATCATCGGGCCCAACGGGGCGGGCAAGTCCACCCTGATCAACGTGCTCAGCGGTCTGCTGCCGGCCGACAGCGGCCACGTCTACTTCCAGGGCGAGGAGATCACCCACCTGCCCACCCACCGGCGGGTGCGCCTGGGGCTGTGCCGCTCCTTCCAGGTGGTCAACGTCTTTCCCCACCTCACGGTGTTTGAAAACGTGGAGATTCCCGTGCTGGCCCAGATGCGCAAGGCCGCCCACCTGTTCCGGCCGGTGGCCCGGGAAAAGGCGGTTGGCCAGCGGGTCATGGAGGTGCTGGAGCGCACCAACCTGGCCGGTCAAGCCAACGGAACCGCCTCGGCCCTGAGCCACGGGGACCAGCGCCTGCTGGAGGTGGGCATCGCCCTGGCGGCCAAGCCCAGCCTCTTGTTCCTGGACGAGCCCACCGCCGGGATGAACCCGGTGGAGCGAGTGGACATCCTCAGGCACATCCGCCGCCTCTCGGCCAGCGGCGAGACCACCTTTGTCATCGTCGAGCACGACATGGACATCGTGTTCTCCCTTTCGGACCGGGTGATGGTGCTCAACCGGGGCGACATCATCTGCGATGGTGGCCCGGATCACGTCAAGGGAGACAGGCAGGTGCGCGAGTGCTACCTGGGAGAGGAGGTGGTCGCATGATTCTCTCGCTGGTTGAAGTCAACACCTATTACGGCACCTCTCATGTCCTGCAGGACGTCTCCCTGGGCGTGGCCCAGGGAGACGTGGTGGCTCTGTTGGGGCGCAACGGGGTGGGCAAGACCACCACCCTCAGGACCATCATGGGCCTGACCCCGCCTGCCACTGGGGGCATCCTGTTCAATGGCCGGGAGGTGCGGGCCGAGCCGCCCTGGAACAAGGCCAAGATGGGCCTGGCCTACATGCCCGACGACCTGCGCATCTTCTCGGATCTGACCTGCGAGGAAAACCTGGACATCGCCGCCTATCTGGTCAAGCGCAAGGGGTATTGGGACAAGAAGAAGGTGATGGACCTGTTCCCGGTGTTGGCCGAGCGGCGCGGCCAAAAGGGACTGAACATGTCCGGCGGCGAGAAGAAGATGCTCTCCCTGGCCCGGGCCCTTATGTCAAACCCTTCGGTTGTGCTGCTGGACGAAGCCAGCGAGGGCTTGGCCCCCATGATCGTGCGCTCCCTGGCCGAGGCCATCGGCACGATCCGCTCCCACGGCATGACCATCCTCTTGGCGGACCAGAACTTGAAGTTTTGCCGCCGGGTCTGCGACCGGGGGTACATAATCGAGAAAGGCCAGATAGTGCACGAAGGCGGCATGGAAGAGATTTGGCAAGACCAGGAAGTGGTGAACAAATACCTGGCCCTTTAAGACGCCTGGAGCAAATGTGAGCGCGAAGCCATTGCAGCATTTCGACCTAGGCGGCAAGACCGCCCTGGTCACCGGGGCCACCCGGGGCCTGGGCGAGGTGGCCGCCGGGGCCCTGGCCAAGGCCGGGGCCGACGTGGCCGTTTGCGGCCGCAGCCGGCCCGACCTGGAGCGGGTCAGCGCCGCCCTTCGGGAGTTGGGGGTGCGGGCCCAGGGCTTTGAACTGGACGTTTTGTCCAAGGCCAAGGTGGAGGCGGCGGTGGAGAAGATAACCGCCGAGATGGGCCCCATCGACATCCTGGTGAACAACGCCGGGGTCAATCACCGAGTGCCGGTGGTGGAGTTCCCGGAAGAACAATGGAACCGCATCATCGACACCAACCTCAAGGGCTATTTCCTGGTGGCCCAGGCGGTGGCCCCGGGCATGCTGGAGCGCGGCTACGGCAAGGTCATCAACATGAGCTCCATCTTCGGCGGGGTGGGCATGATGAACCAGCTGGCCTACGCCTCCTCCAAGGGCGGGGTGGACCAGATGACCAAGGTCATGGCCCTGGAGTGGGCCAAGCAGGGCGTCAGGGTCAACGCCATCGCCCCCACCTATTTCGAGACGGAGATGGTCACCCAAATCAGAAACGATCCCGAGCGCTTCAACTTCATCAACGAGCGCACCCCCATGGGCCGCTGGGGCTACCCGCCCGAGTTGGAGGGCATCGTGATTTTCCTGGCCTCGCCGGGCAGCGACTTCATCACCGGGCAGACCATCTATATCGACGGCGGCTGGACCGCCTGGTAGTGGGAGGGAGCCTTGCTGATCCACGAAATATTGGCCTATTCCGCCGGCCGCCTGCCGGACAAGCCCTTCCTGGTCGAGGGTGGGCGCCGTTTGAGCTACGCCGAGACCCTGGCCGGCGCCTCGGCCGTGGCCGCCCAGTTGCAAAAGGGCGGGGTGGGTCCCGGCGACCGGGTGGCCCTGCTGTTCCCCAACTGCATCGACTATTGCTTGTGCTACTTCGGGGCGCTGATGCTGGGGGCGGTGGTGGTGCCCGTGAACAACCGCCTGGCCCCTCCCGAGATGGCCTACGTGCTGATGGATTCGGACCCCAAGGTCCTGATCGTGGAGGATCAGTTCTGGTCCGCGGCCCAGGCGGTGGGCGAACTGACCGGCCTGCCCCCCCGGGTGATCCAGGCGGGCGCTGGCAAGCTCCAAGGCGTGGAGCAACTGGACGACCTGCTGGCCGCCGGCGGCGAGCCGGGGGGCGCGCCCGGGTTGAACCGCCACAGCCCGGCGGCCATCATGTACACCTCGGGCACCACCGGCCAGCCCAAGGGGGCCGTTCTCACCCACGGCAACGTGGCCGCCAACGCGCGCAACTGCGGGGCCCATCTGCATTACAAGGAAAGCGACACCACCCTGATCGTGGTGCCCCTGTTCCACGTCACCGGCCTGCACACCCAGCTGGTGGCCTTCTGTTACGTGGGCGGCACCTGCGCCATCATGCGCTCCTACAAGACCGCCGACATGATAAGGCTCATGGCCGAGCACCGGGTGACGGTGACCTTCAAGGTGCCCACCATGTACACCCTGATGCTGGTCAACGAGGCGCTGGCGTCCAGCGACCTGAGCGCCCTGCGCCTGGCCTGCTACGGCGGGGCTCCCATGGCCCCGGAGACCATCATGCAGCTGCAGCAGCGCCTGGGGGTGGATCTTGTCAACGTCTACGGCCTCACCGAGTCCACCAGCCTGGTCATCACCCTGGCGCCCTGCGAGGCGCTCAGGAAGGGCGGCTCCGTCGGCCTGCCCAGCTCCGGCAACCGGCTCAAGGTGGTGGGCGAGGACGGCGTGGAGTTGCCGCCCGACGCGGTGGGCGAGCTGCTGGTAAAGGGGCCCATGCTGATGCAGGGCTATTGGAACAAGCCTGATGCCACCACCGCGGCTCTCAGGGGCGGCTGGATGCACACCGGCGATTACGCCCGCATCGACCCGGAGGGTTTCGTCTACATCGCCGACCGCAAGAAAGACATGATAATCAGGGGCGGGGAAAACGTGTACTCCATCGAGGTGGAGTCGGCTCTGGTGGCCCACCCCGGGGTGCTGGAAGCGGCGGTGGTCCCCCGCCCCCACAGCATCTTCGGCGAGGTGGTGCATGCCTTCGTGGTCTGCGCCCCGGGAGCCGCGCCCGGCGAAGAGGAGATCATGGTCCACTGCGCCGGGCTCATCGCCGATTACAAGGTGCCGGCCTCGGTGAGCTTCGTCGCCGCGCTGCCCCGCAATCCGGGAGGCAAGGTGCTCAAGAATCGGCTCGTGGAGCAGGTGCCCCCCGGTGATCCGCCGAGGCGCTAGCTTGGTGAATATTTCATGAGAGTGGCGTTCAAGTTTTGCGGGGGCTGCGACCCCGCCTATGAGCGCGTAGAATATTGGGAGGCCATCCGAGAGGCGGCCGGGGAGCGCATAAGCTGGCAAACCACCGGCCAGGGCGGGGGCGAGGTTTTGCTGCTCATCTGCGGCTGCGAGAGGGCTTGCCCCCTGGAAGACCTGCCTGCGGGCAGGCCAGTGGTCATCGTTAAAAACAACCGCCAGGCTCCGGCCGGGGTGGTGGCCCGCCTGCTGGGCCAAGGGAGTTGAAATGGAGCGCATCGTAACCAAGGACGATTACCTGGCCAGCCTCCGGGAGCAGGGGCACCTGGTCTACTTCAACGGCGAGCGGGTCCAGGACGTGACCAGCCACCCCGCCTTTGTGCCCCACGTCAACGCGGCGGCCAAGACCTACGAGATGGCCCTGATGCCCGAGTACGAGGACTTGGCCAACGCCACCAGCCACCTCACCGGCGAACGCATCAACCGCTTCACCCACATCCACCAATCGGTGGAGGACCTGATAAAGAAGGTGCAGCTCTTACGGGCCATCGCCCATGAGACCGGCTCCTGCTTCCAGCGCTGCGTGGGCTGGGACGCCCTCAACGCCACCTACATGACCACCTACGACATAGATCAAAAGCACGGCACCGACTATCACCAGCGCTTCATCGAGTACCTGGGCTACATCCAGAAAACCAACAGGATGGTGGTGGGCGGCATGACCGACACCAAGGGCGACCGGTCCCTGGCGCCCCACCAGCAAAAGGACAAGGACCTGTTCACCCACGTGGCCCAGCGGCGCGATGACGGCATCGTCATCCGGGGCAACAAGGCACACCAGACCGGCGGGGCCAACAGCCACGAGATCCTAATAATGCCCACCCAGTTCATGCGCGAGGAGGACGCCGACTTCGCCCTGGTGTGCGCGGTGCCCTTGAACGCGCCTGGGGTGACGCAGATTTTCGGCCGTCAGACCAACGACGAGCGGCGCATGAGCAGCCCCCTGGACGCCGGCAACTCCGAATACGGCCTGGTGGGCGGCGAGACGCTCATCGTCTTCGAGGACGTATTCGTGCCCTGGGAGCGGGTGTTCATGTGCGGGGAGCACGGGTTCTCCGGCCTGCTGGTGGAGCGCTTCGCCACCATGCACCGGCAAAACTACGGCGGCTGCAAGGGCGGGGTGTCCGACGTGCTGGTGGGGGCCTGCGCCCTGGCCACCGAGATGCAGGGCACGGCCAAGGCCGGCCACGTGAAGGAGAAACTGGCCGAGATGATGCACCTGACCGAGACGCTTTACGCCGGCTCCATCTCCTGCTCGGCCATGGGCTTCAAGACCGCCAGCGGGGCCTATTACCCGGACCCCCTGCTGGCCAACTGCACCAAGCACAACGTGACCCGGCACGTCTACGAGATAGCCCGCCTGGCCCACGACGTGGCCGGGGGCATCCTGGCCACCATGCCCTCCGAGGCCGACCTGAGGCATCCGGAGATCGGCAAATACGTGCGCAAGTACCTGGCCGGGGTGGAGGGGGTGTCCACCGAGAACCGCATGCGCATCCTCAGGCTCATCGAAAACATGACCGGCGGCACCGCCCTGGTGGAGTCCATGCACGGGGCCGGCTCGCCCCAGACCCAGAAGGTCATGTACGGCCGCCTGGGCAAGCTGGACATGAAGAAGAAGTGGGCGGCCAAGCTGGCCAAGATCGAGCCGTAGGCTGGCGCATCCACGGCAAGCAAACCTGGGGGCGGGGTTCATCCCCGTCCCTTTTTTATTGGCGGTTGCAAGGGGGCCAGGGAGTGGCGGGGTAGGGCCAGGCTCAAGTTCGGCGGTGCCTACGGCTCCACCACGATGCGCACCGGGTCGCCCTGCTTGTCGTGCAGGATGTTCAGGGCGTCGTTGCCCCGCGCCAGGGGCAGGGCCAGGGGGCGGCCCATCCCGTGAAAACGCGCCGCTCGCATGAGGCCCGCGCCGTTTACCAACTGGGGGGGTGGTTGACCCACAGAATGCGGCAGTCCCTGTCGCCGGGATTGGTGAAACTGTGCTTTGTGTCGGATTTGAAATAGAAGCTGTCGCCTTGGCCCAGGGTGTAGTCGGCCCCGTTGATGCTCAACTCCAGGGTGCCCTCCAGGATAAGGCCGAACTCCTCGCCCTCGTGCTGATAGTCGCCCTGGCTGCCGCCGCCGGGGCCCACGATGGCCAGGCGGGCGTCCATGGCCCGCTCGGGCCCTGGTGGCACAAGCACTTCGATGAACAGCTTGGAGCGGTGGAAGGAGGCGCGGGGGCGCTTGGCCTGGCGCATCACCACCTCTTCGGCGCCGTTGTCGTCGAACAGCTTGATGATGGTGCTGCCCAGGCCCTCGGCGATCTTTTTCAGGCGGCTGATGGAGGGATCGACCTTGTCGTTTTCCACCATGGACAAATAGGAAGGGGCGCAGCCGACGCGCTCGGCCACTTGCTTGAGCGACAGCTTTTGGCCCTTGCGCAGCTGCCTGAGTTTGGCCCCCAAAGACTCCATTTTTCAGCTCCTACATAACGCTTGCCTGGGTTCAATATATTGAACATAATGGGGGGCAGCAAGGAGGTCAAGCAAAACCAAACGGTTTGCGCCTCGACCGGGCCGCCCGCCGGCGCCGGTTCTGCGGGAGAGCGATGCCCCCCAACCAAACCCATAGCCTGGACAGCCTGCTTGCCCCCCTGGGTCCGCTGCTCGACGCCACCCACAACGGAGTGGTGATCATCGACGCAGAAGGCAAGGTGCTCATCTTCAACCAGGCCGCCAGGGCCATGCTGGGCCGTCTTAACGACCACCCGGTGGGCCGGCCTTTCAAGGAAGTGAGCCCGGAGGCCTGGCCGGACATGCACAAGATCCTGGCCGGGGGCCAGCCCCAGATCGGGCGGCGCCTGAAGCTCGTGGGCGCCACCATCGTGGCCAATCGCAATCCCATAGTCCTTGACGGCAAGATAGCCGGGGTGATCAGCGTCTTTCAGGACATCTCCAATTACGAGGCCCTTATCAGCGAACTGCGGGGCTACAAGGAACTTCACCGCGAGCTGGAGGCGATTTTCGAGACCTCCCACGACGGGCTCTACATCACCGACGGCAACGCGGTCACCGTCCGGGTCAACAGCGCCTACGAAAAGATCACCGGCCTCAAACGCGAGGCCGTGCTGAGGCGCAACATGCGCGACCTGGTCAGGGAGAAGGTCTTCGATCACTCGGTGACCCTGGATGTTTTGAAAAAGGGCCGCTCGGTGACCATCATGCAAAACATCAGAGGGGCCAAGCTGGTCATGGTCACCGGCACCCCCGTCTTGGACGACGAGGGAAAGGTCGCGCTGGTGGTGACCAACGTGCGCGACATGACCAGCCTTAACCAACTGCGGGGCCAGTTGGAGCAAACCCGCCTCTTATCCTCGCGTTATTACCAATCGCTCATCGAACAGGAGCAATACGAGGCCGCCCTGACCGACATGGTGGTCAAATCCAGCGCCATGGAGAGGGTGTTGGCCAAGGCGGTGAAGGTGGCCGCGGTGGACGCGGTGGTGCTTATCACCGGCGAGTCCGGGGTGGGCAAGAGCCTGTTTGCCCGCACCATCCACCAGATGAGCAGCCGCCGGGGCCGTCCCCTGGTCAAGATCAACTGCGGCGCCATCCCGGCCTCGCTGATGGAAAGCGAGCTGTTCGGCTACAAGAAGGGCGCCTTTACCGGGGCCGACCCGGCGGGCAAGGCGGGGCTGATGGAAGCGGCCAACCAGGGAACGGTGTTCCTTGATGAGGTGGCCGAGCTGACCCCGGCCATGCAGGTGAAACTGTTGCAGGTGATAGAGGAGCACATTTTCACGCGGGTGGGGGACACCGTACCCACCGAGGTTGACGTGCGCGTCATCGCCGCCACCAACCGCGACCTGAAGCGGGAGGTGGCCCAGGGACGCTTCCGCCAAGACTTTTTCTACCGGCTCAACGTGGTGCCCATAGAGATTCCACCCCTCAGGCAGCGGCGCGAGGACATCCCCCTTCTCTGCATGCGTTTTCTGGAGAGGTTCCAGCAGAGCCAAGGATTGAAAAAGCGCCTGGCCCCGGAGGTGGTGGACGCCTTGATGGGCTACGGCTTCCCGGGCAATGTGCGCGAACTGATGAACGTCCTGGAGCGCATGGCCATCATGAGCGAGGGAGAGGTCATCGGCGCGGCCGATCTGCCGGCCGAACTCAGGCAGGGAGCCGGCGGCGCCCTTGCCAGCGGCCTGGGGCTCAAGGAGTCGGTGGAGGCGTCGGAGGCCTCCATTATCCAGAGCGCCCTCGAGAACCACCAGACCCTGGCAAAGGCGGCCAAGGCCCTGGGGATTCACCCCACCACCTTGTGGCGCAAGATGGTGAGGTATGGTCTCAGGGACCATGCACAACTGCATTAATGTTGCAACAATGCAATGCACCATAAAGTTCATTAATTAAGGGCAATTAGGCATGTCTTTTTAGGCAGGGCGGGCCTTGTATTGCATTTTTGCAATACAAGGTCGGGGACCAAGGAGAGTCATCGCCTTACAATATTAATAAAATCAACAAATTAATAATACGGCCTCCCGGCACGCAAATTGCTAGAAAGTTAGGGAGGCTAGGGTCAGACGAGCAAAAAGCAGCCTCGCGGTCCGGCTAGGGGAGCCGGAAGCACCGTGTCGCCGCAATTGTATTTATAAGCCGTCAAACCCGATCAAATGGAGGGAGATATGGCCCAGAAGACCAATCGGAGGCAGTTTTTGAAAATGGCCGGCGCGGCCGGTCTGGGGGCCGGCGCGGTGAGCGTGATGGGCACCAAAGCCCTGGCCGCCAAAAAATCCATCCCCAAAACCCCGATCAAGGTGGCCGCCATCAGCTTCCTTAGCGGCCCGGCGGCCGGCCCCTTCGGCATCCCGGGCGACAACGCCTACAAGATGATGGCCGACGTCTACAACAAGCAGGGCGGCATACTGGGCCGCAAGATAGACCTCATCAGCCTGGACGAGGCCGGCGGCGCCAAGACCCAGGTGGAGTTGGCCCGCAAGCTGATCCTGGAGGACAAGGTAGACGTCATCCTGGGTTACATCTCCTCCGGCGACTGCAAGGCGGTCTTGCCCCTGTCCGACGAGTTGGGCGGGCTGATGCTGGCCTATGACTGCGGGACCCACGTGCTGATGGAGGGCAAGAAGTCCCCCTACAAGACCCCCAAGTTCCAGTTGGGCTTCAGGACTAGCGCCCACCTGGGCCAGGACAACATCGCCCTGGCCCTGGCCATCAAAAAGTACATGCCGGACGTGAAGAAGATCGCGGGCATCAACCAGGACTACGCCTGGGGCCGCGACTCCTGGCACATCTTCGAATTGGCCATCAAAAAGCTGCTGCCCCAGGTCGAGATCGTAAAGACCCTGTGGCCCAAGATATTCACCACCGACTACACCGCCCACATCAGCGCCCTGCAAGGCTCCGGCGCCCAGATCATCCACAGCTCCCTGTGGGGCGGCGACGCGGTGACCTTCATCAAGCAGGCCAAGGCCGCCGGGTTGTTCAAGCAGGCCAAGATGGCCATGAGCCGGGGCGAGCCCTACCCGCAGGAACTGGGCGCCGAGTTCCCCGAGGGGCAGTTCCTCTGCTGCGCCGGCGCGCACTACTTCCTCTATCCCGCCTGGGACAAGTGGCCGCTGAACAAGTGGTTCGTGAGTGAGTTCAAGAAGCGCTACGGCAAGTACCCCACCTATCCCAGCTACCACGCCTACCAGGCCATCACCGCCTACAAGACCGCGGTGGAGAAGGCTTCGTCGCTGGTGGGCGGCTGGCCCACCATGGAGCAGACCGCCAAGGCCATGGGCAACCTGAGCTTCGAGACGCCCAGCGGCTACTGCGTGATCAACAAGGACCACAACGCCCGCGAGGACTGCCTGGTGGGCATTTCCAAGATGACCAAGGACTACCCGTTCCCCATCCTGGACCCGCAGCGGTTGGAGGTGTTCCCCTCCTTCCAGGTCAACGCCCCCGCCGGCTTGACCACCGAGGAATGGATCGCGGGCTGGAAGTCCTAGAACTCCCCGCTTGTTGCCCGCCGCCGCCGGGCCACGCGCCCGGCGGCGGCTCCTCCAACCCTTGGCCCGCGGCGCCCTTGCCCACGTCCGGGCGGCGGTTTAAGGAGAGTTCATACCATGGGGCTGATCTACGCCCTCAACGGACTATACTTCGCGGCCTTTTTGTTCCTCACCTCCCTGGGACTCAGCATCATCCTGGGGGTGATGGGCATCTTGAACCTGGCCCACGGCTCGCTGTACGCCATCGGGGGGTTCGTCGCCGCGTACTTCATCGGCATGATGACCGGCTCCCCGGCGGTGCTCATGCTCGTGACCGCCGCGGCCGCGGCCATGGTCCTGGCTGGGGCGGTGGGGCTGGTCATGGAAACCACCCTCCTCAAGCCCATGTACAAGCGCCCCCTGGAATACCAACTTTTGATCACCTTCGGCATCCTGATGCTCATCGAGGACCTTATCAAGCTGGTCTTCGGAGGCGAAAGCCGCTATGCCAGCGCGCCCTTCGACGCCATGGGCAGCATCGAGATCACCGGGCACACCTATCCCGTGTACTTTTTGTTCGTCATGGGCATAACCGCCCTGGCCGGGCTGTTCATCTGGTGGCTAATGGCCAAGACCAAGCTGGGCATCATGCTCCGGGCCATCGAGATGGACCGCGACATGGCCCAGGCCATGGGCATCCCCATGCGGCGGCTCACCGTGGTGGCCTTCGTGTTGGGCGCGGCCCTGGCCGGCCTGGGCGGGGCGCTGGTGGTGCCCACCACGCCGGCGGTGCTGGGCATGGGCATGGACGTTCTCATCATGGCCTTCATCGTGGTGGTCATCGGGGGGCTGGGCAGCCTCAAGGGCACCCTGGTGGGCTCGCTCCTCGTGGGGCTCACCCGCTCTTTCACCGTGGCCTTCTACGCCGAGTTGGAGATGCCGCTGTTGTTCATGATCGCGGTGCTCATCCTGGTGGTGAAGCCCGAAGGCCTCTTTGGGCAGAAGTGAGGTGGCGCCATGACTAACTACCTGTTCAGCTCCCGCGCCCTGGGCTACCTCCTGGCGCTCATCGTCCTGCTGCTGCTGCCCCAGGTGTTGAGCCCCTACCACCTGACCCTGGTGGAGACCGGGCTGTCGCTGGCCATCATGGCCCTGGGGCTCAACCTGCTCTTGCGTTACGCCGGAGTGCTCTCCTTCGGCCATGGGGCCTACTTCGCGGCGGGCGCCTATGCGGTGGGCCTGCTCAACATGTATTTCCCGGACAATTTCAGCTTCGAGCTGGCCATGCTGGCCTCCCTGGGCGTGTCCGCCCTGGTTTCGGCTCTCTTCGGCTTCGTGTGCGTGCGGCACACCCGCATCTTTTTCTCCATCCTCACCCTGGCCCTGGCCATGCTCATGTTCGCGATATTGGAGAAGGCCTACCACTTCACCGGCGGCTCCGACGGCATCCGCATCCCCCTGCCCACCTTCTTCGGCATCGAACTAACCGGTATGCGCCGCTTCCAGTTCCTGGTCGGGCCCTACTACTACATCGTGGTGGGCATCTTCGCGGCGGCCACCCTGGTCATGCTGGCCGTGGTCAACTCGCCCTTCGGCAAGGCCCTCCAGGCCACCCGGGACAACGAGGTGCGGGCGGAGATGGTGGGCATCAGGGTGAAGCGCTTCCGCTGGTACGCCTTTGTCATTTCCGGCACTTTCTGCGGCTTGTCCGGAGGGGTTTGGAGCTTTGTCAACGGTCACATTACCCCCGAGATATCAGGCTGGGTCTTCTCCGGAGAAATCGTCTACATGGTGCTCCTGGGAGGCTTCATGATCTTCGAGGGGCCCATAGTGGGGGCCATGCTGTTCACCTACCTGAGGCTCTACGCGGTGGCCTGGACGGAGTACTGGATGCTCATCGTGGGCGGCACCCTGGTGCTGCTGGTGCTTCTGCTGCCCGGCGGAGTCACCGGGGGCATAGCCGGCCTGGCGGCCCGCCTGCGGCCCGGGCGAGGCGGGGGGAGGGGCTGAGTCATGCTGGAAGTAAAAGACGTAGTCAAGGCCTTCGACAAGTCCCTGGTCATCAACGGGGTCAGCTTTTCCATCGCCGAGAACGAGGTGGTGGCCCTGCTGGGTCCCAACGGCGCGGGCAAGACCACCATGGTCAACCTGATATCGGGCCATTTGCAGCCCACCTCGGGCAAGATCCTGCTGAACGGCGAGGACATCACCAACGCCTCCCCCTACCAGCGCATCAAAAAGGGCATCGCCCGCAACTTCCAGATCACCCACCTGTTCGAGGACCTGAGCGTTTTGGACAACGTGCGCACCTGCGTACTCAGCAACAGGAACCAACTGGGGCGCTTTTTCAAGCCGGCCTCGGGCTACAAGGAAGCCACCGAGGAGGCCCGGGCCATCCTGGGCATCTTCAATCTGGAACAGTTCTCGGATCAGCCGGGGTCGGAGCTTTCCGAGGGCGACAAAAAGGTGTTGGACACGGCCATGACCTTCGCCCTGAAGCCGGACTTCCTGCTGTTGGACGAGCCCACCAGCGGAGTGGCCACCGCCGACAAGTTCAAGGTGATGGACACCATCATCGATGCCATCGGCAAGCGGGGGACCGCCACCTTGATAATCGAGCACGACATGGACATCGTCAGCGACTACTGCCAGCGGGTCCTGGTGCTGGCCGAGGGCACCATCCTGGCCCGGGGCACGCCCCAGGAGGTCATGGACGACCCCCGGGCGCAGGAGACCCTGTTTGGAGTTAGTGAGTAGCCATGCTGCTAAAAATGGATAAAGTCGATTTCTTCGTGAAGAAGACCCAAATCCTGCGCTCGGTCTCCCTGGAGGTGACGCCGGGCGAGATCGTGGGCCTGCTGGGCCGCAACGGGGCGGGCAAGAGCTCCATCATGAAGAGCGTCATGGGCCTGTACCAGCCCAAGAACGGCAGCATCACCTTCCTGGACCGGGATGTCACCAAGGACAGCACCCGCTCCCGGGTCTTGTCCGGCCTGGCCTACGCGCCCGAGGACTCGCGGGTTTTCCCCGAGCTCACCGTGGCCGAGAACATAAACCTGGGCGTGTGGGTGAGCTCGGACCGCCCCCAAGGCGCCGACTTCCACCACGAGCAGGGCTTTGAGATCTTCCCCAAGCTCCAGCAGCTATGGGACCGCAAGGGCGGCACCCTTTCCGGCGGCGAGAAAAAGATGGTGGCCGTGACCCGGGCGCTGGCCCTGAGCCCCAAGCTGCTGTTGCTCGACGAGTCTTTCGAGGGCCTGGCTCCCCTGGTGGTGCGCCACTTCATGGACGCCATGCGCCGCATCCGGGGCATGGGCATCTCCATCATCCTGGCCGCCTCCAACCTGGGCAACGCCTCCAAGGTGGTGGACCGGGCCTATGTGGTGGAGCGGGGCGAGATCCTGTTCCAGGGCACGCCAGAGCAGATAATGGCCGATGAAAAGCTGACCCTGATCGTGGGCCGCTAGGGCAATAAAAGGAGAGTGACCGATGAGCGCGCGCATTAGCATATTCCGCACCACTCCCCGAATCGTCATGGGTCCCGGCTCGGTGGCCGGGGTGGGCAAAGAGGCCCTGGACCTGGGCGCCCGGCGGGTGCTGGTGGTTACCGACCCGGGCATAGTGGACGCGGGGCTGCTGGACCCGGTGCGCCAGTCGCTGGAGGCGGCGGGCTTGGAGTTCAGCCTGTTCAGCGAGGTGGCCCCCGACCCCCGCTACCAAACGGTGAAAACCTGCCTGGGCGTCCTGGAAGGCGACAAGCCCGACTGCGTCATCGGCCTGGGCGGGGGCAGCCCCATAGACATCGCCAAGACGGTGGCGGTGATGCTGAACAACGCCGGGGACATCAGCGACTACTGCGGGGTGGACCTGGTGCCCAAGGCCGGAGCCCCCACCATCATAATCCCCACCACCGCTGGCACTGGCAGCGAAGTGACGCCCATCGCCATCCTCAGCGACGAGCAGGAGAAGCTGAAAAAGGGCGTGGTGAGCCCCCACCTTATGCCCCGGGTGGCCGTCCTGGACCCGGAACTAACCGTGGGCCTGCCTCCGGCCATCACCGCCGCCACGGGCATGGACGCCCTGATCCACGCCATCGAGGCCTACACCAGCGTGGGCGCCACCGGCATGACCGACATGCTGGCCGCGCGGGCCATCGAGTTGATCGGCGACAACCTGCGCACCGCCTACGCCCGGGGCCATGACCTCCAGGCCCGGGAGGCCATGCTGGAAGGCAGCCTGCTGGCCGGTATCGCCTTTGCCAACGCGGGGGTCACCGCGGTGCATGCCTTCGCCTATCCCATCGGCGCCGAGTTCCACATCCCCCACGGGGTGGCCAACACCCTCATGCTGGCCCCGGTTATGCGTTTCAACCTGGTGGGCAACCTGATAAAATTCGCCGAGGTGGCCGAGTTCATGGGCCAGCCGGTGGAGGGACTTAGCCTGCGCGAGGCGGCGGAGATGGCCGTGGAGGCGGTCTGGGAGCTGGCCGACGACCTGGGGGTGCCCAAAAGCTTGAAGCAGTTCGGCGTCACCGAAGAGCACCTGCCCGCACTGGCCCAGGGGGTGATGAAAGTCACGCGCCTGCTGGCCAACAACCCGCGGACCATCACCGCGGCCGACGCCGAGAAGATATACCGCCAGGCCCTCTAGGCCGGCGGTTCCAGGAGGAGAGGACCATGCACGGATTTTACAACCGAGCCTTGTTGGTGAACCTGAGCGACCAAAGCCAGGGAACCATGGAATTAAGCGATGATCTGCTGGCCCGCACCATGGGAGGACGGGGTCTGGCCGCCCATCTGCTGTTGGAGCTCAACCCAGCCGGGGTGGACCCCCTGGGGCCGGAAAACCGGCTCATCTTCGCCACCGGCCCCCTGACCGGCACCAGCGTTTGGGGTTCCTGCCGCCACGGCATCTACAGCAAGTCGCCCCAGACCGGCTTCGTGGCCGAGTCCTATTCCGGGGGCACCGTGGCCGAGCCCATGGCCGCCACGGGCTGGGACGCTGTGGTGGTCAGCGGCCAGGCCGCCGATCCCCTTTGGCTGGAGATCACCCCCGAGGGGGCGGCCTTCCACGACGCCGCCGGGGTGTGGGGCCAGGACACCTACGCCAGCGAGGACCAGATAAAGGCCTGGGTCAAGGACAACCGCCCCGAGGCGGGCCGGGCCGGGGTGGTGGTCATCGGGCCGGCCGGTGAGAACCAGGTGGTGCTCTCGGTGGTGGAAAACGACTACTGGCGCTCGGCCGGGCGCACCGGGGTGGGCGCGGTGATGGGCTCCAAGCGGCTCAAGGCGGCGGCCTTCTGGGGCAAGGCCAAAAAGTCGGTGGCCGATCCCGAGGCGGCCAAGGCCTTCGCCAAGGAGATCGCCGCCGTGGGCAAACAGGACAAGGGGGTGGCCGCCTACAAGTCCATGGGCACTCCCATGATGGTGGATGTCATGAGTCACGTGGGCTCCTTCCCCAGCCGCTATTGGCATGAGGGGCAGGTGGCCCACCGCGAGCAGATCAACGCCGCCGCCCTGCACGAGCGCTGCGAGGTGACCCCCAACGCCTGCCTCAAGTGCTTCATCGCCTGCGGCCGCATGTCCACCGTGCTCCACGGCCGCCACAAGGGCATGAAGATGGAGGGCCCGGAGTACGAGACCCTCTACGCCTTCGGCGGCCTGTGCGAGGTGGACAGCATCGAGGAGATCATCCACCTCAACGACATCTGCGACCGCCTGGGCCTGGACACCATCAGCGCGGGCAACCTCTGCGCCCTGGCCATCGAGGCCAAGGCCCAGGGCAAGACCGGCTATGACATCGAATACGGGGCGGTGGACAAGATCGCGCTTCTTTTAGAGGATATCGCCTACAAACGCGGCCTGGGGGCGGTGCTGGCCCAAGGCATCAAAAAGGCCTCGGCCGAACTGGGCATGGCCGACCAAGCCATTCACGTCAAGGGCCTGGAGCCGGCGGGCTACGACCCCCGGGTGCTCAAGGGCATGACCCTGGCCTACGGCACCACCCCGCGCGGCGCCTGCCACCTGCGGGCCACTTTTTACAAGCCCGAACTGGTTGGCATGGTGGATTCGGAGGAGATTCCCGGCAAGGCGGCGGTGTACGTGGAATGGGAGGACCGCCTGAGCTTCTTCGACACCCTGGTGCTGTGCCGCTTCTACCGCGACCTCTATCAATGGGACCAATTGGGCAGGATGGTTTCGGCGGTCACCGGCCTTGAGTTGAGCGAGCAGGACATGCGCGACATCGGTCGCCTGGCCACCGACAACCTGCGGCGATTCAATTTGCGCGAGGGGCTGACCCCGGCCGACGACCGGCTGCCCAGGAGGTTTTACAGCGAGCCCCTGCCCGAGACCGGCCAGAGCCTGGGCGAGGGCCAAATGGAGCAGATGATTGCCGAGTATTACGCCGCCCGGGGCTGGGACGAGATGGGCATCCCTGTAGATATGGCCTAACCGCCGCCCATCACTGGAAATATACCCACCAAGTCGCCGTCGGCCAGCACCTGGCCGGCGGCGGCTGGTTTTCGGTTGACCAAGACCAGATTCACCTCCGGGGCGGGGATGCCCACCCGGGCGATGAGTTGCTCGGCCGACAAGCCGGCGGCATCGTCCAAAAGCAAGCCCTGGAGAGGGTCATAGGACACTACATAACGCCGGAGCGAGGAGCTTATTTCCACCCTGACCGCCATGGTGAGCCAAGCTTACCACGCCGCCCGGCCGCCCCACCAGGCCGGCCTTTCCTCCAATTAAAGACTCTGCTTATCGCATTGGAAAAACAAAACAAGTTATCCCGGGTGGCGCGGGCGGAAAATCCCCGGGACTTTGCTGGGGGTAGCTTGTGACTATTAACACATTTTTCTTGACAACCAAGTTGAGGCTGCGTTAGAAAAGGCCGACCCCAATGGAAAAAAGTTGACCGAGCCTTTTGCGGCGGAAGGGTAGCCCAAGGGCCATAGGCCGTTCCGCAACTAAGAGGCGAAATAGCTTGACAAGCGGGGTGCTTTTGCGAGACAGTTTGTTCCAAAGCGCACAATCGCGGGTTGCCGCCTCGGGGACCAGGGCTTTGGGGCGGATTGCCCGGACCAAAGATTAGGCAGAAACCAAACTCGAGTAAATAGCTCGAAGGAGGTGTTGGGAAAATAGAGAGGTGAACTAGCCCCGCCCAGGTCGGGTTGGGCTAATTTGGTAGTCGTTCAGGTGGGTTGCAATAGGTCAGCCCGTCAACACTACGGAGGAACTGAATGCCAAGTTTTGTCATTGTTGAAAAGTGCGATGGCTGCAAGGGTCAGGATAAGACCGCTTGTATGTACATCTGCCCCAACGACCTTATGCTCCTGGACAAGGACGGGTCGCTTGGCTACGGCGAGATGAAGGCCTTCAACCGCGACCCCAGCATGTGCTGGGAGTGCTACAACTGCGTCAAGATCTGCCCCCAGCAGGCCGTTGACGTTCGCGGTTATGCCGACTTCGTGCCCATGGGTGCCAGCGTCGTGCCGCTACGCGGCTCGGACAACATTATGTGGACCGTCAAATTCCGTGACGGCGCGGTAAAACGCTTCAAGTTCCCCATCCGGACCACCGCTGAGGGTTCGGCTGCTCCCTTGGGCGGATTCGACGAGGGCGACGGCGACATCAACAGCGCTAACCTGATGACCGAGCCGGCCTCCACGGGCCAGGACACGCTGCCCACCCTGTAGGGGGCGCGAAGGTTTAGGAGGTAAGGAACTATGGCGAATTTTGAGACTGTGGAGGTCACCACTGACCTTCTGATTTGTGGCGGTGGCATGGCTGCCGCGGGCACGGCTGTCGAGGCTGCCTACTGGGCCAAGAAAAACGGCCTGAAGGTGACCTTGGTCGACAAGGCCGCTTTTGACCGCTCCGGCGCGGTGGCCATGGGCCTGAGCGCCATCAACGAGTACGTTGGCTACGGCGCGGGCGACAACACCCTCGCGGACTATGTCAACTACGTAAAGCAAGACCTGATGGGCATCGCCCGTGACGACCTGGTGTACAACATCGCCCGTCACGTTGACAGCTCGGTGCATCTGTTTGAAAAATGGGGTCTGCCCATCTGGACCGACGAGAACGGCAAGTACGTTCGCGAGGGTCGTTGGCAGATCATGATCAACGGCGAGTCCTACAAGGTGATCGTGGCCGAAGCGGCCAAGAACGCCATGAACGATGCCGGATTCGAGATCATTGAGCGCGTGTTCATCGTCGGTCCCATCATGGACGGCGATCGCGTGGCTGGCGCCTACGGCTTCAGCACCCGCGACAACAAGTTCTACGTGTTCAAGGCCAAGGCGGTTTGCGCCATGATGGGCGGCGCGGTTCACGTGTTCCGTCCCCGGAGCGTCGGCGAGGGTCTGGGCCGTTCCTGGTATCCGCCCTTCAACAGCGGCTCCAGCGCTTACTTCACCATCCAGGCCGGTGCCGAGATGACCTGCCAGGAGATCCGCTTCATCCCCGTGCGCTTCAAGGACGCTTATGGTCCGGTGGGTGCGTGGTTCCTGCTCTTCAAGAGCCGTGCGACCAGCGCGACTGGCGGCGAGTACATGGTGGAGCGTAAGGCCGAGTTGCAGAACTGGGCTCCCTACGGCTTGGTGAAGCCGATCCCGGCCAACCTGCGCAACTACTTGGGCATGCTCGACGTAGACGCCGGTCTGGGCCCGTTGTACATGGAGACCGCCGAGGCCATCCAGAAGTTGGCCGCCGCCGCTCCCGACGAGAAGGCCTTCAAAAAGAAGATGAAGTCCCTGGAGGCCGAGGCCTGGGAAGACTTCCTGGACATGACCGTGAGCCAGGCCATCCTTTGGGCCGCCAGCAACATCTACCCCGAGAAGAGCCGCTCTGAGATCGCCGCGTGCGAGCCTTACTTCATCGGTTCTCACTCCGGTGGCTCCGGTGCCTGGGTTTCCGGCCCCGAAGATCTCGAGACCCCCTACAAGTGGGGCTACGGCAACATGACCACGGTGCAGGGCCTGTTCAGCGCCGGTGACGGCACGGGCGCCAGCAGCCACAAGTTCTCCAGCGGTTCTCACGCCGAGGGCCGTTACGCTGGCAAGCAGGCTATCCGGTTCATCCTGGATAACAACAGCCAGCCCAACGTGGGCGACGTGGACGCTCTCAAGGCCGCTTGCCTCGCTCCCCTGGACCGCTTCGAGGCCAACAAGGGCATGACCACCGATCCGGAGATCAACCCCAACTACATCCGTCCCATGAGCTTCATGTTCCGTTTGCAGAAGATCATGGACGAGTACGCGGGTGGCGTGGTCAGCGCCTTCAAGACCTCCAAGGCCCTTCTGGAGCGTGGCCTTGAGCTGCTGGACATGCTGAAGGAAGACTCCGAGAAGCTGGGCGCCGAGGACAACTACGAGCTGGAGCGCTGCTGGGAGAACGTGCACCGCATGTGCCAGGCCGAGGCCCACGTGCGCACCATCCTCTTCCGCGAAGAGACCCGTTGGCCCGGCTACTACTTCCGCGCCGACAAGCCCACCATGGACGAGGCAAACTGGAAGTGCTTCGCAAACTGCACTTTCAAGGACGGCGAGTGGAAGTTCGAGAAGAAGGAAGTCGTCGACCTGATCGGCTAACTTCCATGTCTTAGCTAAAGCAACTCCAGGCGCCGCCCCTAGGCGCCTGGAGTTTTTTGCCCGGTTCGGGTCAAAACGCCCCCGGAACGGACAAAAGACCCCGCTCGGTGGAGCCCCCTGGGCCCACCGCCGGGAAGTTGCCGTGCTAATTGGGCAAAATGGTTTCGCCCTGGACGGGTTTTTCTGGACGGGGCCGGCGCGGTCATAGTATATTCTGGCGTTGTTTATGAGCCGGCAGCCCCCTGCGGAGGCCGGCCAAGCGCCCAGCAGCAAGCGCGGATAAAAAGGCGGAGCCAAGCGCCGTCTGGACCGCGGCTCTGGGGTGTTATTAGTTACATAGGTTAATAGCTATATCCTTTGTGAGGAGGACAGCACGATGGGCCAAACCATACTGGTCGTCGGCGGGGGCATGAGCGGCGTCAGCGCGGCGCTGGAAGCGGCCGAAGCCGGCTATGACGTAGTGCTGGTGGAGAAAAATCCTTATCTCGGCGGCCGGGTGGCCCAGCTCCACCAATACTTCCCCAAACTCTGCCCGCCCTACTGCGGGTTGGAGATCAACTTCAAGCGCATAAAGTCCAACCCGCGCATCAAGCTCTACACCATGAGCGAGGTGACGGGCATCGAGGGCGGGCCGGGCAGCTACAAGGTGACAATCAACCAGCTGCCCCGCTACGTCAACGAGCGCTGCACCGTCTGCGGCAAGTGCGCCGATGCGGTGGAAACCACCATCCCCAACCCCTTTGACTACGGGCTGGGCACCATCAAGGCGGCCTACCTGCCCCACGAACTGGCCTATCCCTTCCGCTACGTCATCGATCCCAGCATCGTGGAGACCGAGGACGGAGCCAAGGCCAAGGAGGCTTGCCCCTACGACGCGGTGGTCCTGGACGATGCGGCCAAAGAAGTGACCGAGGAAGCCGGGGCCATTGTCTGGGCCGCCGGCTGGACCCCCTACGACGCCTCCAAGGTCGAGTACTACAACTTCAACAGCAGCCCGGACATCATCACCAACGTGCAGATGGAGCGGCTGGCCACGGCGGGCGGCCCCACCGGCGGCAAGATCGTGAAACTGAGCAACGGCGAGGCCCCCAAAAAGGTGGCCTTCATTCAGTGCGCCGGAAGCCGGGACGTGAACCATCTGCCCTTCTGCTCCACCGTATGCTGCCTGGCCAGCCTGAAGCAGGCCACCTACGTGCGCGAGCAACTGCCCGAGGCCGAGGTGACCATCTACTTCATCGACATTCGGGCCATGGACCGCAACGAGGATTTCTATACCAAGGTAAAGGCCGACGAGAAGATCAGCTTCGTAAAGAGCAAGATCGGCCTTATCGAGCCCGGTGAGAACGGCGTGCTGGTGCTGGAGGGCGAGAACACCACCACCGGCGAACGCTTCAAGGCCGAACACGACATGGTGGTCTTGGCCACGGGCATGCAACCCAACACCGATTTGAGCAAGATTCCGGCCGATATGGTCTATGACGAGTACGGCTTCGTGCAGGCCGCCGAAGGCATCTTCGGCGCAGGCACGGTTCGCCGGCCTGGCGAGGTGCACGTAAGCGTGCAAGACGGAACGTCGGCGGCGCTCAAGGCTATACAAGTAGTGGCCGGGAGGTAGTGATCATGGATAAGAACCAAGCGTGCTATCTCTGCAAGGGCTGCGGCCTCGGCGAGGCCCTGGATTTTGACAACCTCGAGGAAGTCCTGGGTGAGTCCGGTATCAGCGAGGTTAAAACCCACGACGCCCTGTGCTCTCCCGATGGCGTGGCCCTGATCCAGGGCGACGTGGACGGTGGGGTCAACGCCATGCTCATCGGGGCCTGCTCCTCGCGGGTCAAGAGTGATGAGTTCAACTTCGGCTCCCAGGTGATCGTGGAGCGGGCCAGCCTGCGCGAGCAGGTCCTTTACTGCTCCGAGGCCGAGTACGAGGGCGAGGAAGAGGCCGGCGAGGACCGCCAGATGCTGGCGGCGGACTACCTGCGCATGAGCGCGGTGAAGCTGGCCAAGTCCAACGTGCCCGTGCCCTTCAAGCTGGAGCTGGAGCCCGAGACCGCCCTGTTGGTGGTGGGCGGCGGCGTGGCCGGCATCAACGCGGCCCTGGCTGCGGCCAAGGCCGGCGTCCAGGTGTTCCTGGTGGAAAAGGAAGCGGAGTTGGGCGGCTTCTTGGTCAAGATGGCCAAGCTGGCCCCGGAGAGCCCGCCCTACCAGGAGCTGGAGGACACCGGCCTGGAAGAGCTGGTGGCCCAGGTGGAAGCCGACGACAAGATAAAGGTCTACACCGGCACCACCGTGGACAAGACCGAAGGCGCTCCCGGCAACTTCACCATTGCCCTCTCCGGCGGCGACACCTTGCGTTGCGGCGCCATCGTGCAGGCCACCGGCTGGCTGCCCTACGAGGCCGAGAAGCTGGCCGAGGAGCTGGCCTACGGCTCCAATCCGGGCATCATCACCAACGTGGACATGGAAGCCAAGGCCAAGGCCGGCGATCTGGGCGGCCTGAACGGCGTGGCCTTCATTCAATGCGCCGGCAGCCGCGACCAAAACCACCTGCCCTACTGCTCGGCGGTATGCTGCACCGTGAGCCTCAAGCAGGCCATGATGGTCAAGGAGGCCAACCCCGAGGCGGCGGTCTACGTCATCTACAAGGACATCCGCACCCCCGGCCAGAGCGAGGAAGTGTACCGCGAGGCCCAGCGCAAGGGCGTGGTGTTCATTCGCCGCGACGAGGACTACCCCAAGATCAGCGAGTCCGGCGGCAAGCTGGCCATCGAGACCAAGGACATGACTCTCAACGACACCGTTGAGATCGATGAGCTGGACATGGTGGTGTTGGCCACGGGTCTTAAGCCCAACAACCCCAAGGTGGTGGACGCGCCCCTGGTGGCCCTGGGCATGGACCAGGAAGCAGCCAAGAAGCTGGCCGCCGAGTCCAAGGCGCAGTGCGACAGCTGGTCGGTGCTCAACCTGCAGTACCGCCAGGGACCCAACCTGCCCACTCTGAAGTACGCCTATCCCGACAGCCACTTCATCTGCTTCCCCTACGAGACCCGGCGCACCGGCATCTACGCGGCGGGCGCCGTGCGCCGTCCCATGCGGGTGAGCCAGGCGGTGGAAGACGCAACCGGCGCGGCGCTCAAGGCCATCCAGGCCGCCCACGCGGCGGCGGAGGGCGTGGCGGTGCATCCGCGCAGCGGCGACATGAGCTTCCCCGAGTTCGCCATGCAGCGTTGCACCCAGTGTAAGCGCTGCACCGAGGAGTGCCCCTTCGGGGCCATCAACGAGGACGAGAAGGCCAACCCCCTGCCCAACCCCACCCGCTGCCGCCGCTGCGGCGTGTGCATGGGCGCCTGCCCCGAGCGCATCATCAGCTTCAAGAACTACTCCGTGGACATGATCGGCTCCATGATCAAGTCCATCGACGTGCCCGAAGAGGATGAGGAGAAGCCCCGGGTCATCGTACTCACCTGCGAGAACGACGCCCTGCCGGCCATCGACTTGGCTGCGCGCAAGGGCCACAAGTGGAGCCCCTACGTACGCTTCATTCCGGTGCGCTGCCTGGGCTCGATCAACCTGGTATGGATCGCCGACGCCCTGTCTTCGGGCATCGACGGCGTGATGCTCTTCGGCTGCCGTCACGGCGACGACTACCAATGCCACTTCATCAAGGGTTCGGAGCTGGCCAACGTGCGCATGTCCAAGATTTCCGAGACCCTGGACCGCTTGGTGCTGGAAAGCGACCGGGTGCGGGTCGAGGAAATCAGCTTCAACGAGGTTGACCGCATCCCCGAGATCATCAGCGAGTTCATGGAAACCATCGAGGAAGTGGGACCCAACCCCTACAAGGGCTTCTAGCTGAAAAAGGGGGCCTGCCGCAAGGTGGGCCCCCTTCACCTTATCGAGGTTTTACAATATTTCGTTTAACCGCTTTGCAGTGAGGATGCCAATGGCCACCAAGGCCTACGACAAAAGCTTCCGCGAAGAGGTGTACCAGAACGTCGATTCGGGGGAAGACGTCAAACTCTGCATGCAATGCGGAGTTTGCGGCATCACCTGCCCTCTGCGCGGGGAGATGACCCACGGTCCCCGTCAACTCTGGGCCCTCATCCGTGCCGGCAAACGCGATGAGGTGATGAACAGCCCCGACATCATGCTGTGCACCTCCTGCTATTCCTGCAAGGTTCGCTGCCCCCGGGGGGTCAAGGTCATCGACGTGATGCATGGCCTGGCCCACTACGCCCTTGAGCAGGGCATCGTGCCGCGCAAGGAAACCGCCAAGTTCGGCAAGGTCTTCTGGAACAGCATCTACAAGACCGGCCGGGTTGACGAAACCGAAGTGCCCATGCGCTACACCATGATGGCCGGCCCGGTGCATGGCATCTTCGCCATGTTGGAGATGATGGACATCGGCCGCGCCTTGCTTTCCCACAAGCGCATGAAGTTCAAGCTGGGCCCCGGCCTGCCCCCCTCCAAGAAGATCAAGGGCATCAGGGGGCTGAAGAAGATGCTGGACAAGGCGGCCGCCATGAGCCCGGGAAAGGAGGGTTAAGATGACTTACTTCCTATACCCCGGATGCTCCCTGGAGGCTGGAGGCTCCCATTACCTGGTGAGCGTGGAGGCCGTGGCCAAGGCCCTGGGCCTGCAACTCAAGGAGATCAATGACTGGAACTGCTGCGGCGCCTCCATCCACTATGTGGGCGGCACCGAGTTGCAGACCAAGACCCTCAATGCCCGCAACCTGGCCTTGGCCCAGAAGCAGGGCGGCTATGACATCATCGCCCCTTGCTCCTCCTGCTACATCCAGATGATAAAGGCCGCCCATGAGTTTGAGGACGAACCCGAGTTGGCCGCCCAGTTGAACCAGATTTTGGCCGAGGGCGGGCTGAACTACACCGGCGGGGTCAAGGTGCGCCACGTCCTGGACGTGCTGTACAACGACCTGGGCCTGGAGCGCATCGCTGCGGGGGTTAAAAAACCCCTGACCGGACTCAAGGTGGCCGCCTACTACGGCTGCCAGACCACCCGGCCCTACGGCGAATACGACTCGGTGGAATATCCCCACACCATGGACGATATCCTCGAGGCCCTGGGGGCCGAGGTGGTGCCCTTTGAACACAAGGCCAAGTGCTGCGGTTCGGGCATCTTCTTCACCGAGATGGAGACTTGCGCTCCCCTGGCTGGCGGCATCCTGGGCGAGGCCGCCGAGCAAGGCGCCGACCTCATCGTCACCGCCTGCCCCATGTGCCAGATGAACCTGGAAATCTACCAGCCCCGGCTCAACAAGATGCTGGGGACCGAGTACGACATGCCGGTGGTTTTCGTGACCCAGTTGATGGCCCTGGCCTTTGGCGGCGACTTCAAGAAAGACGCCGCCCTGGACCGGAACATCGTTTCTGCGGCCGAGGTGTTGAAAAAAGCTGCTGCGTGATTAACTTCTAAGGCAGGACGTATTGCCCGCGCCTGGGACTAGCGCCCGGGCGCGGGCTGTTTAAACAACACCAACCTCCCAAGGAGGACACCATGGCCGAATTCGACGAGAGCAAGACCATCTGCCCGCACTGTGGCGAATCTATGCAGAAGTGGGTTTCCCCGGCGGTGGATAGCTGGGGCGGCGATTGCCTGTATATTTGCTTCAACGACCAGTGCGGCTATTACCAGCGAGGCTGGGACCACACCTTCAAGAAGATCGGCATCAAGGCCAGCTACCGTCACCGCTACGATCCCAACACCGGCCAGACCGGGCCTTTCCCGGTCAACAGCCCTGACGCCGGGCGGGATTTCATAGTAACTGAATAAATAAACCCTAAAGGGCGATATTGGCCGCGGGTGACACATGGACCTCACTGATATAGGACGCAACGACCCCTGCCCCTGCGGGAGCGGCAAAAAGTTCAAGCGCTGCCACATGGGGCGTGAAAAAGACCTGGTCACCGACCGTTTGGTTCAGGACCCCGGCCAGATCGCCCTGGCCATAACCAAGCTTCCGGCCTGCGATCATCCCCGCGCTGCGGAAATGACGGCGGATTTTTCGCTTACTTCCCCGGCGGGCAAAAAAGTGACCATCAAGCTGGTGGATCTGGCCGCCTACGCCAAACTGCAAGCCGGAGCCAGCGACGCTCCCCGTTCAACCTCGGGCGGGGTGCTCATCAACCCCCAGAAGACCCGGGTGCTGGACCCAACCCATCTTTACCTGGCGCTCAGTCCCGACGCCGACGACTCCCTTATCATCCACCAACTGGCCCACGCCGCCGATCTGATATGCGGCTCCTCATTGCCGCCGGGCAAGGCCGCGGCCCTGTCCCGGGAAACCAACCTGCCGTTGGAGTTGTTGGAGCATCCCCAGGAGTTCGGTGAAAAGCTCATGGAACTGTCAGAGCGCTTTGGGGTGGAGTTGGACGCCGAGGACGAGATCGTGGCTTTTTTGACTCACCGCAAGATGCTCTTGCCCGGCCGGCTGGTGGCGGGGGGCAACAGCACCGAACTGGTGGCTGCCGGGGAAAAGACCCTGCGCCTGCTGCAAGACTCCAAGGATGAGATCAACGCGCGCATCAGGAACCGGGCGGGCTACACCGGCGGCAAATAGGCGCGGCGCACAGCGGGCTTCTGGGGCCACTGACGAGGGCGGGGATGATCCCCCGCCCTTTGTTTTTTGGTAAGGTGGGAGGGTGGGAAAAAACAGAGAGAGGGGGGATTTGCTATGTCTACCGTTTATCTGTTGGGAGCAGGCTTCACCCACGCAGTGCTTGGGAATGTCGCGCCTCTGAACGATGAGGTTATAGGCAGGCTCAAATTGAGGAAATATTCAGAGCTGGAAACCGAATACGGGCAAGCTAACCCGAGCATCGAGCAATTTTTGACCTTGTTGGACTTAAAGCTGGCTCGTGCCGAGCAGCGAAAATATATCGGTACTAGCCGCCTTAGAAAAATTCGCAAGAAAATCATTGAAAGAATTGTCGATGTTTTTAGCTACGAGCGCCTTTACATTGATGATCTAGACCAGAAAGAAGTTTTAAAAAAATTTGTTTTAAGCCTTCCAACTCCGGCCCTAATCCTTACACTAAATTATGACTGTGTATTAGATCAAGCCTTGTGGTACAGCGGACGCTGGTCGCCTTATGATGGATATGGGATTCGTGTCCCTTCGGATGAGGAAGAACTGTCCACAAAAAATATCAGGCTGTTCAAACTGCACGGATCGGTAAATTTTAAGGAACGGTCAGATGACCAGGAATATCCCTTTGTTGAAATAAATAACAAGCTGTTCCCTGGGGCTTTTAGTGAAAGGAATAAAAGGGGATCTTCGCACATCATTGCAATGAGCTACATAAAAGCATTCCGCAATGGCCTTATGAGGTTTTGGAGAGATGCTATCGTTGCCATGCGAGAAGCAGAACACTTAATTATCATAGGGTGCTCTCTCAGAGATGAAGATACCTTTTTAAGGTTTTTGCTTTACAATTTTGGCATGAAAAAATCGTGCGATACATTCAAAATAGATATTGTAGATAAGGGCAAGAAAAACGCTAACGCGATCAAAAAGAAAGTGGAAGGGTTGGTCGCATGCCCAAAGTTGCAAAAAATTTCCACACATGACAAAGGCTTGGAGCACTATCTGAGTAACAAGTAGGAACTGCCCGTCTCTCTTTCATTCATAACTTCTTCCGTGCGGCTGCACGCTGGAACTTCCTACCCTCAAATTAAAACCGGCCCCGTGAAGGGCCGGTTTGCGTTGCACGAGACGCTTGCACTCAGGCCAGGGGCGCGGGCGGGGGCGGCAGCTCGCCGCGCTCCTGGGCCTCTCGGGCCGCCTTGACCGGTATGCCGCTCTCGCAGGGCACCCCCACCTGGCACAGGCCGCAGCCGTAGCCGGTGAAGTTGTAGGTCTTGGCCACGTAGTCCCGGCTGCGCACCAGGTGCTCACGGCACTTTTCCTTGTCATGCCCGGCGGTGGTTATGGCCCGGGCCGGACAGCGGTCGATGCACTTGCCGCAGCTTCCGTCCACGAAAAAGCTGCAATAGGCGTGGTGGTCGTTGTAAGGCCGGGGGGTGGGCTCTATGGCCATGCGCACCACCACCGAGCCCACCCGCATGGCCTTGCCCTTGGCGGTGATGAGCCCGTCGCACAGGCCGAAGGTGCCCAGCCCGGCGGCGTGGGCCGCGTGGCGCTCGGACCAGGAGGAGGCGTAGCCGAAGCGCTGGGAATTGACGATGGTCCAGTTGGGCACCAGCATGGGGGCCACCGCCGGATACCCGGCCTTGGTCAGGCTGTCCTTCACGTGGTTGCGCAGGGCCGCGTTGCATTTTTCGCCAAAGATGCGGATGCGGGCCCATTCCTCGGCGGGGTATTTCTTGGCCCGGCGGTTGGCCAGGCGCACCATCTCCCGCTGGGGCAGCACCCAGGAGATTACGCTTAGTTCCCCGGCCGGGGCGGGCTGGCCCGGCTGGTGCTGGTTGTAGACCTCCCAGGGCGTCCAGTGGAAAGGCCCCACGTATTCTTTATATTGCTGCCAGATGGGATCGCTTCCGGCGGCGAAACCCACCAAGGCCTGGTCCCAGGCCGGCTCGCCGGGCGGGTTGGCCATGTCGTTGGTGGGCGAGGAAGCCAGGAAGTCGTTGACCAGGCCGGTGATCCAGGTGCGGGGGTTGGCAATTTTCTTGGGCATGGGGCCTCCTCCAGGGTGAGGCGGCCCCAGCCGGGCCGCCGTGGTTGGCGACCCTTAGAATACCGGCCCGGGCCCCCGGCTTGTCAACAAGAGGATGGCCGGGATTAACCCTGCTGCTTAAGGCGCAGGGTGGGCTCGCCGAACAGGCTGAACCTGAGCCAGTCGAAGGCGAACTTCAAGAGCTGCGCCTCGTTGCTCTGGATCAGCTCCAGGCGAATGGGGTCCAGGTCGATTAGCTGGGTCAGGCGGCTGTTGGTGACGAAGAGCTTGAACTGGTCCAGGTTGTAGCAGGCCATGAAGAACATCTGCATCTTCTTCTGGGCCTCGGCCGCGCTGGCCGCCGGGGCCTGGCGGGTGACCAGGGGCAGGAACAGGTCGTTGGAGGCGTTGTAGGCGTCCAGCCCCTGATCCTTGGTCCACTCCTGGGGCGTCCAGGCGGGCCCCTCTTCGAAGCCCCGGCAGTGGGGCTCCTTTACCAAGAACCAGCTCTCTTCCTGGGGGCCGCCGGCGTCGCCGCCCTTGGTGGCCCGGCCCAGGGGGTAGGTGCGGCAGGCCCCGGGGCGGTCGGGATAGACGGTGCAGCCCTCCGGGCTTAGGAAGGGGCAGGTCTTTTCCTGGTTGTCGGCCATGGCCAGGCGGGGCAGGGGCCAGCCGTTTTGGCCGCTTTCCACCACGGTGTGGCGCTCGATGAACTCCTCTGAGCTCAGGCCAAGGTGATTCTTCAGGCGCAGCACGTCATAGGGGGTGAGCACCAGATTGAGGCGGCGGCAGCACTGGTTGAAGCAGGGCACCTCGGGGTGACAGGCAAAGGAAAAGCCTTCCGGCCCCAACTCGCTGAAACGCTGGTCTTCTACATCGGGCAGCACTACTGGGCGTTCCCGGCCGGGGGCTGCTGCTCCTTGAGCTGCAGGGTTTTCTGTCCGAACAACCCGAAGCGCACCCAGGCATAGCCCAGGTCCATGAGGGCCACGTCGTCGGTCTTGACCGCGAAGATGGTGTCCTCGTCCAATTCGAAGCGGTCCAGGAAGGACGAGCCCAGGATGAACTCCCGGAAGCGATCCAGGTCGTAAAGGGCCAGGAGTATCATCTGCTGGACCTTGGGGTTGTCCAACTCGCCCAGCTTGGTGATCCATTCGTGGCTGACCAGGGACTCGTAGGAGCCGTCCATCTCCTTGGACTGAGTGGCGCCCTGGTCCTTGAGCCATTCGCGCACCTTCCAGGGGTCGCCCTTGGCCAGGCCGTGACAACGCTGGGAGGTCACCGCCACCTGGAAGCCGCCCTGGGCGTGCTCATCCAGGGGGAACATGCGGCAGGCCCAGGGGCGGTGGGCATAGATGGCGCAGCCGGAGGGGCCCACGAAATGACATCTTTTGTTGTTGTCCTCATTCATGCGGAACTGCACCAGAGGCACCGCCTTGCCCGGCACCTGCACCAGTTGGGTGTATTTTTCCAGAAATTCGCTTGAGGTGAGCCCCAAGGCTTTTTTCATGCGTAGCACGTCGTAAGGCGTGAGCATAATGTTTACGTCGCCGCAGCAGGAGGTGTAGCACTCCAGGCCTTTGTGGCAGGCGAAAATGAAGTCGTCTTCAAGGTTCAACTTGGGGCGGTCGTCGCTCATTAGGTCCCTCGCCAAAACCCGGCCGATGATGGCCGGGCCGGTTGTGGCAAATGCCGATTTTTTCAGTGGTGCTGATTATGTACCAGGAGTAACAAGCGGGGTCAACGTGGATTTGACGCCCCGGAAACGGAACTGCGGCCGCCTGGGCCGCGCGGGCCAAGCGACCCCGCGCCGAGCCCGTGGACCTGGCCGGTCCAGAGGACCCCTAACCCCCTGATGGGCACGCCTCGGGCGGTTATTTTTCTTCGCTTGGCACGGGTGCCAGGCGTTCGGGGCTGCTGCTGGGCGGCTGGGCCGGCCTTTGACAGCGTTGGGCCGGGGCCTGGGCCGCGCCGGGTTCGGGCTCGCCCAGGCTGATGGCGAAATCCGGACAGAGCATCTCGCACAGGCCGCAGCTGGTGCAGCGGTCCGGCCGGGACAGGAAGGGATAGCCCCACTCGTCGGTGGCCAGGGCTTTGCGGGGACAAAAGGAGGAGCAATTGCCGCAACGCTTGCACCAAGCGGGATAAAAACTGAGTTTGTGCTGCTCGGGCTGCTGGGCCGGGCTGGCCGGCGGTGTGCCCGTCGCCTTGCTTTTGGGGCTCATGACTGGCTCCCTTGCTCTGACTTTTGCTCCACGCCTTTGAAGAAACGCTCCCGTTCCACCACGTAGCGCACGTGCACCGCCCGGGCCACCTGATCCACTCCGTCATGGGCGCTCACCGTGAAAACCAGCTTGGGGCCCTTGACCTCGCTGAGTTCGGCAACGGCGGTGACCTTGAATCCCGGCGGGGTGGGGGCCAGGTGGTCCATCTCCATGCGGGCCCCCACGGTCATTTGCCCTTGTTCCAGCCGTTCACCGATGGCCGCCAGGCACGACTGCTCCAGCAGGGTCATCAGGGTCATGGAAGAGAGGACATCCGCCCCTGGGTTGCCAAAGGCGCTGGCCAGATCAGAGGTTTTCACGACCTTGCTCATCTGTCCGGTCAGGCCGGAGGTGAATTGGGACATGGGCTCTCGCTATCCGCAGCCAAGGAAAAATCGGCCGCATTGCCACAACATAGGGTGATAATAAAATCTAACCGGAATTCAGCCCGAGCACAAGGGCGCCGGAAGCAGAGAATGGGGGCGGCTCTTCTTGACACTCCACTCCACGCGTGGTAAAAATCCAATCTCTGTAAAAACGGGCCGTTAACTCAGTTGGTAGAGTATCTGCCTTTTAAGCAGAGAGTCGCGTGTTCGAATCACGCACGGCCCACCAGTTTTGGTGGAAACGTCCCCATCGTCTAGCCAGGTCCAGGACACCGGCCTTTCACGCCGGCGACACGGGTTCAAATCCCGTTGGGGACGCCAAATAATATCGCGGGGTTCAGCTATAGGGCTGGACCCCGTTTTTGTTTGGTGAAGTAGGAGGTGAAGTAGATTCTTTGATGAGGGGACGGTTTTACCAGGGGTCTCCATTAGCTGAGACCTCAAAATTGTATCACGGGCTCTGACGCCAAACAGTGTTACCCATTGGATCACCGGCATCCATAACCATTGATAGCGATGGGTCTAAAGCGGGATGTCGCAAATACATCCATCCCGTGACCTGATCCGCACCTGATCCGCGCCCGTATTTTCAGCCTATGGTCCTTACCTCATTACCTATAGCAACGGGCCTGACCTTTAACTACACGAAATTTTGGGTATTGCGATGGACATTTTTGAAGGCAGGCAGGCTTGCCTCCCTGAATTGGAAACGGACTGAGACCGTTTGGGCATTTGAAACAGGTGCACCGAGTGTAAACACCTTGTTGCTTGATGTAAGTGACCCTGTAGCCGCTGGGACATCGACACGTGGGTTTGGTGTATGCTGAAGGCGAAGAAAATCCGGCGGAAAGCCAATCACCGGCAGCCTCGGCCGAACCGTGTGACCATGAGATTAACGACAGGATAAATAAAGTTAAAACGCCCAGCCATGCCACTTGTTTCATTGAAAGCACCCCTTTCTTTATTTATCGAGTTGGCAACCTCCGAGTTGTGTGAATTGCCCATATATTGGCAACCGTCCCCATGATACCATAGGATTCATCTCAGATTATGCGGCTGTCGCCGCGTTCACCCTCATTTTGAGCCTTCTGATGATCCCAGTGCATATGCCCTCGCTCAAACGATCAGCCTCCCAGTGCTCCCCAGTTCACCTTTTGCGTTGAAGCAGGTTGACGGGCGGTTCGTAGTTAGAGGGATTAACCGGTTGATGGATAAATTTTATACTTTTTGGGCTTGCCTCAAGTCAACCCCCTTCACCCCATCCTCAGCATCCCCACCGTATCCCGCAAGTCACTCGATATACGCTGCACGTACCTCTCAGTGACCTGCAAGCCCTGGTGCCGCAGCAGCCCCTGCATCGCCTTGATCCTGCCCAGTTTTGACGGACACCTTGCTAAGCGAGTAAATTTCGCGAGAGAGGTGATCCATGACCAAGCAATCAAGTGGGCAGAAGTCTTCCCGGCGGCGCTACTCGCCGGAATTCAAGACCGAGGCATTGGGTTTAGCAGATCAGGTTGGCGTGGGCGGTGCGGCCAAGCAACTGGGTCTGCATGAATCGCAGCTTTACGCCTGGCGCAAGAAGACACGGTACGAGCAGAGCCGGAGCGAGCCGGAAAAGGAACTGGCCACAGAGAATGCCCGTTTGAAGCGACAGGTGGCCAAACAAGCCGAGGAGCTCGCAATCTTAAAAAAGGCCGCGGCGTACTTCGCGAAAAGCCTGAAGTGAAGTACGCCTTTATGCACGACAATACAGGCAATTTCAGCATCAAGGCCCAGAGTGTCGTCTTCGACGTCTCTCGGGGTGGCTATTACGCTTGGCTGCGTCGGAAGAAGCACCCAAGCAAAAGACAGCTAGAGCGTGAGAAATTGGATTGCCTGGTGGCCCAGGCATTTGCTGCCCGCAAGGGGCGCAGTGGCGCGCCGGGGCTGACCATTGATCTGGACGAACAAGGTTACCCCTATAACCGCAAGACGGTGGCGACCAGCATGCGCAGGCAGGGACTGAGGGCCAAGGCAGCCAAAAAGTTCAAGGCCACCACCGATTCTGGGCACAGCCTGCCTGTGGCCCCAAACCTTTTGGATCAGGATTTTACGGCCACGGCTCCTAACCAGAAATGGGTGTGCGACATCACCTATTTGTGGACCGGAGAGGGCTGGCGGTATCTGGCAGTGGTTCTTGATCTGTTCTCGCGCATGGTGATCGGCTGGGCCATGGACAAGCGCATCAAGGCCAAGCTGGTCTGTGATGCCCTGCAGATGGCCCTTTGGCGCAGACGGATGCCAAAGGGCGTGACTGTTCATTCAGACCGGGGCAGCCAAGACTGCTCGGGCCAATACCAGGCCCTATTGGCCAAGCATGAAATACTTTGCAGCATGAGTGGCAAGGGCAATTGCCACGACAACGCCTGCGCCGAGAGCTTCTTCCACACGCTCAAAGTGGAGTTGGTCCACGGCGAGAGCTTTGCCACTCGCGAAACCATGCGCCGGGCCGTTTTCGAGTATATTGAGGTGGACTACAATCGAACCAGGAGGCACAGTGCCAACGGGAACATCAGCCCAATGGCCTTCGAAACCAACATGGTAGCTTAAGCAAATGTCCGTTGTTCTCGGGTAAGATCA
>JAHJPG010000018.1 GCA_018819925.1 Pseudomonadota bacterium
ACATGGCCCTGTGGCACGAGCGCGACATAAGCCACTCCTCGGTGGAGCGCACCATCGGCCCGGACGCGGACATCCTGACCCACTACAGTCTGCACCGCATGGCGGGCATGATCGAGCGCCTCACGGTGTACCCGGAGAACATGCAGCGCAACCTGAACCTCACCGGCGGGCTGATCCACTCCCAGCAGGTGCTGCTGGCCCTGGCCCAGAGCGGCCTGAGCCGCGAGGACGCCTACCGCCTGGTGCAGCAGCACGCCATGGCCACCTGGGCCGAGGGCGGCAGCTTCCGCCAGCGCCTGGAACAGGACCCCGAGGTTCGCCAGGCCCTGGGGGAACGGGCCGAGGAGATATTGGACGGCCTGTTCGACCCCCAGGCCCATCTGTCGCAGGTGGATTATATTTTCGACCAGGTCCTGGGCAAGAGCTAACAGTTCCGCCCGGGACGGATTTATACGGCGAAGGAGAAAAGGCCCATGCTAGCGGCGCGCACGGCAGCGGTGATCCTGGCCCTGACTCTCATGGCGGCGGTGGGCTGCTCCTCGGTCAAGGAGGCCTACCACGAGTTCGACCCCCGGCCCCGGCCGGCCGACGTAGCCTTTGCCGAGGTGCTTAAAAAGTATATGGTCAAGGGCTCCATACACCGCGGCCCGGCCACCGAACTCTTGACCGAGGTGGTGCCGGCCAACTGGGCGGTGCGCACCGCCTGGGTGGAGCGCCGGGCCGAGGCCTTTGCCTATACCCCGGAGCAAAAGGCCAAGGAACTGGCCGACCAGCGCCTGGAGTATGAACAACACAACACCGTCTTGGCCAGCGTGTTCGTGCCCGAAAACAAATGGAACGACCTTGGCGAGCAGGGGGCAAACTGGAAGGTGTATCTGATAAACGCCAAGGGCCAGCGGGTGGAGCCGATGGACGTGCGGCGCATCAAGAAGCGCACCGCCATAAACGAGGCCATCTACCCCTTCTGGGGACTTTGGAGCCGCCTGTACCTGTTCAAGTTCCCCATCAAGGACGCCCAGGGCAATCCTTTCCTGGCCCCCGGGGAAAAGGAAGTCACCTTGTTGATCACCGGCGCCCCGGGCAAGAAACAGCTCAAGCTGGTTATTCGCTAACCATCCGGGCCCACTCACACATCGGGCTTGAGAACCACCGACCCCCGGTGCAAAACTTTTATCCTGCCCCGCCTGAGGTCCGCAGCCACAAGGTTGCGGCCGGCCTGCTTGGCCGCGTACAGGGCGTTGTCCGCCCGGAACACCACCCCTTGGGCCTCCTCGGAGGGGTCCAGGGTGGCCACCCCCACGCTCACCGTGAGGCTAACGGCACCACCGGCCTTCCCTTGCCCTCCCTTGTCCTCTTCGGGCGCGAAATCCAAACCGTCGACCTCGGCGCGCAGGCGCTCGGCCACCGCCAAGGCCTCGGCCATGGCCGCGTGGGGCAATAGCACCGCGAACTCCTCCCCGCCGTAACGGCAGGCCAAATCCATGCCCCGCACGCAGCCATTCAGGGTCTGGGAAAACTTAACCAGGGCCTTGTCCCCGGCCAGGTGGCCGAAGCGGTCGTTGTAGGCCTTGAAAAAGTCTATGTCGGCCATCAGCACGGACAAGGGGTGCCCGTAACGCCGCGAGGTCTGCATCTCCCGGGACAAGGTGGCATAGAAGAATCGCTGGTTGTACAGGCCGGTGAGGCTGTCGGTGACCGACAGCCTGCGAAGCTCCTGCTCCAGGCGGCGCTTGTCCGACAGGTCCACCAATGTCTCCACCGCCCGCACGATCTTTCCTTCTGGATCTCGGATGGGCGCGGCCAAAAAATAGAGATGGCGTCCATTGGGCCCCAGGGTGGGGAAAAATCCCTCCCCTTCCAGGCCGCCGTCCACCAAGGCGGATTTCTTCAGGGACATGCCGGCGTCGCCTTGGATGAGCTTTTCCGGGTTCCCGTCCAGCACCAGGTCGGCCAACACCGGGCGTGGGGTGTGGTAAAAGGGCTCCCATTGCCGGCTGGTGCCCACCATCTCCTGGGCGCTAAATCCCGACAAACGCTCCATGGCCGGGTTCCAGTGCACCACCTTGTGCTCCTGGTCCAACACCATCACCGCGGTGGGCAGCCCCTGCAGAGTGCTCTCCACCATCTGCTGCCCCCGCGTCAACTCCTGCTCCAGGGCCTTGCGCTCGGTTATATCGGTGGCGATGCCTTCCAGGGCCAGGGGCTTGTCCAACTCGTCGCGCACCAGGATGGATTTCTCCCTGAGCCAGCGAATGCGGCCCAGGGCGTCCAGGATCATGAATTCCTGCTCGCTGACCGTGGGCCCGCGGCCCTTCATGACCCCGCGCCAGTGGGCCACCACCCGGGCCCGGTGCTTGGGGTGGATGATCCTGAGCAGGTGAGGTTCTCCCCGCATGATGCGCTGGGGGCCGTAGCCGGCAATCTCCTGGACGGCCGAGCTGACGTATTCAAAACGGTCCTGGGCGAATGACCAGCGATATATGATGTCCGGGGCGTTGTCCACCAGGCGGCGGTAGCGGGCCTCGCTCTCGCGCAGGGCCCTTTGGTCATTGCGCAGTTGGGTGACGTCGCGCATCAGTCCGAAGCGGGCCCGGCCCTGGCCGGCCCAGGTGGCGGTGATGAGCACTTCGAAGTTGGAGCCGTCGGCCCGGTGCATTGTGGCCGGAAAATCCTGCACGTAGCCCTGGGCCTGTAAGGAGTTCAGGTAGAGTTGGGCCTCCTCGGAGTCCACGAACATCTCCGCTAGGGTGTCCATGCCCAAAAACTGCTCCCGCCGCTCATAACCGAACATGCCGACCAGCGCCTGGTTGACGTCGGCGACCAGGCCGTCCGGCCCCATGATGAAGGCGCCGTCCTTGGTTTGGCTGAAAAGACGCTGGAAGCGGGCCTGCTCCTCGCGGGCCTTTTGCACCATGTTCCGGGCGGACCGGGTTAGGCTGCCCAGGGCCAGGGAGAGCCTCCCCAACTCGTCGGGGCGCTCCAGGGCGGCCGGCGGCGCCAATTCCCGGGCGGCTTTTTCCGCATCCTTGGTCAAACGGCGCAGGGGCTTGACCAAAAACCAGCGCATCCACAGCACCGCCGCCAGGGCGGTGAACGCGGCCACCAGCACCGCGGTCAGCAAAGACGCGGGCCACAGGTGGTAGCCGTCCCTGCCCGCCAAAGGCAAACGGGGAACCGCCACCGCCACGATGAGTTCCCCGCTGGGCACCCGGTCATAGGCCACGGCCAGGGGCCGGCCGTCCTTGCCGGTCAGGCTCAACATTCCCCAGGCGGAGCTGGCCATGTGGCGCAGAATCTCCGGAGGCGGAAGTATGCTTTGGTCGCCCAGGGGAGGAGCCGCCAATTTGCCCTGGGGGTCCAGGCCGAAAATGAGCAAGTCCGCAGCGCCATGGGAGACGGGAATCTGGTCGCCGCCGATACGGCGCAGGGCATCGGCGGGGCTGGCGTAATTGGGCTGGGTGCGCTCCATCAGCTCCAGGACCTGCTTGAGGCGGGCGCCCAATTGCTCCCTGGTGTATTGCTCCGCCGAGCGCTGGACAAACCAATGCAGCACCCCGGAAATCACCAGGGACGAGGCCAAGGCCACAAGGACCAGGGCCGCGGCCAGCTTGACGCCCACCGAAGCCCTTTGGGCCCATTTAGGAGAAAGATCTCTCAACCAGACTCCGCTCCCTCCACAGCCGGGCGCAGTCAATTGACACCGCAAGATGGGACATTTAGGATGAAGCATAAGGAAGATATGGCGGCCTCTCGACGTTGGGCAAGCCAGATGCCCCCGCCCATTCTTCCCATGTTCAACCATATCGGCACCGGCATCGGGACGTCAAGCGTCCCAGTTGCGCCGGAGCCCAAGCCCAAGGAGCCTAACATGCTCGAAACCGTGAAAAACCTGATGCTGGCCGGCCTGGGGGCGGCGGTGCTCACCAAGGAAAAGGCCATGGACTTCATGAAACAGGCCGTGGAGCGCGGAGAGCTTAGCGCCTCGGAGGCCGAGAAGGTGGCCGAGGAGGTGGTGGCCGAGTCCAAGCGCCAGGCCAAGGCATGGGGCGACACGCTGAACCAGGCGGCCCGGGAGGCGGCGGCCAACCTGGACCTGGCCTCCCGGGAAGAGTTGGAGGCCCTCAGCGCCCGGGTGGCCCAGTTGGAAAAGGAGTTGGCCGAGATCAAGGCCGCCGGCCAGGCCCAGGACTCCTAGACCGTGCTGGAGACCATCCGCAACCTGGGCCGGATCACCGAGCTGGCCATGGTGCTGGTGCGCCATGGCTTCGCCGATTTGGTGGAGCGCCTGGGCCTGCCCTTCTCCAGGGGCACCGGGGCCCGTAGCGGCGGCGAGCAGCTGGCCAGCCGCTACAGCGTCTACGCCCGCCTGCGCATGGTCGCCGAACAGATGGGGCCCACCTTCGTCAAGCTGGGCCAGCTGCTCTCCCAGCGCCCGGACCTGCTGCCCAAGGAATTCATCCTGGAACTCAGCAAGCTGCGGGACCAGGTGACCCCCCTGCCCTTCTCCGACATCAAGACCCAGGTGGAGCGCTCCCTGGATCGTCCCCTGGGCGAGGTGTTCAGCCAGTTCGATGAAAAATGCCTGGCCAGCGCCTCCCTGGCCCAGGTGCATCGGGCGGTGCGGGCCGACGACGGCCGGGAGGTGGCGGTGAAGGTGCGCAAGCCGGGCATCGTGCGCACCATCGAGGCGGACATGGAGCTGCTTTCGGTGTTGGCCCGGTTGGCGGACAAGGAGATTGAAGCGGCGGCCTCCTACGCTCTGCCGGACCTGATAAGAGAGATGGACCGCACCCTGCGCCAGGAGTTGGACTTCAGTCTGGAGGCGCGCCACATGCGAACCGCCCAGAACCAGCTTTTCCCGGACAGCCGGGTGTTTATTCCCGAGCCCCACCTGGACCTGACCCAGCCCGAGGTCTTGACCATGACCCTGGTAAAAGGCCGCCCCCTGGACCAGGCCGGCCTGAGCCCGGCCGAGGGCCGGCAACTAAGCCAGGAGTTGGTGCGGCTGATGATGGAGCAGGTGCTCCTCAGGGGCTTTTTCCACGGCGACCCCCACCCGGGCAACCTGCTGGTCACCCGCGACCCCCAGGGCCGGCCCCGCCTGGCGGTGTTGGATTGGGGTCTGGTCGGCCGCCTGAGCGACGACGACCGCTACCTGCTCTGCGACCTGCTCATGGCCACCCTGCAACGCGACGCCAAGGCGGTGGTCAAGGCCTGGATCGACATGGGGGTGGTGCCCCGGGGGCAGAGCGACACCTCCCTGGATCTGGACGTGGCCGCGCTTTTGGAGATGGTTTCCGGCCCCCAGGGCGAACCCATGGCCACCGCCAAGCTGATTCTGGAGATGATGGAGATCATGCGCCAGCACCGGCTGCGGGTGCCCATGCAATACGCCCTGGCCGACAAGGCCCTGTTGGAGATGGAGGGGGTGGCCCGCTCCCTGGACCCCAAGTTCCGCCCCATAGAGGCGGCCCGGCCCTATGTCTGGCGCCTTTACCTGGAGCGCTGGCGGCCCGACACCATGGCCCGCCGCCTTTTGACCAACCTGAGCGACACCCTGCATCTGCTGCAAAACCTGCCCCGCCGGCTGGAGTCCTTGTTGAGCCAGTTGGAAAAGGGCGAGATGGCGCTGCAGCTCAAGCACGAAGGCCTTGTGCCCCTGACCAGGGCCCTTCAGGAGGGAGCCAGCCGGGTCACGGTGGGGCTCATCGTGGCCGCCCTAATCGTGGGCAGCTCCATGATCATCACCACCGGGGTGGAGCCCAAGCTTTTCGGCCTGCCCGCCCTGGGCGTAGTGGGCTACGTGATCAGCGGGGTCATCGGGCTGTGGCTGGTCTGGTCCATTATCCGCTCCCGTGGGGGCCGCTTCTAGGGTCCTTGCCCGTCTCTGCCTCGCCGTTTAGCCAACCCGCCTGAAACGCCGCCCAGTGTCATATGGCGAAGCCTTGGATCTTTGCACCTTTATCCCGGCCCGCCCAACCAGTTGCTTGACCCCCGCCCGCCAGGCTGCTATCCTTGGCCAAACCAATACTTGATCCAAGGTATTTTCAATAGCATGGGTGGGCATCATGGACCTCCGCCGTCTGCAAGTTTTCGCTAAGGTATACGAAAAGCGTAGCTTTTCACGCGCCGCCGAAGAAGTCTACCTGAGCCAGCCCACGGTGAGCGGGCACATCAAGAGCTTGGAAGAAGAGCTGGGAGTGCAGCTTTTCGACCGCCTGGGCCGGGAGATACTGCCCACCAAGGCCGCCGAGTTGCTCTATGTCCACGCCCGGGACATCCTGGCCCGGGTGGAAGACGCCCAACATTCGGTGGACGCCTTCCTGGGCCGTCTGCGGGGCGATCTGGTGGTGGGCGGCTCCACCATTCCCGGCCAATACGTGCTGCCGGCGGTTATCGGCAACTTCCGCTTGCTGCACCCGGAGGTGCGCATCACCCTTCACATCGGCGACACCCGCCAGATAGCCGATGCGGTCCTCTCCGGCGAGTTGGAGGCCGGAGTGGTGGGGGCGGTGGTGGAAGAAGAGCGCCTGGCCTACAGCCCCCTGATGAACGACGAACTGGCCCTGGCCGGCTGGCCGGGCCATCCCTATGGCCCCAAGCTGGACCCGGCGGGGCTCAAGCAGGCGCCGGTGGTCTTCCGCGAGCCAGGCAGCGGCACCCGCATGTTTTTGGCCAAGGCCCTGAAAAAGGCGGGCATCGACCCCTCGGAGATGAACATCGTGGCCCAGATGGGCTCCACCATGGCCGTGCTCAACGCGGTGCGCTCCCAGGTGGGCCTGGGCTTCCTCAGCCGGCGGGCCATGGTGGAGGAGTTGGAAGCGGGCAAGGTGACCGAAGTGGCCCTGGAAGGCATCGAACTCAAGCGCAAGTTCTACCTGGTCACCCGCAAAAAGCGCACCCACTCCCCGGTCTCTCTGGCCTTCATGGCCCTGTGCATGGCCGGCCTGGAAGAGGAATAGCCCCATGCCTCTCATCGTGGAGGTGCCGGGCTGGCGCCGCCTGGAGTTGGAGCATCTGGTGCTGGACCTCAACGGCACCCTGGCCCTGGACGGCGCTTTGCTTTCCGGCGTGGCCCAGGCGGTGGAGATGCTCGGCGCCGGGCTAACCTGCCATCTGGTCACCGCCGACACCTTCGGCACCGCGGAAAAGCTTTTCGGCCCCCTGGTCCGGGTGGCCCGCATCGAATCCGGCGGTGAAGGCGAACAAAAAAAGGCTATAGTTGAGGGGCTGGGGGCCGGGCGGGTGGCCGCCCTGGGCAATGGAGCCAACGACGCGGCCATGCTGGGGGCTGCGGCCTTGGGCATCGCGGTGCTGGGCCCCGAGGGGGCCGCGCCCCAGGCCATCCTGGCGGCCGACGTGGTGGTCACCGGGCCCCTGGAGGCCCTGGGGCTTCTGCTCCATCCCGACCGCCTGCGGGCCACCCTGCGCCGCTGAACCACCATCCCTGGTTTTACGCGACGGGCCGCCGCGCGGATGATTTTGCGGACGCGCCGAGCGGCGGAGGCGGGTTCCGGGCGATTACCACGACCGGCGCAGCCAGCCGCCGATAGGCGAGGCGTCCGGCGAACGACAGCCGGAGGCGTATCGGCCCATACGCCGAGGCTGGAGCGATGCCGGCAACGAAGCATGGCGGCGGCTGGCGCAGCCGACGCCCGGGAGAAATCATGGCAGACGAGGTGAAGCTGGCCGAGAAGGCCCGCGCCGCCGGTTGAGCGGCCAAGATAGGTCCGGGCGACCTGGCTAAAATACTAGAGGGCTTGCCCCTGGAGAGCCACCCCGATCTGTTGGTGGGCCTGGGCACCGCCGACGACGCCGGGGTGTTCCGTCTCACCGGCGAGATCGCCCTGATCCAGACCCTGGATTTCTTCACCCCCATCGTCAACGACCCCTACCTGTTTGGGCGCATCGCGGCGGTCAACGCCCTGAGCGACGTGTACGCCATGGGCGGGCGGCCTCTGACCGCCATGAACATCTGCTGCTTCCCGGTGAAGGACCTGCCGGTGGAAACCTTCCGGGAGATTCTGCGCGGCGGCATGGACGCGGTGCATGAAGCGGGCGCGGTCTTGGCCGGGGGGCACTCGGTGGAGGACTCGGAGCTCAAATACGGCCTCAGCGTCACCGGGGTGGTGCATCCGGACAAGGTGGTGACCAACGCGGGCCTCAAGGCGGGCCAGGCGCTGGTGTTGACCAAGCCCCTGGGCACCGGGATCATCGCCACCGCCCTCAAGGCCGGGCTGGCCTCGCCCCGGGCGGTGGAGCAGGCGGTGGCGGTGATGACCGCCCTCAACGCCCCGGCCGCCGAGGTGATGGCCGCCTGCGCGGTAAGCGGAGCCACCGACATCACCGGCTTCGGCCTGCTGGGCCACGCCCTGGAGTTGGCCCAGGCCTCGGGAGTGGGCATAGTCTTTCAGGCCGAGGCGGTGCCCATCATCCCCGAGGCCAGTGACATGGCGGCCATGGGCCTGGTGCCCTTGGGCAGCCACGCCAACAAGGAATTCTGCGCCCATATGGTGCGCACCCAAGGGCCGGCCCAGGAGATACTCATGGACCTGATGGCCGACGCCCAGACCTCTGGGGGCATGCTCATGGGCCTGGACCCGGAGCGGGTGGACGAGGCCTTGGCCCTGCTGGCCCAGCGAGGCGTGCGTGGCTCGGTCATCGGCCGCGCGGTGAAGGAAGATCCCGGAACCATCACCGTACGTTTTTAAGAATCTGGTGAAAATGAATAGAAAACCGGCGCTTTTGCTGACCACCCTACTCCTGGCGGCCCTCTGCCTGCCCGCCGGCGCGGCCAGGGCGGAACAGGACTTCCACGGCTGGGCCATGGGAAAGCTCATCGGCATGGGCTGCGTAGGCGTCTCCTACACCATGCACCAGGGCCGGGACGCCTTCCAGGGCAAGACCATCAACCCGGCGGCCTTCATGGAACTGGACATCCTGGATGTATCCCCGGACGACAAGGTGATGCTGGTGAAATGGGACGAAGATGAGGACCGCTACAAGCTGATGGTGTGGCGCAAGGCCCGCCACGGAGACAGGCAAAGCGTTTACATCGGCCGCGACGGCAAGAAAAAGGACTCCGGCTTCCAGTTGAAGTTCGACTGAGCCCCCGGCCCAGCTACCAATCCAGGGAAAATTCCCCCAGATATCGCTCCAGGTCCTGGCGGGCGCCGGGCTCCAGTTCGGGGCAGCCGTCCGGGCCCAGCACCCCCTGCACCGCCAGGGTGGCGAAGACAAGGCAGGTGGCCTGCCCGCAGCGGACGCATCCGGCTTTGTTGGGCAAGAGCCGCAGCACTTTCAGGAGTTGGGGCTGGGGAGCGGCCACGGTGGAAGGCTCTATCTCCCCGCGCTGCTCCCACACCTGGTTTATCTCCCCTTGCAGCCAGGCCAGGATTTTGTCCGCCTCGGCCTCGTCGGCCAGGGCGTTGATGGCGATGCGGTCGTTGTGCACCGTAATCAGCTTGCCATGCACCCGAAAAGTAACCGCCGGCGGGTCTTGCTGATAGGAGAAACCGCCCAGATGGGCATTGAGAAAAGGCAAGGCGTCGCCCACCGCCTGCTCCAATTCGGCGATGCAGTGCAGCGACTCAAAGCCGGGATTGCACTCCGGGCGAAAGATGCGTTTTTGCCAGCTTTGCAACAACACGACCGCCTCCGGTTAAAGCCCGCCCCTGTTTTTACCGCTAGCAGCCCCGGGCGGCGCGGTCAAGAAAAAACCACCCACGAGATAGGCTTTTGCCCCAAAAAAAAGGCGGCCCCGGCTGGGACCGCCTCGCGTTGGGACCTAAGGTTTGTTCCTAGTTCGCGGCCGCCCGGCGCACCACCAGGCAGGAGCAGGGGGCCCGGCGGCTCACCCGCTCGGCGGTGGAGCCCAAAAGCACCAAACCCACCCCGCTGAGGCCCTCGGCTCCCATTACCACCAGATCGGCCCCGCACTCCTTTAGCTCTTCCAATATCTCGATGCTGGGCAGACCCCGCCTCAGGCGCACCTCGGCCGGGTAGCCGCCGGTGCGTTCCAGATAACGCTGACGCATTTCCTGTCCCAAGCGCTCCTTGAGTTCCTCCTTGCTCAGGCGTCGGGCATCGCGGGGGCTCTCCCCGGGCACCACCGGCGAGCCGGAGTGCACCACGTGCAGCAAGGTCAGGCGGGCCTGGTCGGCCCGGGCCTGGGTGAGGGCCGCGTCAAAGGCCTCCTGGGCCTGGGGGCTGAAGTCCAGGCAACATACTATATGGCGGTAGATGGCCAACTAAACCCTGACCATGGCCGCGAACAGGGCCTGCTGCCGGATCAGGAAAGTCTCGAAGTTCATGTCACGCTTCTTGAAGTGCCAGCGCTTCAGGGCCCAGCTGTGACCGGCGACCACGATATCGTAGGCGGCCAAGTCGGTGTCCATCACCCTGAACTCTCCGCTGGCCACGCCGTCGTCCAGGATGGCCTTGAACACCTCCACCACGTCCCGCTCCAGCTGCATGATGCGCGTGCGGCCAGCCTTGCCCAGGGTGAGCGAATCGCGGTAGACCAGAGTCACCTTGGCCGCGTCGGTTTCCACCACCCGGTAGAACTGGGTTATGGCCTCCAGCAGGCGGTCCAGGGCCGGGGCGCCCTCCACCACGCTGGTCATCACCCCCAAGCTGAACTTGGCCTGCAAGCGCTCCATGATCAGCAGCATGATATCAGCGGGCTTCTTGACGAACTGATAAGTCACCGGCACGCTGATGCCCGCCGCCTGGGCGATTTCATCCACCGAGGCCGAACGGCCCTTTCTCTCATATAACCGCGCCGCCGCCTCGGCCACACGATCACGCATCTGCTCCAGGTCCTGATCGCCGCCACCGCCGGCCGGCTTGTCCGTCACCATCGCAGCCTCCTGTTTGGATAAGTGACTCTCTAACTCAATTATATCCTCAAGCAACCCCCGCGCGGGCCATTTTAGACCGCGGCCAGCAGGTGTTTGAGCTTGTCCGGGCCCAGGCCGGTCTCCCGGGCCATGGCCGCCAGGGTGCCCTTGGCCATTTCGTGGTGGCCGGGCACGGTGAGCATCCGCAATCGGCTCGCTCGCGGGTTCAGGGGGCCAGGAGCACCTGGTCCCCGAAGTTTTCCTTGAGCGAGCCTTGCAAACCCTTGACGCGCTCCATGTCCTCCAACTCCACCATCAACTCGCCGCCCCCGCCCACCACCAGGCGTCCGAAGCGCTCCACCACCGGCTGCACCTCGCCGGGCTCCACGGTCCACCACCCCTTGGTGCGGCGCAGAAGCTCCGGGCCTTTCAGGCGGCTGGGGGTGACCAGATCGATGTCGCGGAACCAGGCGCTCCAGCCGATGGCCGCCGGCTGCTTCAAGACCGGGCTCACCGGGTCGTGGTAGATGCGGCAGCGGCCGAAAAGGCGGTAACGGATCATGGGCGGGGCTCCTCCAGCAGGCGGGCCAGAGCCGGGTCCCCAGGCAGCACGCCGAGCGCGGCCGGCCGGCCCGCCTGGGCCATGGCCCGGCCCAGGGCCAGCAGGTACAGCCGAGCCGCCTCGTCCGGCCCCGTTACCAGTCCCTGGGCGGCGGCCCGGGGCCAGGCCGCCTCGAACAGCTCCCGGGCCCGCTCCCGCCAGGCTCGCAGATTCGGCTCCAGGGGAGAGACGCCCAGGTGGGCCAACAGCTCGCCCTGGGCCGTCTCCAAGGCCGCGAACACCTGGCGCAAGGCCCGCACCGAGGGGTCGGCCCCAAAGGGATCGCCGTTGCTCACGCCGCCTCCCGGGCCAGGGCTTCTTGGTATATCCGCTCCAAGCGCCTCATCAAACCTTCCCCCTCCATATGCCGGGCCACCCAGGCCCGCCCCGCCCGGCCCATGCGCCGGGCTTGCTCCGGGTCGCCGGCCAGATCGTCCGCCGCCCGGGCCAGGGCCGCCGGGTCGCCGGGCGGCACCAAAATGCCGTGCTCCCCTGGCAGGAGCCACTCGGGCACTCCGCCCACCCGGGTCCCCACCACCGGGGTTCCCCGGGCCAGGGCCTCCAGGCCCACGATGCCCCAGGGCTCGGCCCACAGGCTGGGCAGCCACAGGCTGGCCGCCCCGGACAAAAGACGGCTCATCCTAGCACGATCGGCCCAGCCTTCAAAGCCCAGCCTGCCCCCGGAGGTTCGGGCGGCCCGGGCCACCTCATCGGCCAGCGGGCCGTCGCCGGCCACCAGCAAGGGCAAGGGATGCTTGAGCATTTGCGCGGCGGCCAGGGCTTGGCCCACTCCCTTGCGCCCCACCAGGCGGCCGGCCAGTAGATGGTAGCCCCGCTTGGCCCCGGTTCCCGCCGGGGGCAGGTCCACCGGTGGGGGCAGCACCGCCAGACGCGCCGGGTCCACCCCCACCAGGGCCAGTTGGCGGTCCATGTAGCGGCTTAGCACCAGCACCCGGGCCAGGCCTTGCATGGCCGCAAGGCGGCGGCGGGTCAACTCAAGCATGCGCCGGCCGTAATCTTCCTGGTCAAAGCAGGCCAGGCAGGCCCGGCCCAGAGGCTCGGAGCAGGAGCGGCCCTGGGCGGTCAGCTTGCCCCGGCCCGGACAAAAAAGGCGATGGTCTTGCACGGTCATCACCGCCGGGGCGGCCCGGGCGGCCAACTCCAGCAGGCAAGGGTCCATGAGGTTGTGGATATGGATGAGGTCGGGCTGGAAGCTGGCGACGGCCTCGGCCAGGCGGCGGCGGGCGGCCCGCTCCCCCCGCAGGCGCAGGCCCCGGCGGGCCAGGCCCTTCACCCGCTGCCAGGGGCCGATGGCCTCCAACTCCGGCGGGGGCAGGGAGCCGTCGTCGAAACCCACGGCCAACAGGGTCTGGTGGCGGCCCTGCTGGTGCTTGAGCAGGCTGATCAGATGGCGCTCGGCCCCGCCCCGGGCCGAAAGACGCTCGTGTAAATGCATTAGACGCATGGGCTCTCCGGGGTCCTGGCCGGGCCGCCGGCCAAAAGCCGCTTAAATTTGGGGCTTTGTTCCCCAGGGAGGCCTCGCCGGGCCAACGCCTGGAATTACCAAATCTTATAACCCGGCCCCATATCCCGGGGCAACTTTTACCAAAACGCCGAGAGAGCCATGAAGACCGGAATTGCCATGTTCTCAAGCGCGGCAAGGGGTTAGAAATCTTTTGATAGTGATTACTATTTTTTTCGCCAAAAACGCATTTTGGGGGTTGACACCCCCATATGTAGTAGATCAAGATAAAGACCGTACAACATAGCGGGTGTAAGGCGGCACAAACAGCCGCCGCGCCAAAGGGAGTAAACGGTGAGGCAAACAGGTGAAAATGCTGCCAACTGCCGATCCATTCCCAAGGCGGGCCCGACAAACGATACCAAAGCGGGGGGTAGGGTCAGCATAGCAGCCGGCCGGCCCGCCGGCAAACCCCAGTTCAGGGCGGCCCGCCCTTTAACGGCGGCCCCTGACGGCAGGAGAAAATAGATGGCCGAACTCAAGGTAGTGGAAGGCAACAAGAAGGATTCCATCCTCAGCGCCGAAACCACTGACATGGCCCTGTTTGTGCGCACCAGTTCCGAGGAGATGGACTCCTGGGACCGGGCGCGCATCGAGGACGCTCTGATCCGGGAAACCCAGCTGGACGACATCACCGCCAAGGAGATCGCCGCCGAGGTGGAGCAACAGATTTCCAGCGCGGGCATCAAGATGGTCACCGCCCCCCTGATCCGCGAGTTGGTCAACACCAAACTCATCGAGCGCGGCCTGGAGGCCGAGCGCCTGCGCCACACCCGCCTGGGCGTGCCGCTGTACGACGTGGACAACATGCTGCGCCTGCCCAACAAGGAGAACGCCAACGTTCCCCACGGGCCCGAGGCCACCAACCTCACCCTGGCCGAGAACATCAAGAAGGAATACGCCCTCATCAGCGTGTTCAGCCAGGACGTGGGCGACGCCCACATGCGCGGCGATCTGCACCTGCACGACCTAGGCTTCGTGGACCGGCCCTACTGCTCGGGCCAAAGCCTGGAATACATCAAGAAGTACGGCCTGAACCTGCCGGCCAGCCTGGCCCTGGCCAAACCGGCCAAGCACCCCGAGGTGCTCCTGGCCCACATGGTCAAGTTCGCCGCCGCCCTGCAGTCCAACTTCGCCGGAGCCATCGGCTGGGACGCGGTGAACCTGTTCTTCGCCCCCTACCTGGAAGGCCTCAGCGACAAGGCGGTGAAACAGCTGGCCCAGATACTCATCTTCGAGTTCAGCCAGCAGGCGGTGGCCCGGGGCGGCCAGGCCATCTTCACCGACATCAACCTGTACTGGGAAGTCCCCAAGCACTTCGAGGACGTGCCGGCCATCGGACCCAACGGCGAGTACACCGGCAAGACCTACGCCGAGTACGAAAAACAGGCCCAGCGCTTCGTGTGGAAGCTCTTCGAGGTCTACAAGGAAGGCGACGGCGCGGGCCGGCCCTTCTTCTTCCCCAAGCCCCTGGTGCATATCACCGAGAAGTTCTTCCAGACCGAGGGTCACATGGACTTCCTGCACCACATCTGCGACGTGGCCGCGGACAAGGGCAACACCTACTTCGTCTTCGACCGGGGCGAGACCGCCAAAATTTCAGAGTGCTGCCGCCTTTCCTTCAAGCTGGAAAAGAGCGACATCGAAGACGCCAAGACCCCCTGGAAGATGCGCTACAGCGCCCTGCAGAACGTCACGGTGAACCTGCCCCGCATCGCCTACGAGGCCGCCGGCGACGACACCAAGCTGTTCCAGATCCTGCGCCAGCGGGTGAAGCTGGCGGTGAAGGCCCACCTGCAAAAGAAAAAGTTCATCGAGCGCCTGCTCAGTTTCGGCGACCAGGGCCCCCTGTCCCTGCTGGCCATGAAGCTGGACGGCCAGCCCTACCTGCGCATGCACCGGGTCACCTACCTGGTGGGCATGGTGGGGCTCAACGAGATGGTGGCCGAGCACGTGGGCCAGGAGTTGCACGATTCCGAGGAGGCCATGAAGTTCGGCCTCAAGGTGATCGCCCAGATGAAGTACCTGTGCGACGAGTACGCCGAGCGCGAGGGCATTCGCTTCGTGCTGGAGCAGACCCCGGCCGAGTCCACCGCCTACCGTTTCGCCAAGCTGGACCTCAAGCACTTCGCTGACAAGGCCAAGCACGCGGTAAAGGGCGATTTGTTCACCGGCGAGGTCTACTACACCAACTCCACCCTGTTCAACGTGGCCTCGCACACCAACCCCATCGAGAGGGTCAAGCTGGAAGGCCGCTTCCACCCCCTCATCGAGGCCGGGGCCATCACCCACGTGTGGCTGGGCGAGCAGCACCCCTCCAAGGAGTCCATGGCCAACTTCGTCATCAAGATCTTTAGGGACACCAAGAACGACCAAGTGGCCTTCAGCCCCGAGTTCTCCTGTTGCCGCGCCTGCCAAAAGAACCACCGGGGCCTGATGGAAACCTGCCCCGCTTGCGGCAGCGACCAGATGGACCACATCACCCGCATCACCGGCTACTTCACCCGGGTTTCCTCCTGGAACAAGGGCAAGCTGGGCGAGCTCAGGGACCGCTGGCGCAACCAGGGCTTCTTCTCGGCCCCGGCACAGGACAAGGCCCAGGCCGGTTAGTTTGGGGAAGGCCGGGGGGGAGCTTTTTTGAAAAAAAGCTTCCAGGCCCCCGGAAAGAACTTAATCCAGGAGAAGGCAATCCTTTGAAGCCAAACCTGGCCATCGCAAAGCAAATTCGTAATGACCGCGATACTGCCGCGGCCAACGGCCGGGGCAGTATCGCGCAAAATTTTTTGGCAGGGGGTCCGGGGGATGCCTTTTTTATAAAAAAAGCATCCCCCGGCTACGCCCAAACCCCACAAGGAGGGTCTATCGTATGACTCTATTCACCAAACCCGGTTGCGAGAAGTGCCACTACATCACCGACAAGTTCGACATGGCTTCTTTGGGCATCGCCATTGACGTGTTAACGCCCGAGGACCCGGCGGCGTTGGCCCATTTGGCCTGGCACGAGTTGGTGGAAATCGCGGAGAAGGAACTGCCGATTTTGGTTTTGGACGACTCCAGCCACATCAGCGGGGCCATCAAGATCAAGTCTTATTTGAAGACCATGGCCCATGCCTGATTCCGCCGTTGCCAGCCGCCGGCCGGAGCCGCCGCCGCTCAAGGGCTTCATCGAGACCAGTTTCCTTGACTGGCGGGGCCTGATCTCGGCGGTGCTGTTCTTGCCGGGCTGCAACTTCGCCTGCCCCTATTGCCACAACTACAGCCCCTTGGTGTCCGACCCCGACAGCCTTTTGACCCTGCCCCTGGAGGGCGTGCTGGACCGGCTGCGGCCTTTCGTGGGCTGGATCGACGGGGTGGTGGTTTCCGGGGGCGAGCCCACCCTGCACCCAGGCCTGGAGGATCTCTTGGCGCAGATTCGCCAGGACGGCTTCAAGGTGAAGCTGGACACCAACGGCTACCGCCCCGAGGTGTTGTCCCGGGTGGTGGAGGCGGGCCTGGTGGACATGGTGGCCATGGACGTGAAGGCGCCCCTGGAGCCCCTGGCCTACCGCCGGGCCTGCGGCCGGGCCATCGAGGTGGAGCGGGTGGCTCAGAGCTTGGAATACCTCAAGGCCAGCGGGGTGGCCCACGAGTTCCGCTCAACCATCTGCCCGTCCTGGCACGGCCCGGCCGAGCTGGAGCGCATGGCCGAGGCGGTGGAGGGGTGCATGAGCTGGACCTTGCAGGCCATGAACCCCGGCACGGCCTGGAACACCGAGGCGGTGAACGGGGCGGGCATGTTCAAGCCCGAGGAGTTGGACAAGCTGCAACGCAACGTGGCCGACCCGGTGTGCCGGAGCTGAGGCGGGGCCTGGGGGCCGGATGATTTAAAGCGTCTGCCGGGGGGCAGGCGCTTTTGTTTTGGGGAAGATGGGGGGCTAGATGGGAAATATTGAAAAAATAAACCAACAAATTTGGAATTTATGGTGCGAATACTGCGACCAGTCAACAATTGCTAAAATACCAATGGTTTATCCAAAGCCCAACAAACAAACAATCTTGTTCATTGGGCTAAATCCCTCATTTTCTGAACCAGACGTGAGAAACCACTTAAGAGATACGGGCCACGAAAAATGTGCGGATTGTAGCACCCTTTTTCATTTCCAAGAATGCAGAACATGCCCTAACGATGAACCTTTTGTCATTTCAAAAGACGAATACTCAGAAGCCAGAGAACAATACAAACGATATTTCAATCCTCTTAAGCACGTCGCCAAAGAAGTTGGTTTAGAAAAAGAATTCGACCATATAGATATTTTTATGTGGAGAGAGAAAAACGCCTCGGAATTACCGGAGATGATTTACACAAACCCATATGGCCGATGTTTGAGTCCTTTTTGGCTAGAACAGCTAAAACTTTGCAAATTGCTCATTAAAGAAGCAAACCCTCTTTGTATAGTTGTTGTAAATAAGATGGCTAGTGAAATACTTGCATTCAACTCGGGGAGTGAAGTCATATTAAACGCCAAAAAGGATTTTCCTGGGGTTAACGAGATAATGTTGGGCCGTAAAAAAATACCAACAATATTTTTTAAACAATTAAGTGGCGGAGGAACAACAATGCAAGAAAAGGAAGATTTAATTTTCACCATTCAAGAATTATTAAAGGGGTTAAAAGTTAACCTCGTAAAACGTTAAGAATCTCCCCCGCATCCGGCAGCACCACCTGCGCCCCGGCATCTTTCAGTTCCCCCCCGCCTACCCGCCCGCTGGTGACTCCCACCGCCAGGCACCCGGCGGCCACGGCGGCCTGCATGTCCGTGGGGTGGTCGCCCACCATGGCCGCCTGGCCGGGCTCCAGGCCCATCTGGCGGCAGGCGTCCCAGAGCTGATCCGGGTGGGGCTTGGGCCTGGGGGCCCGCTCCCGGGGAAGGAAGGCCTGGAGCTGGTCCGCCTCGGGCAAGAGGTGGCGGATTGCCGCGCCGCAGTTGCGGCTGACCACGGCCAGGGCCAGGCCCTGGGTCCGGGCTTGGGCCAGCAGAGGCCGGGTGAAGGGGAACAACCTGGCCCGCCCGGCGGCCTCCAGCTCCACCGCCTCGATGACCAGCGCGGCCCGGCCTGCGAAGCCGTCGCCCATGCGGTCGCCTACCAGCTTGAGCGCCTCCAACAGATAGCCCCCTGGCCAGGGGCCGGTGAAGCCCTCGCGCCGGGCCAGCTCCTCCACCCGCCGGGCCATGAGCCCGAAGTCCAAATTCAGCTCGGCCAGGGTGCCGTCAAAATCAAAAATGATCCCTTGAATGCCCATGATGGATAATTGTATCGTACAGCCAGACTTTTGGGAAAAGCTTCCCCTGTGGCCCCGGCGAGAACCGGCCTTTCGCGCACCTGTATCCTAGTGGTATTCATGGCTTAATCCCGCCCCGACCCAGGCCAGATTTACCCTCTTGCCGCCGGCCGGCCGGAGAGATACCATGTTTCGCCATGGCAACTAAACCCTTCAAGCGAATCAACTGGGGTTTGATCCCATATCCCAAGGCCTTGGAGCGCATGCGCCGCCTGCACGCGGCCCGGGCCCAGGACAAGGGGCGGGATATGTTCATCTGCTGCGAGCACCCCCACGTGCTCACCCTGGGCCGCCACGCCGAGCCGGACAATATCCTCTTGAACGACGAGGAGTTGGCCGCCAAGGGCCTGACCGTTTTCAAGGTGGAGCGGGGCGGCCAGGTGACCTACCACGGCCCGGGCCAGGCGGTGGTCTACCTGGTGGTGTCTTTGCTGCGCCGGGGCCTGGGGGTGCGCCGCCTGGTGGAGGGCATCACCCAGGCGGTGTGCGACGCGGCGGCGGAGTTCGGGGTGAAGGCCACCGGCGACCCGGAGCGGCCCGGAGCCTGGGTGGGCGGCCGGAAGCTGGCCGCCATCGGCCTGGCGGTGCGCCAGGGGGTCACCATGCACGGCCTGGCCCTGAACGTAAGCACCAACCTTAATTATTTCGGCTATATAAAAGCGTGCGGCCTGGACGCGGTCACCACCAGCCTGGCCCAGGAGAGCGGTCAACCCCCTCCCCTGCCCCAGGTCCACGACGCCCTGTGCGCCCACTTGGAGCAGGAGCTTGACGCGCCTGCCCCAGCCTATTAGAAAATCGGCCATCCGCTTGTGCGCTTGAAGCTCAAACGGAAGGTATGCTATTTTTTTACTCGATGACCGAGCCGCGCTTGGAGCGTCCAAGGTGAGAAGCGGCCCGGCCTTCCCAAATCCAATCGGGGCCAAGGGCCCGGGGAGGCGAATATGCGCAAGCTTTGGTTAGCAACTCTGAGCATTATGATCCTGGGCCTGATGACTGCGGTGGCCACCACCGGGAGCCTGGCCCAAAAGCCGGCCGTGGCCCCCGCCGGGCAGGAGCAGGCCAGCATGGTCAGCAAGGACATGCCGGCCAAGCTGCAGAAAGCCATCAACAAGAGCCTGGCCGACCCCAAACACGCCGAAGGGACCAAGAAGGCCATGGCCAAGGGCGTGGCCAAGCGGGGCGGCGATCCCGGCTTCCTGGGCATTCCCGGCGCGCCGGCGGCCCACTACGTATGGGGATTGCTGTGGGCCATTTGGGTGGGCTGGATATTCTCCACGGTGGGCGCCTTCGGCGGCATCATGGCCGGAGTGGGGCACATCACCATCTTCGGCCTGGGCGACTACGCCAGCAGCTACGGCAAGGGCAACCCGGTCAACAAACTCCTCACCGACTCCATCCGGGTGTCCAACCAGTGGCTGGTGGGGCTGTCGGCCCTCATCTCCAGCTTCAACTACTACAAAATGGGGCGGCTGGTGCTGCCCTTGGGCGCCTGTCTGGCCGTGGGCGGGGTGGCCGGCTCCTGGCTGATCCCCGAACTCACCGCGGGCAAGGTGTCGCTGAAGGCCTACATCGGCTACTTCGGCCTGTTGGTGTTCCTGTTGAGCGTCTTCTTGATCTACGAGCTGACCCCCCGGGGCCAGGCCTCCAAGAAAGAGGCCAAGGCGGCGGCGGCGGCCTTTGAAAAGAGCACCAAGGAGGGCGACACCAAGGACAAGGGCGTGAAGGTCATCAGGGGCAGCCAGGGTCTGATGTGGCTGGCCCTGGCCTGCGTGGTGGCCAGCGGGCTTTGGTTCAACCTCTACGGCAAGGCCATGGTGGTGGCCTACCTCCTGGCCCTGGCCGGCATGGTCCTCACTTTCTTCATGGGCACCATCCGCTTCACCTTCTTCGGGGTGGAGTTCAAGTTCCGGGCCTTCATCCCCATGCTGGGCGGCCTGGTCATCGCGGCCATCGCCTCCTTCCTGGGGGTGGGCGGCGGCTTCCTGTTCGTGCCCTTCCTCACCTCGGTGGCCGGCCTGCCCATGTTCCTGGTGGCCGGCACCAGCGCCCTGGCGGTTTTGGTGGGCATGATCGTGAGCATCTTCTCCTACATGGTGGGCAAGGGCGTCGTGGTGTCCTGGGGCCTCATCGGTGCCGAGCTCATCGGCATCTTCATCGGCTCCATGATCGGCCCGCGCACCTCCAAGTACATCCCCGAGAGGTGGCTCAAGATCATCTTCATCATCCTGGCCTTCTACGTGGGCCTGCGCTACACCACCAAGGGCTTCCTGGGCTACAGCATCGTGCCTCCCTTCTAGGGAGCGCTGTTTATGGCGCCACCGGGGCGGCCCTCGCGGCCGCCCCGTTTTTGTGGGTATACTCTGGCAGCTAACCCCCGCCGCGAGGAACCATGGACCCGCTCTATTGGCTGCTGGCCCAGGCCGATTCATACTTGATCGCCCCCTACCGCTGGCTGGGCAGCCCGGTGGCCGGCTGGTGGCTGGGCACCGGGGTGCTGTGCCTTTGGTGCACCATCCTGGGCGAGGCCACCCTGGCGGTAGTCAGGCGCATCAACCGAGCCCACTTGCAAAGCCAGCTAGACCAGATGGCCGAGGGTCAGAGCAGGTCCTGGGAGGCGCTACGGGCCGGGGACCGGCTGGCCTACAAGGGGTTCAACACCCAAGCCAACGAATCTTTTGGCAAAAGCTTCTTCATGCAGGTGGCGATGGGCAGTTCTTCGCTGTGGCCTGCTTTTTTGGCCCTGGCTTGGCTGCAATGGCGCTTCGGGATGGTCAGCGTCCCCTTTCCGGGGACCCAGTGGAGCATGAGCTACGCCGCCGCTTTCATACCCATGTATGTCATCATGCGGGTGTTGTGGTCCCTGGCCCACAAGCTTCTGCGGCAACGTCCCGATGCCCCGGAGCACTCCGGCTAGGCCCGCGAAAAGAAATACAAATCGCTTGACAAAAAGGTTCCTCGCTTGCTATTTTTGGCCACAAGGTCGAGTAGGCGGTTGGGATTCGGCTTCGGCTAGGGAGCTGGATCCCCATAAGACCCCTGCTTTAGACCGCTTAGGCTGGGCCCTCTGCTCGGCGAGGCCCGGGGTGAGCCTGCCCCGGCAGAGGGTGACTGGTGCGTCTGGCCCCGGGTATTGTGCCGGCAAGCCGCAAGACGCATCCGGTTTTCCGTTAGGAAAGGAGAAAAGGATTCCATGAAAAAACTGATTACCATTGCCGTGGCGGTGATGGCCATCTTGGCCGTAGCCGTTCCGGCGCTGGCGGTCTCCCCGTCGACCTATACGTTCGACATGGCCGCCCGTATGCTGACCGACATCGGCTGACAGAGCAAGAGCGAAGAGCTGACCAAGAACCAGAGCAGCGAAGTCGGTTCCTGGTTCGTGAACATGCCTGGCCACGGCTACCTGCGCGCCCGCTTCTACAGCGTGGACAAAAACGTGGGTGGCCGT
>JAHJPG010000019.1 GCA_018819925.1 Pseudomonadota bacterium
AATGCCGCCATTACTACGGCGAAGGCAAGTGCCTGGCCTTTCCCGAGGGCATACCCTTGGCCATACAGAGCGGCGACATAGAGCATTGCGTCACCATCACCGGGGACAAGGGCGTCATTTTCGAGCCCATGGATTAGGGGGGAAGTGCGGTGCGGGTCTGCTCCCGGGGGCAGATCACCAAGGCGCTGTATGACGTGGGGGGGAAGTATAGGCGGGGGATGTAGAAAAGATGGTTAAAAATGTACTCTGGCAATATAATTTATTTTAGTAGACTCTGTTTTTTTTGAAGGCTTCCTTTTTTGTCAACATAATAAACTCCTCCCCGCCTGCCCTTCGCCCATAAATCGATCTGCTTTATATTCCACTGAAATGCTATATAGTTAGGCTTCAACTCTATGGCTTTATTAAGGAGACTGTAAGCAAGTTCTGTATCACCATTATGAGCAGCACAAACAGCAAGATCACTCATTGCGTACGGTGACTTAGGTAGTATTGCTAATCGTTTCCGCGCTAGCACTTCCGCTTCTCCGACATAGCCTTTTTCAATCCTTAGAGCTAGGAGTGTTTTGTAGGGTTCGCTAGGATTAATTAGCCAGACATGGAACCGATTTATAATAGGTACAAATTTTGTTATTTTCCATACTGCACGCGATGTGTTTAGCAGCCCTCCTAAAAAGAAAAGGTGAACAGCTCTAATAAAAAAATATATGGACTTTTTAGAGCGAAAAAAAATCATTCTAAAAGCCAAAGACATAAAATATGTCGATGCAGCTAGAAAATTTCCTGTCATGTGAAGTGCGCTGGCGTAGTTGCTGTATAACTGGTCGTTGTTTACCTCGATTTTTATGGCTGATTCGTAGAAAAGTAAAGACTTTTCATATTGACCACAAGCCTCTAGCGAACGTGCATAATAAAAGTCAACCATTCCACCTTTTGTGCCTTCTTTAATTGCCAGTTCCATTTCAATTAGTGCTTCCTTATAATTGCCAGACAGAAGCCACGATGTAGATATATAAAGCCTCCAATACGGGTCCGCTTTGAGTTTGCCTAATTTTCTGAACCACTTTCTTGCCTCTTCATGCTTGTCTTCAATGTCCCAAATCATTCCAACCGTAGCATAAAACATTGAAGAGTTGGGATTTCGTTTCTTTGCCGCTATGCATAGCTGTTTAACTCTCCTAATTTCTTGTAATTGTTTGTCGGATAGCTTATTGTTTAAGAAATGGCAATAACTTATATATAATGCCAGGGCGGCTGACAATTCTTCCATTACATCGACGTCTTCTGGGTCTACTATTAATGCAAGCTCCAGTAGCTTTATTACGTTGTTTGATGCCCCCTTTCTTGTTATTTCATGATCCAATTGAATTTTAAATATATTGCCCATTCCTGCCTTATGAAATAATACAGCTTGTGTGAACTTAATCCCTTGGATTTGTTTGTCTTGCACATAGGTCCCTAGTATTGAAATTACTGATGTAATTACTCCAAAAATTATTAGTAAAATGCCAGCAACGAAAGAGAAACTTAGTAAGAACCAGCCAGCTACGCCAGCAATCGTTCCCATGATAGGTATTAAAAGTTTCATAAGTTCACTACTTCCCCCTTCCATTTAATTTCTTGCTTTAAATTAACTGCCTGCTGCCGGACTGGTCAACATCTGAATTGGGCGGATGGATGAAAACCCGCAGATGCGCTTAGCTGGTGATAGGGTTAAATCGCCATCGGTTTGATCGCTGGAGTTGAGTATCAATATGGCTGGTTATGTTTAACCTACGTTAATTATGAATAAACGGATGCGACAAATAAGAAAGCCCGGACGGCTTGCGCCGCCCGGGCTTCTCATTTCGAATCTAGCGTCGTAGCCTTGGCTACTCCACGATCTCCATATCGAAGACCAGGGTCTGGCCGGCCAGGGGATGGTTGGCGTCCACGGTGACCATGTCGTCGTCGATATCGACCACCCGCACCATCATCTCGCCCTGCTCGGACACGGCCTTGAACACGTCGCCCACCGAGGCCTCTTCCGGGAAGTGCTGCTTGGGCACCTGCTGCACAGCCTGGGGCTGGTGGGGGCCGTAGCCCTCGTCCGGGGGCACGGCGACGGTCTTTTTGTCGCCCACCGACATGCCGATGACCGCGTTGGACACGCCGGGGATCAGCTGGTCGCTGCCCGCCTCGAACTCCAGCGGGTCCTTGCCCTGGCTGGAGTCCACCACGGTGCCGTCTTCCAGCTTGGCGGTGTAGTGAATGCGGACCTTATCGCCGGCAATGATTTCTGCCATGGTTTGCTCCTGTTTTTGTCCCGGTCATAAAAAAAGGCTACCCGGCCGGCACCAGGACCATGGCGGCGGAGCAACATTTTTGACTACATGGCAACCTAACAACTGTGAACTGTATGTGCCACTATTTTTAGGAAATCGGCGGGCTTTTCCAACCCGGCCGGGCGGCCGGGGGGCTATTGGCCCTGGCACCCCGGGCAGAAGTGGGTGCTGCGCCCGGCCACCACGATGCGCTGTATTTCGCGGCCGCACACCCCGCAGGCCTGGCCGCCGCGCTGGTACACCCTGTGGGCGTGCTGAAAGGTGCCGGGCCGGCCGTGGGCGTCCACGAAGTTGCTGATGGTGGAGCCGCCCCGGGCCAGGGCCTCGGCCAGGGTCTCTTGCAGATGACGGTGCAGGTTGGCCAACTGCTCCCGGCTCAGGCCGGCGGGCCGGGCCAGGGGGTGCAGTTCGGCCCGGTGCAGGGACTCATCGGCGTAGATGTTGCCCACCCCGGCCAGCACCCGCTGGTCCAGGAGCAGGCTCTTGAGCTTGCCGCTCCGCCCATGGAGGCGCTCGAGGAACACCTCCAGGGGTATGCCCAGGGCGTCGGGGCCCATGTTGGCCAGGGGGCCGGCTTCCAGGGCCGCCTGATCCGCGCACCAGGCCATGAAGCCGAACTGGCGGGGGTCGCGGTAATACAGGCGCGGGCCGCCGTCCGCGAAGCCCACGGTGATGTGGATGTGCTTCACCAGTGGGCGCGTTTCGGCCAAGATGACCTGGCCGGTCATGCCCAGGTGGATGGCCCAGGTGGACCCGCCGGACATGCGCAGCATTAGCAGTTTGCCGTGGCGCCGCAGCTCGGATATGCTCTGTCCCCGGATGCCGGCGCTAAGGATTGCGGGAGTGGGCCGGGCCAGCTTGTCCAAGCCCACCCGCACCGAGGTTGGGGTGCGGCCCAGCAGACCCGGGGCCAAGGTGCGTCGTACGCTTTCTACTTCTGGTAGTTCAGGCATATGATAGTAATAATTCTTCCTTGGGCGGGTGGCAAGGCCAATTTCCCAATTTTTTAAGGCACAAACCCCATTATTTTGTGGTTGACACAAATATACTAACTATATAGAGTGGTTCCATGGGCTAATGGCCAATCATAAATGGTTTTTATCAACTGGAGCATACGATTAGTGGCCGATTATGAAAAAATGAAAGAGGCCTGCCCCAACCTGCAAGCCAATTTGGCCCAATGCACCTGTAGTTACAGTGCCTGCGACAAGACGGGCCTGTGCTGCCAGTGCGTGGCCTATCACCGGAAAATGCGTCAAATCCCAGGTTGTTTCTTCACCCCGGAAACAGAGCGCGGTTACGACCGGTCCTATGGCAATTTTTGCGACGATTGCTGCTGAGACCACGGCCTTGCAAGGTCGTATGCCCACGCAGTCTCGTCATGGCCTGAAAGACGCGGTGGATCTGCTGGCCAATCTTACCGAGGCCTACACCGTGGCCTTGTTCCTGCGCGAGCCCGGGGGCAAACAACTGCACGCCGCGGCTTGGCACTCCATGGGCCGTTCCTTCCGCTCGGACGCGCCGGTGCAGGTGGGCGAGGGTTTGGTGGGTTGGGTGGCCAAGCACAACCGCCCGGTGGACGTGGACCGCTATCAGCAGACCTCCGACGCCACTGGCCTGTACCACGCCGACGAGGGCATCAAGGCTTTTGTGGGGGTGCCGGTGGGCGAACTGGGGGTGCTGGTGGTGGACACCAAGACCCGCCATGTCTTCGGCGAACGTGAGAAGAAAATAATACGTGATTTCGCGGTGTTCATGGGGCAGATGGTGGCGCAGCAGGAAACCTGCGCCCGGGAGGCCCTTTATGGCCGCATACTTGATCTGCTCTATGACATCGAGAACGCGGCCTTGAGCTTCAGCGGCCGCCGTGAGCTTTACGACGAGATATTGGACGCGGGGCGGCGCTTCACGGGCCTGTCCATGGGTTTTTTGTGCCTGCTGCACCCGGGGCGCAAACAGTTCTGGGTGGAGGCGGTGCAGGGGCCCAGCGTGGCCACCCTGCGGGGCCGCTCCTTCCCGGTGACCCAGGGCCTGGTGGGCTGGGTGCTCCGGGAGGCCCGTCCCCTTACCCACCACCGCATGCGGCCGGGACAAGGCAAATCTTTCCTTATCGCTCCGGACGAGCCCCTGCGGGGCTACAATGCCTTCGTGGGGGTGCCTCTTTTGGCCTGGCGGCGGCTGGTGGGAGTATGGGCCTTTGCCGGGCACACCGAACGCTCCATCGATGAGGAGGAGGAGCGGGCCTTGGAACTGGCCGGCCACCGGGTGGCGGCGACCTTGGCCCACTATCGCCTTGCCTCATTTTAGCTTGAGCCATGCCCCAATTGCGGGCGGGAAAAGGCAGGTAACGTTGTGCTGAACAAACTGTTGGGTCTGTTTTCCAAGGACTTGGCTATGGACCTGGGTACGGCCAACACCCTCATCTTCGTCAAGGGCAAGGGTGTGGTGCTAAACGAGCCCTCGGTGGTGGCCCTTAAACGCGACACCGGCAAGCCCTTGGCCGTTGGATTCGACGCCAAGCAGTACCTGGGACGCACCAACCCCACCATAGTGGCCGCCCGGCCCCTCAAGGACGGGGTGATCGCCGATTTCGACATGACCCGGATCATGATCCGAGAGTTCATCCTCAAGGTGAAGTCGTCCACCGGCTTCATGAAGCCGCGCATGCTCATCGGGGTGCCCAGCGGGGTGACCCAGGTGGAAAAGCGGGCGGTGATCGAAAGCGCCGAGCAGGCCGGGGCCCGGGACATCTACCTCATCGAGGAGCCCATGGCCGCAGCCATAGGGGCTGGCCTGCCCATCGACAGGCCCCAGGGCTGCATGATGGTGGACATCGGCGGCGGCACCACCGAGGTGGCGGTGATAAGCTTGTACTCCACTGCCTACTCCGAGTCGGTGCGGGTGGCCGGCGACGAGGGCAACGAATCCATCATCCGTTACATTCAGAAGAAATATCAGGTTCTGATTGGCGAAAACACCGCCGAGCAGGTAAAGATATCAATCGGCTCGGCTTATCCGCTGGAGCACCCCCTGTCCATGGAGGTCAGCGGCAAGGATCTGGTGGAAGGCATACCGCGCACCATAAACATCACCGACGAGGAGGTGCGCGAGGCCATGTCCGAGCCGGTAGAGGTGATCCTGGAGAGCGTCAAACGGGCCTTTGAGAAGACGCCGCCCGAGCTTTCGGCCGATGTGGCCGATCAAGGCATAACCTTGGCCGGGGGTGGAGCCCTCATCCGTGGGCTGGATCGGTTGATTCAGCAGGAGATGAAGCTCAAGGTCAACGTGGCCGAGGACCCCCTCACTTGCGTGGTGATGGGCGCGGGCATCGCCTTGCAAAATGTCAAAGAGTTCAGAAGGGTTTTCATCAACTGATTCGGCGAGGAATGATTTGGCCCGACTCCTGATATTGGAGGAACTGGAAGACCGCATAGATTGTTTCGGGGAGTTCGACCGGGACGATCACATCTGCCTGGCCCACTGCGGTCTCAGCTTTGAATGCGCCGCCGCCAGGGAGCGCTATCAGGCCCTCCTGCGCCACGACGAATCCTTGGAGCACCTGGGCTGCCCCCATAGCGCCTAGGCGTCCTTTTGTGACCGGGCCCTTTTCGGGGGTTCGGGTTCGTCCATCCCAGCTTCCTTGAGAACCGCTTGGCGTTCGCGTCCGCGCCGGGGACGGGGGCGGAGCACCGCCTGCTCGCCCCCGTGGTCGTCCATGCGGGCCACCGCCGCTTTTTGCCGTCTCCGGCGCAGCACCAGCCCCACCATGGCCCCCAGAGCCAACAGAGCCCACAAGACCCCGCCGGTGCCCAGCACCGCAATCCAGGAAAAGCGCGAGTGCATGTCGTCCGTGAAGCGCTCTTCAATGCCCGCCATGCTCAGGCCGGTGGCCTGCATCAGGGCCGCGGTGAGGGGACGGCCCTGGGACAGGCCCTTGATGATGCCCGGCAGGGCCTGGGGGCCGAACTCGTTTTGCAGCCAGATGATAAGGTAGTAGCTCTGGGCATAGGCCAAGGCGGCCTGGTGGGCCTGAGGGGGAAATCGGTGCTCCAGATCATCCATGGGCAACAGGCCCGAGCCCAACACCCCGCCGGTCATGGTGGCGGCCCGGGTCCATCCGCCCTCGCCGGACAGGCGCATGGCCAGGCCTTCTTCCAGCCACAGTGGCGCCCGGCGGCCCCGCAGTCCGGCCGCCAGATACAGGTGGGTCAGTTCATGGATGAGCAGATAGCGAAACTGTTCGGGGTCGCCCAGTTGGCGGGGGGAGCGCAGCACGATTAGCCCCTGGCCGGGCAGGGCCAGGCCGGCGGCCCAGCGGGGGCCGCCCAGTTGGGCCATGCGCTGCTCGAACTGTTGGCGGGTGGCCAACACTTCGATGCGTATCCGCGAGGGAGCGATCCCGGTCCAGGCCTCCAAGCGGGGAGCGGCCCGCTCCACTATCTGGCGGGCGTGGGCGGCCAGCTCGGGGGAGGGCGCTTGCACGGCCAGTTGGACCGGTATACCGGCCAGGGCCGCGCCGGCTGAAAACAGCAGAAGGGTCAGGGCTGCCAGACCGAGTTTCACAGCCCCAGCCGCCGGCGCAGTTCGTCCTGGCTCAACCCATGGACCATTACACGTTTATTGCGCGAGCGCTCCCCGCTGACCAATACCACCTTGCTCTTGGCCACTCCCAGGCTTTTGGCCAGGAGCTTGACCAGGGCCTGGTTGGCCGCGCCTTCCACCGGGGGAGCGGTGAGGCGCACCTTGAGCGCACCGGCCTCCACCCCGGACAGCTCATCGCGGGACGCACGGGGCACCACCCGTATGGCCAGGCTGACCCCGTGGGTTTCTGTTTTGATGTTTGGCACCGGAGTAGAAATCTAAGTTGAAGGGCTCCTGAGGATCTTGATCTTGTCCTCCAACTCCGAAAGGTCGCGGTCGCGGTCCGCCTCGACCTCCAGAAGCTTCAGGTGCGCCTCCACCAAGGAGCGCAAGCGAACCTCGAACTGGGCCCGCTGGCGTTTGAGTTCAGTGATGTCGTCGTGGATCTGGGCCAGGCGGTTGTGGGCCTGGTTGAGTATCTTTTCGGCCTGGAGTTCGGCCTCGGCCACGATGAACTTGGCCTCTTTCTCGCTGTTGGCTCTCATCTCGTCGGAAATTCGGCGGGTCTGGGTAAGGTTGGCCTCCAGGGTCTTTTCGCGGACGCGGTATTCCTTCAGATCCACGTTGGTTTGACGCAGCTGATCGCTGACGTTGTCCAACTCACGGTGCAGGTCCGCGATGTAGTCTGCCAGCCTGCCGACAAAGCTTTCCACCTCCTGGGGGTCATAGCCCCGGAAGCGGCGGGGAAATTCTTTGTCTCTAATTTCCTTGACGTCCATAACCTCACCGTCCCGTTAGGGTCAAAGCGGGAACACCAATAAATATCTACCTATATCGGGGCTGAAAGTCAAGTTTTATTGTATTTTAAGGCCATTAGTCACTTTCGGATTCCAGGAGGGCCAGCATGATTTCGCGCATGCGGAACTTCTTGATCTTGCCCAACGGGGTCATGGGGAATTCATCCACGAAGCGCAGCCAAGCCGGAAGGTGGTTCTGGGGCAGCCGCTCCCGCAGGTAGGTCATTATCTCCCGCTCAGTGGCCTGGGTGTGGTTCACCAACTTGATCCAACAGGCCACCTCCTCCCCCAACTCGGGATGGGGCACCCCGAACACGGACACGGTGTTCACCGCCGGGTGGGCGAACAGCACCTCCTCGATGTCCGCCGGGAATATGGCCAGGCCGTCCTTGCGGATGACTTCTTTCATCCGTCCGGAGATGCGGATGTAGCCATCCTCGTCCATGGTCCCCAGGTCGCCGGTGTGCAGCCAGCCCTCCCGGTCCAAGGCCTGGGCGGTCTCTGCGGGCAGGTCGAAGTAGCCGTTCATCACATAGCCCCGGGTGCAAACCTCCCCCACGCCGCCAGGCGGCAGGGCTTGGCCGTCGGCCAGGTCGGCTATCTTTACCTCGGCTCCGGGCACCGGACGGCCCACCGTGGACACTCTTAGCTCCAAGGGGTCCACCGGCCGGCTGGTGGAGATCCAGGAGGAAGCCTCGGTCTGGCCGTAACCGATGAGGATGTCGCTGACTCCCATCTCCTCTACAACCTTGTGCATCACTTCGATGGGACACTGGGCCCCGGCCATGACACCGGTGCGCAACCCGCCCCCGGCCATCTGCTGGTAGGCCGGGTCGTCCATCATGGCGATGAAGGAGGTGGGGGGGCCGTAAAGAGCGGTGCAGTTCTCCTTGACCACCGCCTGGAGGGTGGCCCCGGGCTCGGGCAGGAGGGAAGGGATCACCAGGGCCGCTCCTTTGAGGATGCCGGCCATGGCTATGCAGATGCAGCCGAACATGTGGCACAGTGGCACCGAAATCACCAGGCGGTCCTCTTCGCTCAAACGCTGGTTGTCCCCTCCGGCCGCCGAGGTGAGGATCAGACCCCGGTGGGGGCTCATAACCCCTTTGGGACGGCCGGTGGTGCCAGAGGTGTAGAGCAGGGTGGCCGTGTCGCCGGGTTTCACCTGGGCCATGCGCTCGGCCAGGGTTTCCATCGGCACGGTGCGGCCCACCTCCATGGCCTGGTCCCAGGTCAGGGCCCCCGGTGGGGCGTTTTCGCCCAACACGATGACCCGTCTGAGGGCGGGAAGCCCAGCGCAGTCCAGGCCCTGGGGAGCGGGGCTGCTCAACTCGGGGCACAGGGAGCACAGGGCCTCCAAATACTCGTCGCCGACGATGCCCGGGGCCAACACCAGGGCCGCGCAGCGGGACTGGGCCAGTTGGTAGGCCAGCTCCGGGGCTCCGAAGCTGGTGTCCACGCTGGAGAACACCACTCCGGCCTTGGCCGCGGCGAACATCACCACCATCCAAGGGGGCAGGTTGGGGGCCCATAGGGCCAGGCGCTGGCCCGGCTTCAGGCCCAGGGCCATGAAGGCTCGGGCCAGTTGGTCGCTGTAGCGGTCGAATTGGGCGTAGCTCAGGCGCAGTCCGCTGGGCAGGTCCACGATGGCTTCGCGTTGGCCCCAGCGCGAGGCCACCTCCTTGAGCACGCCTCCCAGAGTCAGGGCCCCGTCATATTCCATGAATACCTCTTTTTTTTAACTCGGTGGCGCCTCAGTCGCGCCACATGGTTTTCAAATCCTGGGCCATCTCCTCGGGGCTGAGGAAGCACACGGTCTCATCGTGCAGCTTCTCGAAGTAGTTGATCTCGTCCACCCCCATGGGGGGGATATGCACCCGGCTGACGATGCGCAGCATGAAAGGCAGCCCCGCGCCGGGTTGCAGGGAGGTGTGCAAGGCCATGTTGTAGGCGCTCACCCCCCGGGCCTCCAAGAAGCTCACCACCCGGCGCATCCCCCGGGCCAGGCCCAGGGCCTGCTGGGGGGTCAACTCCAACAAGCTTTTGCCGGCCGGAGACAGGGCCATTAGATCATAAATGGCCCGGGGCGCGAAAGGCGCCAGCCACGCCACCGGCCCCACCTGGCCCACCCAGCGGGAGCCCTCGGTCTTTTCGTGCTCCAGATAGGCGTCCATCATCTCACGGCCCTCGCGCTTGGCAAAGACCCGGGCCCGGCGTATCAGGCGGCCCTGGAAGCGGGTGGGGCGGCCGCTGGCCACGATCTGGAAGTGAGGATGCACCTGGCCGCCGCCGGCGGGCATCATGTAGTTCCAGTTAACCGAGGCGTAGAGGGCCTTGGGAGTCAGGCGGCGGAAAGCCTCGGCGGCCAGCAAAAAACCATCGGCCAGTTGGCGGGGGGTGAACTGGCTGGGCCGCAGGTGGTGGGCCTTGGTCAGGCGCAGCACCGCGTTGTGGCTCTCGTAGGGGAAGACGTTGGGGAAACCCACCGCCTCTCCCCGGCGCAAAAGCCCCTCGGGTATTTCCTGGGGCAGGAATCGGGCCGCCATTTTTTCCAGGTTTTCGGGGCAAAAGGGGCAGGGGCGCTGTTTGTCGCGCTCCAAGTATTCGGAGTGGTCCAGCTTGCCCAGGGAACGCAGCCTGTAGCTGAGTATGCGGCTGCGGTCGCCGGTGAGGGGATCGCGGCGGATCTCCACGTCAACTTGCGTGGGCTTGAATCCATCGAAAGGGCTCAGAAAGCCGGTCTGGTGGTGGGTGATGCTGAACTTCAGCGGCATAAAACTTCTCCTGGCCGAGGCCGGCTATCCGCCCAGGGCCCGGCGCGCCAACTCCAACAATTGGGTGGGCCGAAAGGGTTTGGCTAGGCGGGGATAGCCGAAGTGCTCTATCTCTTGCATGAGTCCGTTTTGAATGGAGCGGGTGCCGAAAAACCCGGAGATGAAAATCACCTTCAGGCCGGGGTCCCGCTGGCGCAGGGTGCGCACCATTTCCACTCCGTCCATTATAGGCATGAGAATGTCGGTGATGACCAGTTCGGGGCGAAAAGTGAGGTGCTGGCGCAGACCGGCCAGGCCGTCCGGGGCGGTGGCCACGTGGTAGCCCTCCATGGCCAAAAGGTCGGCCAGATTGTGGGCCAGGCCTTCCTCGTCCTCCACCACCAAGACCCGGGGGTGGCCGGTACTGGGTTTGGCCGAGGCCTTGAGAAACTGGCTTAACTCCTGGTCGCTGGTCATGTCCAAGCGCTCCTTGACCGCGTTGAGGCGGCGCTGGCCTTCCTCGGCGGCTTGGCGGTTTTCCTGGTGCAGGTCCGGGTGGTAGATTCTGGAAAGCAGGCGGTAGGAATAGCGCACGTAGCGCACCGCCGCCTCGCAACCCAGCTCCTCGGTTATCTGCACCGCTTTTTTCAGCACCCCCAAATGGCGCAGGTCCACTTCCAGTTGGCTCATGCCCCGCCCCCCTGCCAGAGGTCCAGGGCCAGGAACAACAGGAAGGCGATGGACACGAAGCCGTTGACCGTGAAAAAGGCCATGGGGATGTTGGCCCGCTTGACGGCCACCAGGGCTTGCTCCACCACCAGGGCTAGGGCCACCACCGCGGCGCCGGTCAGGTAGATACCGCCCAGGTGGAACAGGGGGGCCAGGGCGAAAAAGCCCAGCACGGTGGCCGCGTGCATGGCCCGGCTGACCCACAGGGCCCGCTCCAGTCCCAGGCGGGCGGGCAGGGAGTGCAGGGAGTGCTGCCGGTCGAAGTCGATGTCTTGGCAGGCGTAGATCACGTCGAAGCCGGCCACCCACAGAGCCGCCGATGCGGCCAGCACCGCCGCCCGCCAATCCCAGGCCCCGGTCACCGCGATCCAGGCCCCCAGGGGAGCCAGGGCCGTGGCCAGTCCCAGCCACAGGTGGCACAGCCAGGTGAAGCGCTTGGTAAAACTATAGCCCAGCACCCAGGCCAGGGCCACCGGCGAAAGTTTGAGACACAGGGGGTTTAGCATCCAGGCGGCCAGCACCAGCACCCCGCAGGCCAACCCCAGCCAGGCCCAGGCCAGGGCCGGGCCCACTTGACCGGTGACCAGGGGGCGCATGGCGGTGCGGGGGTTTAGGGCGTCGAAGTCCCGGTCGGCGATGCGGTTCATTATCATGGCCGCGCTGCGCGCCGCCACCAGGGCCACCACCACCCAGAACACCTTGCCCACGGTGAGCGGGCGCACCTGGGTGGCCAGGAGCAGGGCGCTAAGGGCGAAGGGAAACAAGAATATGGTGTGGCTGAATTTGACCAGCTCGCCGAAGCCGCGCAGCCGGCCCTCCAAGGCCCGGGCCATACCCGTCATTTCTCCGGAGGAAGCAGGCCCCAGGCTTTGAGCCGGGCCAGCGCCGCCTTCTCGACTTCGGGGTCCATCTCGATGCGGTCCGGCCAGGGCCGCTCGAATCCCTCGCCGGGCAGCTTTTTGGTGCCGTCGATGCCCATCTTGGAGTGCAGGCAGGGAAGCTGGGCCGCGTGGTCCAGGGCGTCGGCCGGGCCCTTGGTGAACAGGATGTCCCGCTGGGGGTCGATGTGGTTCAGAGCCTCCCACCAGGCCCGCTGGGGGTTGTGCACGTCCACGTCGGCGTCCACCACCACGATGACCTTGGCGAACATCATCTGGCCCTGGCCCCACAGGGCGTTCATCACCTTGTAGGCCTGGCCGGGGTGCTTTTTGTCTATGGCCACGAAGACCAGGTTGTGGAACACCCCTTCGGCGGGCATGTGGTAGTCCACCACCTCGGGCAGCACCGTCTGCAGCAGAGGCAGGAAGATGCGCTCCGTGGCCATGCCCAAGTAGAAGTCCTCCATGGGCGGGATGCCCACGATGGTGGTGGGGTAGAGGAAGTCCCGGCGGTGGGTGATGGCGGTGATGTGGAACACCGGGTACTCGTCGGCCAGGGAGTAATACCCGGTGTGGTCGCCAAAGGGCCCCTCGATGCGCAGGGGCTCGGCCGGGTCCACATAGCCCTCCAAGACCACGTCGGCCTCGGCGGGCACCAGCAGATCGCTGGCCGCCGCTTTTACCAACTCCACAGGACGGCGCAGCAAAAAGCCGCTGAACATGTACTCGGGCAGGTTCTCCGGCAGGGGCGCGCAGGCGGCGTAGACCGAGGCCGGGGCTCCGCCCAGGGCCACGGCCACGGGCAGCTTTTGCCCCAGCTCCTTGGCCCGGCGGTAGTGGGCCGCCCCGCCCTTGTGACGGTGCCAGTGCATGCCCGTGGTGTGGGCGTCAAAGCGCTGCAAGCGGTACATGCCCACGTTGTGCTTGCCGGTGTCAGGGTCGGCGGTGATGACCTGGGGCAGGGTGATGAAAGGCCCGGCGTCTTGGGGCCAGCAGGTGAGGATGGGCAACAGGTCCAGGCTGGCCTGCTCGCCCTTTAGCACCACCTCCTGGCAGGGGGCGCTTTTTACCTGTTTGGGGGCGAAGGCCTTGAGTTCCTTGAGCTTGGGCAGCACGCTCAGGAGCTTGGACCACAGCCCTCCCTGGGGCAACTCCATTTCCAAGAGCCCCCGCAGGCGATCGGCTATCTCGTCCAGGCGCTCCACCCCCAGGGCCAGGGCCATGCGCTGGGGCGAGCCGAAGAGATTGATGGCCAGGGGGCAGTCCGCGCCCTTGACCCGCTCGAAGAGCAGCGCCGGCCCGCCGGCCTTCATCACCGGATCGCTGAGGGCAGTGATCTCCAGGCGGGGGTCCACTTCTTCGGAGATGCGCCGCAGCCAACCCCGGCTTTCCAGGTCATTGACGAATTGCTTCATGTTCACGGGGGCCTGCATGGCTCGCCTCCTGTGGTCGATACCAGCCAATATAGCCTACGCCGTCAGAGGTCGCAAACCAGGGGCATGAGTTGGGGGTGTTTTAGAATTGCAGGATGGGCCAGCCGCGCGCCAAGGCCTTGCGGCGCAGCAGGTGGTCGGGGTTGACCGCGTGGGGATGGCCCACCGCGTGCAACAACTCGTAGTCCGAGTGGTGGTCGCCATAGGCGTGGGAACAGGCCAAGTCTATGCCGTGCGTGAGGGCCAATTGGCGCACCAGGCGCGCCTTTTCCGGGCCATAGGGACGCAGGCCTTCCAGTTGGCCGGAAAGGGCCCCGTTCTTCACCTCCAGGCGGGTCGACAGGACCAGATCGGCTCCCAACTCACGCTGGATTTGGGCGGCCAGGGGCTCCAGGCTGCCGGTGAGCAGCACCACCAGATGGCCTTGCCGGCGGTGGTCGTTGAGGCAGCGGCGGCCCTCGGCGCTGATGCGGGGCAAGATTTTGCTCTGAAAGCACTCGGCGGCTAGGCGTTCGAGTTCGCCGGGGTCCTTGCCTTGCAAGTGGGCCTTGTTTTGGGCCGCCGAGACGTCGCCCCCCAGGCCCCGGGCCAGGTAGAGCAGGACGTAGCGGGCCAGGTCCGGGGCGCGCAAGTAGCCCCGGCGGATTAGGAAGGGCACGAAGACCTTTTCCATGGAAGAGGGAACCACCAGGGTTCGGTCTACGTCAAAAATGGCGGCGGGTTGCCCGCTCAACTCCAGCGCGCTCCTAACTTGACCGGGGGGTTTGCTCCAGAAGGCGTCGAACATCCGACAGCACCGGCACCCCCCGGGCTATACACAGAATTACGGACAAATATACCAGACCCGGGGTGAGCCAGAAGAAAAGTTTCATCTCGTCCACGGCCGCCGGTCCCAAGGCGGTAAGACCTTGGCACAGGGCTAGGCCGCCGAAGGCCAGGCCCTTGGCCAGGCCGTAGAGGCCGCGCATGAAGCGGCCGGCCACCAGGAATTTGCCCAGGGGCGAGTGCATCATGCCAAAGGCGCTGTAGCCCTTGGACAGGGCGTATTCCCTGAGGCCGTCCACCAAGAAACTTCGGATGATGAACACCAAGCCCACCCACAGGGGCACCGCACCCAGACAAACGAAGACGAACCACAGCACGTTTTCCACCACCCGGTCCATGGCGATGTCCAAGACGCTGCCCAGGTCGGTGACTTCGTTTTTGAACCTGGCCACGTAACCGTCAAGCCAGTCCATGAGATACAGGGCGGTGATTAGTATCAAGCAGATGAAGGCCGGGGTAGGGCCCGGCAGGTGCAGCAGGATGACGATGAGAATCAGCAGAGGCAGGCGCAGGAGGGTGATGAAGTTGGCTGTGGACATCCTTACGGGCATGTGGCGAGCACCTCGGGCAACAAGGCAAGAGTTGCATGAGAGTCTAGGCGGGGCGCGCCGGGCTGTCAATGCTGGCAGCGCCCCGGCCTCTAGTCTCCCAGGGCGTCCAGGATATGGTCGCCAAAATAAAAATTAACCAGGCACAGGGCCAGGAGGGTCAAGTTGGCGAGGCCATGGAGCAGGGGCAGGGCCCGGCGGGGCCGGGGCCGGCGCTCCAGCACCAGGCCCGTGGTCAAACCCAGCAGGGCCAGGACGGCCACCACCATGCCCAGCCAAGCGTGGGCCCCGGTGACCAGCCAGCCCCGCCACATCCAACGCACCATGATCGCTCCGCCGGCGGTTCCCAGGATAAGTCCCATCAGGGCCAGCTTGCCCAGCAGGACGTGCCTGGCGCGTGGGAAGGAGACTTGATGGCCCAGGTGCAAGGAGCGAAGGCGCTTTATACCAAACCACGCGGCGTAGAAACCCAGTAGGGTGGAGGCCACCTGCCAGACGGGATGGACCATTATCAGGCCGCGGGGATCCATATCGCCTCAACGAAACTGGTGGACCATGACATAGTCGTTGTCGCCCAGGACGCCGTGGCAGCGGATGCAGCCAGCCAGCTTTCCGGCGGCCAGTGCCTGGCCAGAAGCGCTGTACTTGGCCCAGAACCAGTCGCCCGCCTGGGGGTTGTATCCCTTTACCTTGTACATGGCCACGATGTCCTTGACCTTGCCGTTCTTGGTCTGGGCCACTTTTACCTGGATGGTTCCGTAGTTGAGCGGGGCCTTGGTGGAGTCGAAGCCGGTTTGGTTCACGAAGACCCGGTTGTAAGGTCCGTGGGGCGAACGGGAGGATTGCAGGCCTTGATAGCCGGGCCACTGCCCCCACTTGGCGTAGGGCGAGGTTTTGGTGATGTAGTTCCACAAGGCCTGGGCTTGGGGCGGCGGCATTTGTTCCGGCCCAGCCGCGGCCCAGGCTGGGGCCAGCGCGAGGTTTAGGGCCAGAGTAGCCAGTAATAGCAATTTCATGGGCGTCCCTTCTTGCCGGCAGCCGGCGGCCAAACCGAATCCTTTGTTCAGCATGCAGCAATGGCGGCGAACGGGTCAAGGCCGGCCGGGGCTTTGGCCGTGGTCACGAGGTGTGTACAATAAAAAATAGGAACCCCGCCGGCGGCTTCAGCCGGCCCATGGCCAAATAAAACTAAGGAGTCCGAGATGTCCAAACGTAAATACAAAGTGCGCGCCGAATGCCCCGCCTGCGCCTGCGGGGATGTCACCTTCCTGGGACCGGAGAAGCTGCGGGAAAAGTTCATCGGCGACGAGTCCGAAATCGAGATCACCTGCCCCATGTGCGGCCACAAGCACAAGAGCCAGGTGGAGGAAATAGATGACAAGTAAGCCCCGGCGGGCCTGACCTCCGGCCCGCCGCGACACAGCCAGGCACCGGAGAGGAAGCGAGGCCCCATGGACAACCGTCTGGCCCAGGAAAAAAGCCCCTATCTGTTGCAGCACGCCCACAATCCCGTGGCCTGGCAGCCCTGGGACCAACAGGCATTGGACTTGGCCAAGGCGCAGGACAAGCCCATATTCCTTTCCATTGGCTACGCCACCTGCCACTGGTGCCACGTCATGGCCCATGAGTCCTTTGAAGACCCCGAGGTGGCCGGGATTCTCAACCGTGAGTTCGTGCCCATCAAGGTGGACCGTGAGGAGCGGCCCGACCTGGACGGGGTGTACATGGCCGTGTGCCAGACCCTGACCGGCCGGGGGGGCTGGCCGCTCTCCGTGTGGCTCACCCCTGACGGCAAGCCCTTTTACGCGGGCACCTATTTTCCCAAGAACACCCGTCAGGGCATGCCCGGCTTCATCCCGGTGCTGCTGGAACTGGCCCGGCGCTGGAAAAGCACCGAGAGGGTGAAGATGCTGGCGGCCAGCGAGGAGATAATCAAGGCCCTGGGGGCCACCACACAAGGCCAGGCCGGCGAATTGGGCCTAAAGACCCTGCAAGGAGCCTACGATGGGTTGGCCCAAATCTACGACCCCCAGCACGGCGGTTTTGGCCAGGCTCCCAAATTCCCCAGTCCCCACCACCTCACCTTTTTGCTGCGCTGGCATTTGCGCGCCCCGGACGACGTCGCCCTGGCCATGGTGGAAAAGACCCTGCAAGAGATGTGGCGCGGCGGCATGTTCGACCAGGTGGGCGGCGGCTTCCACCGCTATTCGGTGGACACGCGGTGGCTGGTGCCTCACTTCGAGAAGATGCTCTACGACCAGGCGATGCTCACCATGGCCTACGTGGAGGCCCATCAACTCACCGGCAAGCCGGAGTACGCCCAAACGGCCCATGAGATTCTGGCCTACGTGCTCAGGGACATGACCTCGCCCGAAGGAGGCTTTTATTCGGCAGAGGACGCGGACAGCGAGGGCGAGGAAGGCATGTTCTACGTGTGGACCCCGGCCCAGGTGCATGAGGCGCTGGGTCCGGAACTGGGCGGGCGTTTTTGCCGGATCTACAACATCAGCCCGCAGGGCAACTTTGAGCATGGCCTGTCCATCGCCCATCTCACCCGGGGCTGGGACGAGTTGGCCCATGCCGAGGGCCTGGCCCCGGAGGCGCTGCAAAGCGAAATGGCCACGGCCCGGGAGAGGCTCTTCGCTGCTCGTGAAAGTCGAGAGCATCCCTTGAAGGACGACAAGATCATCACCTCCTGGAACGGCCTGATGATCGCCGCCTTGGCCCAGGCGTCCACCGCCTTGGGCGAGGATGCCTATCTGGAGGCCGCCGCCCAGGCCGCCGCCTTTGTGGAGAAACGCCTCGGCACGGAAAGCGGCCGGCTTCAGCGGCGTTGGCGGCAAGGCCACGTGGCTGGGCCGGGCTATCTGGAGGACTACGCCTTTTTCATCTGGGGGCTCATCGAGCTGCACCAGGCGGGCCAGGACCCGGTGCATCTGGAGCGGGCGCTGGAACTCACCGAATTGGCGGGCCGCCTGTTCTGGGACGACGCAGCAGGCGGCTACTTCTACACCCCGGCCGACGGCGAGCCCCTCATCTTCCGGGACAAGGAGATTTACGACGGGGCCATGCCCTCGGGCAACTCGGTGATGGCCCACAACCTGCTGCGTCTGGGGCGGCTCAGTGCCCGTCCCAAGCTGGAGGAGCGGGCCGATCAAGTGATGCGGGCCTTTGCAGGGGTGGTGGAGCGCATGCCCAGGGCCTACGCCCAGCTCATGAACGCCCTGGATTTCGCCCAAGGCCCCGGTCAGGAGGTGGTGGTGGTGGGCCAGGCTGGCAGGGCGGACACCCGGGCCCTGCTGGCCAAGGCGGGCTCATCCTTCGGGCCCCGGCGGGTGCTGCTGCTCAAGCCGGTGGGCCGAGGCGCGTCCCTGGTGGAATCCCTGGCCCCCTACTGCGCCGAGATGGAGATGGTGGGAGGCGCGGCCACGGCCTACGTATGCGCGAACCACGCCTGCCAGAGCCCGGTGAACGACCCCGCCGATCTGGTGCTTTAAATTTGGAACGGCATGCTATCCAAGATGTCCGGTTGGAAAGGGCAACCACCCGGGCCAACCTTCATCAAGGTGGTGGCAAATCATCATCTAAGTAAAAAAATCATGACGAGTTATGTCTTTTCCCGCGTGACATATCGGACATAGAGGACGCCGTAGCACCGGCATGGGGGCTCCTTGCACACCGGACAAAGGTGCCCTTGCGGACTGTCTACCACTTGGTTCCAATATCCTTGGATTGCGATCGATTCCTCCAGCCCGTTTTCGACGAGGATTCTTTCGGCGTTGGTCACGCCGTGTATGCTCTTCCATGCCATGGAGCAGATCACATCGGCTCCCTCATCCAGCAATTTTTTGCGGGATGCACGTGCAAGCAACCTTCCCAGGCCGACTCCCTTCCTGGCGTTATCCACCGCCCCGGCGTCGAGAATGCCGATCTTTCCGGCGGAGAGGAGCTTGTCCCGCTCCTTGGAGTCGGGCAATTTGAGAAATTCATCCGCCGATTCAGAATCCATCATCATGGCTATGCCAAAACCACAAACACTCCCCCCATCATCCAGTATCACCTTACAGAAGCGCTTCCCGTTGCTTGCCAAGCATTCATTGAAATCGGCCTCGGAATGATAATCGGCTCCGAGTTCCTGCCGGCAGATTCTCAAGACATCGGGCAGGTGACGCTCGCACAGGTCGATGGTCTGGTATTGTTCGCTTGTCATGGTGTTTCCCTCAACTATTGCGCTTCTCGCCGCCGGCATGTGCCTGGCGTGAGCCGTGGAGCCGGATTGGCCCGCGCCGCCTCTGCGGCTGGAAGGGCAACGCTAGTCATCATGGCAATCATCCAAGAGAAAAGCACATGGTTATGGCGCTCCGCTTTTGCAAGCCATTCGTCGGTTTTTCAACTCACGGCCCGGTAATAAAACTTAAAGTGCTGGACCCCGCCGACTCGGCCCTGAGCCTCTAGGCACGGGGCGGCCGTGCCAAAAAAATCAGTCCGGCCGAAACCAGCATGAAACACCCCAGATAGCCGAAGACCAGGGAGAAGTCGCCGCCGGTGACATCCAGCAGGTGCCCGCCCAGCCAAGGCCCCAGGGCTCCGGCCAAAAATCCGTAAGCGGTGAACACCAGGCCGAAGATGGCCCCGAAATGCTCCAGGCCGAAGCAGTCGGTGGCCAGGGGGGCGCTCACCGAAAACAGGGTGCCGAAGGCGAAGCCCACCACTGCGGCCAGGCCGGCCCACAGATAAAGCCCCTGCACCTGCGGCAGCAAAAGGTAGGCTATCCCGGCGGCAAAAAAAGCGGCGGCCATGGTCAGGTTGCGTCCGGCCAAGTCGGAGAGCCATCCGCTGGCCAGGCGGCTTAGGCCGTTGGTCAGGTTGAAGGCGGTGAGCAGCACCACCGCCTGGCGCAGGCCTAGACCCCGGGACAGGCCGAAGGTGGTGGACAGGGTGACCATGGCTATGCCGGCGGAGCCGGCCAAGGCCCAGGTGAACCACATGACCCAAAAGGCCCGGGTGCGCGTTGCCTGGCCCACGCGCAGGGAGGGCCCCGGCGCGCCGTGCCCTGCTGTCTCTACCTGAGGTCGTGCCACGGGGAAGGAAATGAAGGGAGCGGCGGCCAGGCCGGTGATCATGGCGGCCAGGCCCACCCCCAGGCACAGGGGAGTGGGGCCGAACTCCGCCAGCACAAAAGAGAACAGGGGGGCGGTGGCCGCGGCGGCCAAGCCGAAGACCATGCTTACCAGACCGGCCACCAGGCCCCGCCGCAGGGGAAACCAGCGCTGCACCACGCTGAGGGCGGGGAGGTAGAGGCAGGATTGGGAGGCCCCGGTGATGAAGGCCCAGGCGTGGATTGCCCCGATGCCCGGGGCCAGGGGCAGGGCCAGGGCCGCCAGCCCTGAGATCACCGACCCCACGCGCACCAGCCGCGCCGGCCCCAGGCGCTCCTGCCAGCGGCCGGCCAAATACATGGTGGTGCCCACTCCGGCCAGCAAAAAAAAGATGATCTGGCCCACCGCCGCCCGGTCCACCCCAAAGGTGGCCTGCCAATGATGAGCCATGATTCCAGGCAAGCCGAAGGCCAGGGAGCCGGGCCAGAAGATGGCCGCGCAACTGGCCCAAAGGGTCCTTTCCGGGGAAGATGAGGGGGCCACGTTACACCATCCCTGGCAGGCATGGGTAGGGGCGCGGTTGGTAGGGCGCCTTGGGCTCAGGCCGGGGCGGCCACCTTCAAAGCGCGGGGCAAAATCTCCACTTTTAGGGGCGAGGAGGCCACCGGCTCCCCGTCGGCCCACAACTCCATGGGCCGGTCACAGGTGATTTCCACCTTGCGGGTGCGCAAAAAGCTCACCTCGGGAACCTTGCCATGGGTACCCTTTAGCACAGAGGGCAGCAAGCGCAACACCCTGAGAGCGCCGGGGGGGCGAACCAGGCAGATGTCCAGGCGCCCGTCGTCGGCCACCGCCTGGGGAGCGATGCGGATCTGGTTGCCGTAGGTGGGGGTGTTGGCCACGGCGGCCAGGAACAAAGGGCCCTGGTACTGGCCGTCGTCCCAAGTCAGGCATACCTGGGGCGGACGGTAACGGCCCAGGGTGCGCAGGACGGCGTAGATATAGGCCGGCTGCCCCCACAGGGGGGCCTTCATCAGGTCAACGTAGCGGCTTACCTCGGCGTCGAAGCCCACCGCCCCCACCGTGCAGTAGATGCGGCCATTGACCCGGGCCAGGTCCACCGTCCGGCTGGACCCGGTGGCCACCGCGGCCACCAGGGCTTCGGGGTCGGGCTCCAGTCCCAGGGCCCGGCAAAAATCGTTGCAGCGCCCCGCCGGCAGGGGGGCCAGGGCGGCTTGGCTGCCGGCCAGGGCCTGGGCCGCCTCGTGCATCGTGCCGTCGCCGCCCACCACCATCACCGTGTCCACTCCCTGGGCCACGGCCTGGGCCACCAGTTCTTCGGCGTGCCCCCGGCCCTCGGTCAACAGCTCCTTGGGATTTAGGCCAGCGCCGGCCAGGGCGGCCAACAGGCGGCGGGCGGCGGCGGGAGCCTTGCCCCGGCCTGCTTGGGGGTTGTGGATCAGGGCTATGCTGGGCACGGCGGCGGGCATGGGCAAGACTTTCAAGGGCCCGCCAGGATCGGCCGGACGGGGAAAAATTTAGGATCGCCGAGAAGCGATCCTAACAGAAAAAGCGGTGGTTGGTAAAGGTGCGCCTCGCGGCGGCAGCCTATAGGTTGAGCGCGTCTTTGAACATGTTCAGCATCTGCATGACACGGGGGCTGTCGAACAGGGGCGTGGCGGACAGCTCGTCGGTCCTGAACTTGAAAGAAGCCCGGTCCGGGTTCTCCACGATCTCCATGCCCGCCTTTTTCAGTTGGGCCAGGTAAAAGTCCACTTGGCGGCGATTGTGCTGGCGCTGAAAGGCGGCGGCTTTCGCCATGGCCATGGCCACTAGCCTTTGATCGGAGCGGGGCAGGGCGCGGAACCAAATGGGGTTGGCCGCGCAGATATGGGCCGAGTAGACGTGGCGGGTGAGGCTGAGGTACTTCTGCACCTTGTCCAGTCGGTAGTTCCAGATCACCCCCAGGGGGTTCTCCTGGCTGTCCACCCGGCCCGAGGCCAACAACTCGGTGATGGGCCAGGGATGGGGCACCGGCACGGCGCCCAACCTGCGCCACAGGGCGGTTTGCAGCTTGGATTCCATGACCCGGATCAGCAGGCCCCTAACGTCGATGGCCTCTTTCACCGGCCGCCGGTTGTTGGTCAGGTTGCGGAAGCCGTTTTCGGCAAAGGCCAAACCTATGAAGCCCGACTCCTCCAGGGAGGCTAGCAGTCTCTTCCCGGCCGTGCCCTGCAGCACCCGGTCCACCTGGGTGTAGTTTTCAAAGAGGAAGGGGAACTCCACCGCGCGCACCCGGGGAGCGATGCGGTCGAAGGCCCCGGCGGTGACCACGCACAGATCCAGTTGACCTTGGCGCAACTTGTAGAGTATTTGGCACTCATCACCCTTGCGGCCGCTGTGGAATACTTCAACCTTCAGGCTGCCCTGGGAGGATTTTTCCAGCATCTGGGCGAATTTTTCGGCGCACACGTTCTGGGACGAGCCAGGTTTGGTGACCACTGCCAAGCTGATGGGGCCGGCCTGGGCCGCCCATGGGGCGGCAAGCAATGATAACAAAATGATAATACTAATAAATTTTAACAAGGCCACGCTCCTACGGTGTTGATGGCTTGGCATATTACTACCCCTAGGCCCGCCCTGCCAGGAAAGTGTGGTTCAAAGATGTGGTGTGTTGAGCGGCGGCCTCTGAATTGCCGGCTGCGGCAAGGATGCCCCGAGAGCCAACCCCCAAGGCACAATATGTCATTGTTGGGATGGCATCAAGGTTTAAAAAGACATAATCCCCGGTTGTCGAATGGGATTGCGAGGCGAACTACAGGGTTTTGGTGGGGAAAATAATTTGTTAATGTAGGGGCCGTTGATCTCGGCAACCTTGGGGAGGGAAGCCTTGGCAATAGAGACTCATCACTACCCGGAGCAGGATCTAACCATATTTGTTTTGAGCGGGGCTCCGTCCGCGGCCGATATTTTACATGCCTATCGGGAAGTCAAGGAAGGGCCAGGGCTAACCAAACACACAATCTGGGATGGCCGCGCGGCTTATTTTTCTCACTTCAGTGCCCGCGACGTCCAATTGCTCGATCAACTTATTGCCTTGATCCAAAACGGCAGGTCATCCAGAAGCGGCGGGCGGTCCGCCTTGTTAGCGGGTGACGTGAAAGATGCTTCGGTTTTTAGGGGGCTTGAAAAAGTTAATTGTCTGGTGCCGCAGCGCAGAAAAATTGTCTATTCCATAGAAGACGCCTTAGCCTGGGTGGATCGGGGAAGCCCGCTCCCGGATGAATCTGGCGGTCCTCTTTGCGCTAATATCTTGAATTGATGATATAAATTAATTGCAAACGGTTTGCCCGCGAGCCCGACATGTGTGCCGCTGAAAAGTTGGCGCTTTGGAAATTCGTTTTGTGAGCGGATTTGGTGAGCGGAGGGCCCAGCCAAAAAAAGCGGCCCCTAGGGGCCGCTGACGGGCAAGTGGTTTTTGGGGTGGCTAGTGGGACTTGAACCCACGGCCTCCAGGGCCACAACCTGGCGCTCTAACCAAACTGAGCTATAGCCACCACATGCTCTACCCCGGAGGGCGTCAACCCAAGGGATTAGGTGCGATTTATAACAGAGCGCCGTGATGCTGGCAAGTGTTTTCACCAGCCTCCCTGCCCGGAGTTGGCGATGGTTTTGCCAGCCTAGCCGGTAACTTGACACCCAGCCACCCCTTCAATAGGATTAGAGTGACCCAGGGCCGCCTTTCATGGCGGCTCGCACCGCTTGAGCCGGTCAGGCCATAGGGAGAAATAAGGATTGCAGCTCATCGACATATTCAAGAACCGCACCCGCCACCCCTTTCGCCCCCGGTCTTCGGACATTGTTCAGCGGGTCTTTGCCGATTTTCGCAATTATCAGGCCGAGGGCGACAATTTGATCTTGGGCGAGGGTCACTTGGCCGAGCGCAAGGTTTACGTGGTGGCCCAGCAGAAGCCCAAGCCCGAGCGCTTCCGGTCGGCCAAGGATGTGGCCAGGCTGAACTGGGGCATGCTCACCGCCGACGAGCACTCCCAGGTCCTGAGCCTGCTGCGCCAAATCAGCGAAAACGGGCCCCACGAGGATGCGGTGCTCTTGTCCCTGGTGGACACCTACGGGGCGGACATCTCCATGGAATCGGCCCGCCGGCTGCAGGCCTTTTTCATCGCCCACCTGCTCCGGGCTTACATCAACGTGCCCATCCGCACCATCAGCATCGTGCTGGGCGAGGGCGGCTCGGGCGGGGCCATTGCCTTGCAGGTGGCCGACCGCCGGGCGGCGGTGGAAGATGCCATGTACGCCACCGCCCCTCCGGAGTCGGTGGCGGCCATCATCTTCCGCGACCCGGCCCGCATCGCCGACGCCTTGGCGGTGAGCAAATCCACCAGCAAGCACCTGAAACATTTCAATGTGGTGGACGCCCTCATCCCCCAGACCAAGAGCGTCATGGACGCCGACGGCCTGGCCGAAAACATCAAGCTCTATCTGGAGCGCACCATCAAGGACCTGATGCGCCGCCGCCTGGACAAGCTGATGGACAAGCGCCTGGAAACCGCCGACGAACTGGGAGTCATCGACCGGGGCAAGTTTTTCGAGATCAAGCGCTTCATAGAGCGGCCCCTCAAGCACCTGTACAAAGCGCCTTCCCAGCTAAAGATCGTCAGCGATCCCAGCGGCGCCACCATTCACTTGGACGACTCCTACGGCGACGGGACGGTGTTGGAGCCCGGCCAGCCCCTGGTGCGTTGCGGCCATGAAGTGGAAGGGGCTACCGGCGCCGGCTGCGGAGCCTTGATCCCCCTGGAGGAATACCTCAAGAACTTCCAGGTGTGCCCCCAATGCGGCAAGCGCCATGTGCTGGACGCGGCGGGATGGATCAGCGTCCTGGCCGATCAGGGCAGCTTTCACGAGCTTTTCCGCAACATGACCGTGTTTGATCTGCTGCCCGAGGAAGATCTACACGGCTATTACCGTGACTTCTTGGAAAAGCAGAAAAAACGCAGTTCCTTTAACGAGTCCCTGGTCACCGCCCACGCCACCATCCACGGCTATCCCGCAGTGCTGGCCTTGAGCGACTTTGCCTTTGCCGGCGGTTCCATGGGCGTGGTGTTCGGCGAAAAGTTCCGTTTGGCCGTGGAATATTCCCTTAGAAAGGGCTGGCCTCTGGTCAGCGTGTGCTGCTCCGGCGGCGCGCGGCTCTATGAGGGCGTGGTCGCCTTGATGCAAATGTACAAGACCACCGCCGCCGTGGAGCGCCTAAAGAGGGCCGGGGTTCCCTATATCTCCATCCTGGCCGACCCGGCCACCGGCGGGGCCATCGCCTCCTATGCCGCCTTGGGGGATGTGTGTCTGGCCGAACCAGGGGCCTTGGTGATCTTCACCGGCCCCCGGGTGATGAAGGCGCGAGGCTTCGAGGTGCAGGAAGACGCGGTGCGCTCGGACAGCCTGGTGAACAGCTCCTCCGACACCTACCGCGACGAGGCCTACTACGGCGACATCCGTGGCATCCAGGAAGTGGTCCCCAGGGCGCAGATGCGCCGGGCCGTGGCCCGCTACCTGGAGTTTTACGCCCGGGTGCGCACTGGAGTGGGACAGAAAAAGGGCGTGCGCCCTTATCGCCGGCGGCAGCGGAACGGCGTGGAAAACAGCGACTAATCAGCGAGACAAGGGGAATGCATGCCCGCCGATCCCAACGAGAACCGGCTATTTCGCTGGGCGGATGACATCCCGCCCCAGCTTTGGGAAGATTTGGTGGCCCGTCCACCAGCCGAGGCGGCCGGAGCCACTGGGGCCACCTGGGACGGCGAGGGATACACCCTGGCCATGCTGGGGCGCTCCCACCGCTTGGAGCCAAAGTCCCGGCGGGTGTACCTGCCCGAGGACCCCTCCCACCGCCTGTCCTATCAAACCGGCCTGGTGCTCATCAGCACCCTGATCCGCAGCCTGGGGGTGCCACCGGCCGGCCGCATGGTAACCCCCCAGGAGTTGCCCGGCGGGGCGCAGTTTTTTCAGGGGCCCCACGCCATAAACAATGAGCCCTTGGAAGAGCGTTTTGGCCACGACCCCAAGGCCCTGCTGGATGCGGCCCAGGCCCTGGGGGGCGAGTCCTTTGAAGGAGGCGATCAAGGGGTGCGCCTCGGTGGCCTGCCCATGATTCCCATGTACGTGCTGCTTTGGGCCGGTGACGAGGAGTTCGGGCCCCGCGCGGTGGTGGGGATGGACGCCTACGCCCACCACCACCTGGCCCTGGACGGCATATGGGCCCTTAGCAACTTGATGGTCCACCGTCTCGTCAAGGAAAGCCGGGCATGAACCAGGGCACCGGCGCCTGCGGCATCAACTGCCTGGTCTGCGGGCTCATGCGTCAGGGCAAATGCAGCCCCTGCGGAGCGGGCACCGAGGAACAAGCCCAGGCCAAACTGGCCGCGCAACTTGGCTTGATGGGCAGTGTCTGCCCCATATTGCAGTGCGCGGTGCAAAAGAAGGTGGATTACTGCTCCGCCTCCTGCGAGGCCTATCCTTGCCGCCACTTCATGTCAGGGCCTTACCCCCTCAGCTCGGCCTATCTGGAAATGCAGGTCCGCCGCCGGGGGCAGACCAAGGGGGCGCCCCCCCCGGCCAGGCCGCCGGGACAGGGAGATAAAAGCCGCCTGCACTGATTACCCGGCTTGGCAGAGCCGCCCGGCTGTGCTAAGTTTCCGCCAACCTTTCCAACGCCCTCGTAGCTCAGCAGGATAGAGCAACGGCCTCCTAAGCCGTAGGCCGCCCGTTCGAATCGGGCCGGGGGCACCAATTTTAGCCTTGTTATATTAATTGGTTATAGTAACTTCCTGGCCGCTGACAAGGTGGCCAGGAAGTTATCTTTTGGGGCTATTTAGGGGCGTTTAGGGACACCTCTGGAGCACAAAAGCGACACACCTAGCCCGAGCTGGCTTTCTTCAATTTCTACCAAAGCGCCAAGCGATGAAAAAAGGAGGATGGAGTTATATTTGTAATGTGCTAGGAGAAAAGTTATAAGATAAGATGAGATGAGTGTGGTCATCCCCCCGCTTTGGGATAATGGTCTTGGGTATTTAGGGACCATTAAACGGAGGGACGACCATGATTTATGTTGGCATGGACATTCACAAGAAGACCACGACTTTTTGCGCTGTCGATGAAGCAGGCCAGGTGATTCGTCGGGGGACCGTTTCCAGCGGCGAAGCGGGCTGGCTTGGGATCATGGGCCATTGGTCTCGTGGGGAAGCAGCGGTTGCCCTTGAAACCGGCTCCATGACCTGGTGGGTGGTTGATGTGCTGCGCGAAGCCGGAATCGAGCCTGTGGTGGTTGACGCCCGCCAATTCAAGATGATCGCCGACAGCAAGAAGAAGAGTGACCGCCATGATGCCCGGGCCCTTGCCGATGGGCTGCGAGGTGGCTTGGCTGAGCGAATCGCGGTCAATGTGCCTAGAGAAAAAGCACGCCGGGCCCGGTCTCTTATGCAGACCCGGCAGCAGATTCTCAAGCAGCGCAATATGACCGTAAACGCGGCAAAGGCCATGTTGCGTTCGGTTGGAGTTGAGATGAAAAAGGCCCAATGGCCCAAGGATGCCCACTGGGAAAAAGTCCTTGAGAATCCGGCGGTGCCCATCTGGATGAAGCCTTTCCTGATCACCCATCGCAGCATCTGGGACCACCTGGAGCAGCAAAGACAAGACCTCGATGCCCTGGTTAATGAGGAGCTGAGTCATTGGCTTGAGGCGCAGTTGCTCTTGGAGATGCCCGGCTTCGGTCCCATCGTCACCATGGGCATTCTCAGTGGCATAGACGATGTAAAGCGTTTCAGACGCTCAAACCAGCTGGCCAGTTATGCCGGTCTGATTCCTTCGTCCCGTGATAGCGGAGCGGTGCAACGCCGGGGCGGGATAACTCACCAGGGGCGAAGTCTGATGCGCTATTTCGCGGTGCAGGCTGCCTGGTCGGCCATGCGCAGCAAAAGTCTCACGCCCTCTTTGCGCAAATGGGCCCGAAGGCTGATTGTAAAACGGGGGCGGAAGGTGGCTGCGGTTGCCCTGGCCAGAAGGCTTTTGGTCCTGGCCCACAAGCTGTTGACCACAGGAGAAGTCTATAACCCTACTTACCCTGTCGTGGCTTGAGCAAAGAGGAGATTACTGACCTGTAAAAAAGCGAACACGCTATTCGAGGATTGGCGCCGAACCTGTAACTTGCTTGTGGCCTTAACCACGTTGCTAAGATGAGGGGCGCCGATTCTCGATCCACATCCATGCGCCGGCCTTCAAACGAGCGCGAAGAGAAGCTTGAAAGCGTGATCGCTCTTAAACTGGCTTTGTCCGGAAAAAGGAAAAGGCCTATCGATAACTTTTCCCTTGACCAAAATGACCACACTCAGAGAAGCAAGTTGAACCCCAGCCTTCCACCGAAAGCTGGGGTTCATGATAATTGCGTCACTCCCATGCGAAGGGCCCGGTATGTTCGTCCCTCCAACCTGCTTTAGGACCCGGGCCCGGCAGGAGCCACGCTTCCCCCCCCTAAATTTTTAACCGCGATTTCCTTTAGCCGTTAGCACATGAATATTCTCCGGCAATTTCATCCTCACATGTTCACCACGCCCCGCAGGTTCTTGCCGGATACCAAATCGGCGAACCCCTGGTTGATATCCTCCAGGCTGTAGCGTGCGGTGATCAGCCCATCCAAATTCAAGCGGCCTATCTTGTAGAGATCCAACAAGGTGGTCAGATCGGTACTCAAGTTGCTGGAACCGTAATAGCAGCCCAGCAGGGACTTTTCCATGACCAGCATCGGGGCCATGGGAATGTTCAATTTTTGGTCCGCAGGGCCCATGCCCACCATTACCACCTTGCCTCCGCGCCGGATAAGGTCCAGGGCGGATTCGACCAACTTGGGGCTTCCCACCACATCAAAGGCGTAATCGGCCCCAATGCCCTTGGTGATCTCCAGCACCTTCTCCTGAAGGTTTTCCTTGCCCGGGTTGATGGTGTGGGTGGCGCCGAAGCGCTTGGCCAAGGCCAACTTGTTGTCCAAAAGGTCAACTGCGATGATCTTGGTGGCCCCGGCCAACACCGCGCCCTGGATCACGTTGATGCCCACGCCGCCGCTGCCGATTATGACCACGCTGTCGCCGGGCTTGACCTTGGCGGTGTTGAGCACCGCGCCCACTCCGGTCATCACCCCGCAGCCGGTGAGGGCGGCGATCTCAAAGGGGATATCCGGCTCGATGGGCAATATGCTGTTTTGGGAAACCACGTTGAAGCGGTTGAAGGTGCCCACGCCCACCATGTTGAATATTTTCTGGCTACCCTTGGTCAGGCGATGGGTGCCGTCGAGCATCACCCCTCCCCTGGTCTGATCGCGCAGTTGGCAAAGGTAGGGCTGGCCGTGCCGGCAGTAATAGCAGACTCCGCAGGCGGGCACCCACAAGATAAGCACGTGGTCGCCCGGCTTCACCTTTTCCACGCCGGGGCCCACCTCGCGCACGATGCCCGCGCCCTCGTGCCCGGGCACGCAAGGCAGCGGGGGCATGCGGAACACGCCGGTGAGCACCGAAAGGTCGCTGTGGCAAATGCCGGCGGCCTTCATCTCCACCAACACCTCGCCCTGCCTGGGCGCGTCCAGGTCCAGGTTTTCGATAACCAGGGGGGTGTTGTACTCATACAAAACCGCAGCAGCCGTTTTCATGCTTGCAAGCTCCCCTTTTTTCGAGGCACCTACCGGCCCCGGCCAAATCAACCCCTATGAGTAAATCCTGGCCGGCCTTCACACCCCCGAGTCGCGGTGGAGAATCGAGGAATCGTCCTGCGGTTCCGGGGTGAGTCCTTGCCAGCAAAGATGGCCTTTTCCCAGAGTATTAGGAAAGCAGGGACGCATGAGCAATTCACATCGCAAACACGGCGGGTCCTTCAAGGCCAAGGCGGCGGCCGCATCTACAGTCATAGATTGAAGTCCACCATCAACACGTTTATCTCACGTTAAAGATAAAGAGTCCACCGCC
>JAHJPG010000020.1 GCA_018819925.1 Pseudomonadota bacterium
CACCCTGTCCCCCAGCTCCAGCGACCGGATGGCCTGCTTGTGGAAGCTCACCCGCTTGGCGCGTGGCTCCAAAAGCGTCACCCGCAGCTCCGGCAGGGCCAGGGCCAGCACCAGGCCGGGGAAACCAGCCCCGGAGCCGATGTCCAGGAGGCTTGGGCCTTGCACGTAGGGGACCAGGGCCAGTGAGTCCAGAAACAGATCCGGGTAGGCGGCCTCGGGACTGCGATGCCCCGTGAGGTTGTGGGATCGGTTCCAGCGCAAAAGGGTGGCGCATAGCAGGTCCCAGGCGGGGAAAAGCTCCTCGGGCAGGGGCCTGCCGGCGATTTGTTGGGCCAATTCCCGGCTCATGGCCTATTTCCCCACGCAGAATTGCTCGAACACCGCCTCGATCACCGCCTCGGGCGCGTCCTGGCCGTCCACCTCGCCCAACCGGCCCAGGGCCTCGGCCAGATCCACGGACACCAGCTCGGCGGCGATGCTCTGGGCCTCCAGGCCCTCCACCGCCCGGCCCACCGCCTGGGCGCAGGCGGCCAGGGCCTCGGCCTGGCGCTGGCTGGCCACCGCCTCGCCCGGGGCGGGCTCGGCCTGGCCTCCGGTGAGGGCCTCCCCCACCATCCTGGCCAACTCCTCCAGCCCTTGGCCCTGCTTGGCGCTCACCCGCAGGATCGGCGCGCCCTGCCCCGCCAGGGTCTCCAGTTCCCAGGCCCAGGCCAGATCGCGTTTGTTCACCACCACCACCCGCTTGGTCCCGGCGGTGGCGGCCAAGACCTCCCGGTCCTCGCCGGTCAGAGCGGCGCCACCGTCCAGCACCACCAGGGCCAAATCGGCCTGGCCCAGCCGCTCCCGGGCCGCCGCCCGGCCCAGGGCCTCCAACTCGCCGGGCTCCAGGCCCAGGCCGGCGGTGTCGGTGAGGCGGCAGACCACCCCGCCCAGCAGGGCGCTTTCTTCTATGGCGTCGCGGGTGGTGCCCGCCGTGGAGGTTACGATGGCCCGGTTTTGCCCCAGCAGGGCGTTGAAAAGCGAGCTTTTGCCCACGTTGGGCCGCCCGCACAGCACCACCAAGGCACCTTCCCGCCACACCCGGCCCGATTGCCGCCGGGCGATGATGCGCCCCAAGGGCTCCAGCGCTTCTTGGCGCAGGTTTCGGGCCAGATCGGGGCCGGCGATCTCGGCGGTTTCCTCGGGAAAGTCGATGGCCGCCTCCACCGTGGCCGCGGCCAGGATAAGGGCGGCGCGTATCGGGGCCAGGATCCGGGACAAGCCGCCCTCCAGCCCGGCCATGGCCAGGCGGGCCTCGCCCTCGCTCTGGGCGGCGATGAGCTGGGCCACCGCCTCGGCCTGGCTAAGGTCCAAACGGCCTCCCAGATAGGCCCGCAGGGTGAACTCGCCGGGACGGGCCAGGCGGCAGCCGGCGGCCAGGGCGGCGGCCAAAAGGGCCCTCAGCACCGCCGGCCCGCCGTGGCTTTGCAGCTCAACCACCTCCTGGGTGGTGTAGGAGCGGGGGGCGGCAAAGCGCACCGCCAGCACCCGGTCCACCGCCCTGCCCTGCTTGCCCAAGGCTGTGCCCAGGATCAGCCGCCGGGGGGGCAAGGCGGCGGGGTCCAGGCGTGGGTTGTCCGGCAAGAAAAGGCGCGCGGCCACCTCCCCGGCCTTGGGGCCGCTGATGCGCAAAATGCCGATGCCCCCCGGCCCGGCCGGGGTGGCGATGGCCGCTATGGTGTCGCCGGAGTCGTAGGGCCCCATCACTCTCATTCCTGCCTCCACAGGAGAGTCAACATACCCGCTGTGATCAGCACGCCACCCCCTACCCGGCCCAGGGTGCGCTGTGCGCCGGGACGCCCCAGGAGCCGGGCCAGGGAGCCGGCGGCGTTGGCGTAGAGCACCGCGTTGGCCACCGCCAGGGTCACGAAAGTGGCTCCCGGCAGTAAAAACTGTGTAAATACGGCATGTTCCCTCACCACGAACTGCGGAAAAAAGGCCACGAAAAACACGATGCTCTTGGGGTTTAGAGCGGTGACCGCATAGGCCCGCCTCAGCATGGCCCAGCCGGAAAGGACCTGTGAGCCACCCGCCGGTCCCGGAGTTTCACCCCTGCGCCACATGCGCACCCCAAGGTAGATCAGGTAGGCCGCGCCGAGCCATTTCAAGACGCTAAACGCGGCGGCCGAGGCGGAGAGCATCGCGCCCAGTCCGGCCAAGGAAAGGCTCAGGGCGGTGAGGTCGCCCAGGCCCACCCCGGTGGCGGTGAACCAGGCGCTACGCCGCCCCTGGCTCAAGGCATAGCTGGTCACCAACATAACCGTGGGTCCCGGACTGAGCAGCACCAGGGCAGAGGCGGCCACAAAGGCCCCATAGATTTCCCAGCTCATGGTCCTCTCCTGTTGGCCGACAGTCTAAAGCCCCCACCAGGCTGGTGTCTACCTCGCCGTCTCGGCGGGTTAGCTCCCTTGGGCGGCGCTCATGGCCACGAAAAAAGGGGCCCCCGCGCGGAGGCCCCTTGCACGTTTTAATGCCAGGCATCCCTAACGTGGGGTGATAACTACCTTTTTAAGCTCTCCCTTGCCCCGGCTTACCGTGCTGATGCCGCGCTGGCTGCGCAGCACTACGTGGACCAGGCGTCTTTCCTGGGAGTTCAGGGGGCCTATGCTTTGGGGTCTGCGGCTGGAGCGGGCCTTGTCGGCCATGCGCCGGGCGGCTTCTTCCAGGGCGCTACGCCGCCGTTGCCGGTAGCCTCCGGAGTCCACGATCAGATGCACCGCCTTGCCGTATTTGTGGCTGACGATGCGGGTGGTCAGGTATTGCAGGGCGTCCAGGGTCTGTCCCCGGCGGCCGATGACGATCCCGGAGTCCGCCCCCATGATGGACAGGCCCGGGCCGTGCTCGCCCTTGATCGCCTCCACCGAGGCGTTGGAATCCAGGGCCTGGGCCAGGCGCTCCAGAACCTCCCGTCCGAACTCCAGCAGCTCCGCCTGGTCGTGGGCGGCCTCGGCGGGGTGGGTTTCGGGCGCGGCGGTGGGTGGAGGCGCGCCGGGCGCAACCTCGGAGGATTGGTTCGCCGGGGCGATGGCCTCGCGGGGAGCCGGGGGCGCGGCGGGGGTTGGCCGCGCCGGAGGATGAACGGCGGCCTTGACCTCGGG
>JAHJPG010000021.1 GCA_018819925.1 Pseudomonadota bacterium
CGTCCGGCGGCTGGCCGGGGCGGGCCCGCGCCCTTTCCTCTTGCCCCCCACCCCCTTCCCGCGATAGTCATTAGGTAGGCGCCGCACGCCCCCAAAAACCGGAGCGAACCATGGAAAACTACCCCCTGTTGTTCGAGCCCATCACCCTGAACCGGCTTGAGCTCAGAAACCGCATAGTCATGCCGGCCATGCACCTGAACTACACCCCCGGCGGCAAGGTGAACGATCAGCTCATCGCCTTTTACCGCGAGCGGGCCGCCGGCGGAGCCGGGCTGGTCATCGTGGGCGGCTGCGTCATCAACGAGCAGGCCGGCGGGCCCATATTCGTGAGCATCAAGGACGACAGCGATATCGAGGGCCTGAGCCGCCTGGCCGAGGCGGTGCATGAAAAGGGCGCGGCCATCGGGGCCCAGCTCTACATGGCCGGGGCCTACGCCCACGCCATGCTCATCGGCGGCCAGCCGGTGAGCTCCAGCCCCCACACCTCCGGCTTCACCAAGGACGAGTGCCGGGCGCTCACCCTGGAGGAGATCGCCAAGGTGCAGGACGACTTCGCCGCCGCCGCCGTGCGCGCCAAAAAGGCCGGCCTGGACATGGTGGAGATATTGGGCTCGGCGGGCTACCTCATCTGCCAGTTCCTCTCGCCCAAGATCAACCAGCGCGACGACCAATACGGCGGATCGCTGGAAAACCGCATGCGCTTCGGCCTGGAGACTATCGCCAAGGTGCGCGCGGCGGTGGGGCCCGAGTTCTGCGTGGGCATCCGCATAGCGGGCAACGACTTCGTGCCCGGCAGCCACACCAACGAGGAGGCGGCCCTGTTCGCCAAGGCCTGCGAGGAGGCCGGGGTGGACATGATAAACGTCACCGGCGGGTGGCACGAAACCAAGGTGCCCCAGATCACCCAGGAGCTTCCTCCCGGCGGCTTCTCCTACCTGGCCCGGGGGGTGAAGTGGGCGGTGAACTCGGTGCCGGTGGCCGCCTCCAACCGCATTCACAGCCCCCAGCTGGCCGAGGCGGTCCTGGCCCGGGGCGACGCGGACCTGGTGTGCCTGGGGCGTCCCCTGTTGGCCGACCCCGAGCTGCCGGCCAAGGCCAAGGCGGGCCAAAGCGAGCTGATCCGCCGCTGCGTGGCCTGCAACCAGGGCTGCTTCGACGCCATCCCCCAGATGAAGCCGGTGGGCTGCATGGTGAACCCCCGGGCCGGGCGCGAGGCCAAGGACCCGGGGCCGGCCCCGGCGGCCAGCCCCAAGAAGGTGGTGGTGATCGGCGGAGGCCCCGGCGGCTCAATGGCGGCCATCACCGCCGCCGGGCGGGGGCACCGGGTGGTGCTTTTGGAAAAAGCGGCGCGCCTGGGCGGGCAGCTGGCCTGGTGGAGCGAGCCTCTGATGAAAAACGACTTCGGCTCCATCCCCCAATGGCAACAGGCCCAGCTTGAGGCCCTGGGGGTGGAGGTGCGCCTGGACTGCCGGGCCGATGCGGAGATGGTGGCCGAGCTGGGGCCCGACGCGGTGATCCTGGCCAGCGGGGCCAGCCCCACCCGGCCGCCCATCCCCGGGGCCGATCTGCCTCACGTGCTCACAGCTTGGGAGTTGTTGCAGGGCAAGGCCCTGGCCCGTGGCCGGGTGGTGGTGATCGGCGGCGGGGCGGTGGGCCTGGAAACCGCCCTTTACCTGGCCCGGCAGGGGGCGCTAACCCCGGAGCAGAGCTATTTCATCACCCTGTTCGGGGCCGAGAGCCCGGAGGTGGTGGACCGGCTCATCGCCCAGGGCAGCCACCCGGTGACCGTCTTGGAGGCGCTGCCCAAGATCGGGGCGGGCATCGGACGCTCCACCCGCTGGATCGTGTTCGGCCTGCTCAAGCGCTTCGGGGTCACCGTGCACACCAAGGTGCAGGTCAAGGCCATCGCCACGGGCAAGCTCACCGCCGTGATCGGCGGCGAGGAAAAGGACCTGGCGGCGGATACGGTGGTGTTGGCCACCGGGGCCGCCCCCATGGACGCCCTGGCCGGGGCGCTGAAGGACAAGGGCCTCAAGGTGGAACTGGTGGGCGACGCCTCCGGCGGGGTCAACGCCCTGGAGGCCATCGCCGGGGGCTACCAGGCGGGGTGCCGCCTATAGGAAAGGGGTCCCAAGCATGAAGGTTTTGGTCACCGGGGGGAGCGGGTTCGTGGGGACCACCCTGTGCGCCCGTTTGCTGGCGGCGGGCCATGCGGTGACGGTGCTGACCCGCAGCGGCAAGGGGGCGGGCCGCCTGCCCGCCGGGGTGGAGGCCTGTGTGGGCGACCCCACCGCGCCGGGCCCCTGGCAGGAGGTGGCCGCCGAGCACGATGCCTTCGTGAACCTGGCCGGGGCCGGCATCTTCTCCCGCTGGAGCAGCGAATACAAGGCCCTGATCCGCGCCAGCCGCCTGGACACCACCCGCAACCTGGTGGACGCCCTGGCCCGCCGCAAGGCGGAAGAGCCCGCTGTGCTGGTCTCGGCCTCGGCGGTGGGCTATTACGGCCCCCGGGGCGGCGAGGAGTTGAGCGAGGATTCCCCGCCGGGCGAGGATTTTCTGGCCCAGGTGTGCCGGGAGTGGGAGGCGGAGGCCCAGGCGGCGGCCCGGCTGGGGGCCCGGGTGGTGTGCGCCCGCTTCGGCATCGTGCTGGGCGGCGGCGGGGGGGCCCTGGGCCAGATGCTGCCCCTGTTCCGGCTGGGCCTGGGCGGTCCCCTGGGCTCGGGCAAACAGTGGTTTTCCTGGATTCACCAGGCCGACTTGGTGACGGCCCTGCTCTTCTGCCTGGAGCATGAGATGAGCGGCGCGGCCAACTGCTGCGCCCCCGCGCCGGTCACCAATCGTCAGTTCACCCGCACCCTGGGCCGGGTGCTGGGGCGGCCCGCCTTTTTGCCCGCGCCGGGCTTCGCGGTGCGCCTGGCCATGGGGGAGATGGGCTCGGTGGTGCTCACCGGCCAGCGGGTGATTCCCCAGGCCCTGATGCGGGCGGGCTTCAGCTTCCAGTTTCCGGAGTTGGAGGGCGCGCTGAGGGATTTGTTGGGATAAGGAGGCTTCAAGGTGGCCAGCTTTTTGGCGGGGCTCGCCGGGGTAATGGGCCTGGGGGTGATCGTGGCCGAGATGCTCAACCAATTCCAATTGGTGCAATACCACTTTACCGCCTGGCAGGGAGCCGGCAGCCTGACGGCCCTGTATCTCCTGGGAGTGCTCATGGGTTCGCGCATCGTAGCCGAAAGCCAAAATCCGTTATTGGCCTGGCTGGCCCGCTGCCATGGCTTCCTGGTCCTGCTGCTGGGCCTGGCCCCCATTGCCACGCTCCCCGCCCTGTGGTGGGGGATCATCAGGCGAATGGCCACGGGGGCCATCAAGCCGGGGTAGGGCGGGCTACCCCTCCTGCCAGGAGATGGCCTCCGCAGGGCACTGGTCGATGGCGTCCTCCACGCAGTCCGGGCCGCCCTCGGGCTTGATGACCTGGGACCTCTCGTCTTCGTTGAGCTTGAACACCTCGGGGCACACCGCCTCGCAGTTGCCGCAGCCGATGCAGGCCTCCTGGTCTACCACCACCTTTTGGCTCATGCTTGATCCTCCTCGTAGCCAAGTATAGTTCCCATAATGAGTCATTTGGCCCGGCTGCACCAGCCACCGGCATACTGCGTTGCTGGCTGCGCTCGGTCCTCGGCGTAGGCTTGCTACGCCTACGGCCCGTGCTCGCCAGACGCCTTGTCTGCCGGCGGCTGGCTGTGCCGGAAGATTGGATGGCACCGGTTGGGGTGCTAATGCGTGGCCGGTCGTACCGTGTCTTTGAGAGATATACTAATCCTCCCGCCAGGCGATGGCCTCGGTGGGGCACGAGTCCATGGCGAACTCCACGCAGGCGGGGTCGGAGGGGTCGCCGCTGGGGTCTTTGACCAGGCACTTGCGCGGCTCGCCCCGCAGGGCGAAGACCTTGGGGCATAGCGAGCGGCAGGTGCCGCAGCCTATGCAGGACTCCAAGTCCACCACCACCTTTTGGCCCATGCCTTTCCTCCCGGCGAGCAAGTTGAGGTTTTCATGATGATGCATTCGGGGGCGTCGGCCAAGGGGCTTGCCGGCGGAGGGCCACAAAAAATCCCCGCCCGGCGCGCAACCGGGGCGGGGATTCCAATTTTCAAGCCGAGTCCGCGAAAGGGCCTAAAGCTCCTCGGCCACGCCCTTGCCGTAGTCTTGGCCGGCCTTGATGCCATCGGGAGTGTTCACTTGGTTCTCCAGCAGGTTCATGGAGCCCAGTTCGGCCGGCTTCATCTTGAAAACGTACTCCATGGTGTCGAAGATGATGCCCGGCGCGTCGCCGCTGTGGGTGTAAGAGCCAAAGGCCCCGGCCAGCTTGCCGGCCAGCCCGGCCTTCTCGGCCTTGAACAAGAACTGCTGCATGCCGCCGGTCATGTTGCGGTGGTAGGTGGGCGAGCCGAAGATGTAGGCGTCGTAACCGGCCAGATCGGCGGCGTCATTGATATCGCTAATTTTTTTGACCTCCACCTCGTTGCCCGTAAAGCGTACGCCTTCAGCGATGTAGTTGGCGATCATTTCGGTTTTGCCGGTGCGGCTGGCATAAGCGACTAGAACCTTGGCCATTTGCAATTCCTCCCTTGATCCCTTTTCATAAGAGCGATGTAACAACCCCAGAGCGTGGTTTGGCAGACAGGTTGGCAGGGGCCGTTATTAATAATGATTATTATTACTGTACAGCTGCATTACCTAATGGTCAAGGTTCTTTTCATTTGCTGGGGCGGCCAGAAACTTTAGCGATTTATTTAATTATAATGACATGTTGTCCGGAACAACGGGGCCCTTTGTCATGGTGGAAAAAATAAATGGGAATGACGAGGCAAATTGTACGGCGAGTAAAGCGCCTTGGAGCCAAAGCATTCGCCCCATGGCATATCGCCGCAAACCGCCGGTCCTAATTAAAGCGATTACATTAAGTTGAGGGGGTCAACGTCCACGGCCAGGCGCACCCCCGAGGGAGGCGGCCCGGCGTGGTGGCGGGCCAGGCGCAGGATGGCGGACGCCGCCCCGGCGGTGGGGCTCTTGATGAGGATGAGCCAGCGCCAGCGCCCCTGGATTCGGGCGATGGGTGCCGGGGCCGGTCCCAAAATCTGGGCCCGGGGCTCCAGCTTGGCCCGGGCCCGCTCCAGGCCCCGGGCCAGGGACTGGGCGGCGGCGGCGGTGGCCGTCTCCGAGGCCCCCTCCAGGCGCAGGCCCACCAGGCGGGTGAAGGGCGGGTAGCCCAGGGCCCGGCGCTCCTCCAGCTCCTCGTCGTAGAACAGGGCCGGGTCGTGGGCCAGGGCGGCGCGCACCGCGTGGTGGGCGGGATCAAAGGTCTGCACGACCACTCGCCCGGCCTCGCCCTCGCGCCCGGCCCGCCCTGCGGCCTGGGTGACGAGGGTGTAGGCCCGCTCCGCCGCCCGGTAGTCTGGCAGGCTAAGGGCCTGGTCTGCCAGGAGAATACCCACAAGGCCGATGCCGGGCAGATGGTGGCCCTTGGTTATCATCTGGGTGCCCACGATGACGTCCAGCTCCCGCTTGGCCACCGCACTCAGCACTTGGCGCAGTTGGGCGGGGTTGGAGGCGGCGTCGCGGTCCAGACGGCCCAAGCGCATGGAGGGGAACAGCGCGGCCAGGGTGTCGGCCACCTGCTCGGTGCCCAGGCCCAGGGGGCGCATCTCGGCCTCGCCCTGGCCGCAGGAGGGGCAGGCGGCGGGCACCGGCTGGTGATGGCCGCAGGTGTGGCAGACCAGGGCGTTTTGCTCCCTATGCAGGGTCAGGCTGACGCTGCAAGCCGGGCAGCCCACCCGCTGGCCGCAGGTGGGGCAGACCAGGGCCGGGGCGAAGCCGCGCCGGTTGAGGAACAGGATGGCCTGGCGTCCGGCGGCCACGGTTGATTCAAGCGCTTGCTTTAATTGCACGCTCAGGAAGCCGCCGAAGAGCTTGCCCGCGCTTCTAAGGTCCACCACCTCCATGACCGGCATCACCGCGTCCTTGACCCGTTTGCTCAGGACAAGTTGGGTCAGCTTTCCCTGGGCGGCGCGCCAATAGGTGGTCACCGCCGGAGTGGCGGTGCCCAGGACCACGGGGCAGGCCTGCTCCTGGCCCCTGAGCAGGGCCAGATCCCGGGCCTGGTAGTGCAACCTTTCGTTTTGTTTGTATGATTCGTCCTGCTCTTCGTCCAGGCAGATGACCCCCAGGTTGTCCAGGGGGGCGAACACCGCCGAGCGGGCCCCCACCACCAGCGGGGTTTGGCCCCGGGCGATGGCCAGCCACTGGCCCCGGCGCACCGCCGGGCTCAAGCCCGAGTGCAGCACCGCAACCTTGTCGTCGCCAAAGCGGTCTTTGAGCAACCCCTCCAACCTGAGGCAAAGGCCGATCTCCGGGGCCAGCACCAGGGCCTGGCGTCCGGCGGCCAGGGCGGCGCGGCAGGCGGCCACGTACATCTCGGTCTTGCCGCTGCCGGTGACGCCGTATAGCAGAAAAGGCTCGAACTTATGGGCGGTTATGGCGGGAAGCAGGCGCTCCAGGGCGGCCTGTTGCTCATCGGTGTAAGCCTCGGGCTCCGGCTCGGGCAGGATGGGGCGGCCGGTGAGGTCCTTGACCACCGGGCGGTGGGTCACGGTTAGCCAACCCGAGGCTTCCAAACGCCGGGCCAGGGCCTTGACCCGGGGGAATTGCTCCCGCAGGGTGTCCAGGGCCAAGGGGCCTTGTTCGCGTAAACACTCTAATAGCGCCGCGCTCTGGGTGCCGGGGCGGGGGGAGCTTTCGGGGAGGCCCGGACGCCAGGCGGCCCAAGCCGCTTGGGCCCGGCCCGGAGCCTTCACCGCTCCCTCGCCCTCGCCTCCCAGGCCGGCGGGCAGGGACCAGGCCAATACTTGGCCCAGGGGCGCCTGGTAATAGGCGGCGGCGCGGCTGAAAAAGCCAAGTAAATGCGAAGGGATAAGCTGGCGTTCCCCGGCCTCGTCCAGCACGTCGGCCACCGGTTTGAGCCCCTCGGTATCGCCGGGCTCGGGGGGGGCCAGGGCAAAGCCCAGGCGGGGCTTGCCCCTCAAGGGAACCAGCAAGCGGGTCAAGGGTTTGATAAGCGGGGCCAGTTCCGGGGCCACCCGGTAGGAGAGCGGCCGCCACAAGGGCGCGGCCACCGCCACCTCCACCCTGAGGCTCAACGCCTTATAGCTTCAGCCCGGTAAGCTCGTTGGCCCACTTCAAAAAGCCGGGGCGCTTCTCTTGTTGGGCCATGGCCTCCAGGGCGGAGATGGTATTGGCGCCGGATTTCCAGGAGTGGATGGGCTTGAGCATTTTGCGCCGCACATAGGCGGTGGGCAGCAGGAAGTTGAGATCTCCCTGCACCGGCTGGAAATAGAGATAGCCTTCCTTCACCGTTAAGGGCATGGACAGGCATTGCTCGCGCGCCGTGCTCAACGCCGTGGATGGGTGGGGATAATGGTTAATGTTTTTGTTTAGATATACGATATCGGAGTTGTCAATTCCCCGGAGCTGGAAGGACTCGATCATCACGTTGCGGCCCAGCTTTTGGTCCCAGAAGCAGGCCCCACCCTTTTGGGGGTTGTCCGGGTTGTTGGTCACCACCTCCATGACCATGCGCGCTCCCTGGTCCCCCAGTTTCAGGGCCGCGGCCAGGCCGGTCATGTCCAGAGATTGGCTCAGGTAATCCAAATCCTCGATGTTGAAGGAAATTTTGTCATCGAAAACTTCCAGGAGGCTGCGGAAGGTGGGCCAGGCCAAACGGTATTTTTTGCCTTGCTCGTTGCGGTACACCTGGCCGTCCATGGTGCTCTGCATTAGCATCTGGCCATGGTTGTGCAGGCGCATGGGCGAGGAATTGTCGTAGAACCAGCCCTCTGGTCCCAGGTTCAGGCCGTGGAAGGACTTCTGCACCATGAACAGCACCTTGGCCGGATCAAAACCGTAATAGTTGGCCTCTATGAAATCCAACTCCACATTGTTGGCCGTAGCCTCGTTGACGATCACCAAAAGGTGTTGTTTTTTTAGCACTTTGTCCGGTTCACGCCCAAAGTCCTGGGCCAGGTTGCCCAGGTCCCAGGCCAGTTGAAGCATGTGGCGGCGCCCCAGGCTCATGGAGGTCAACTCCATGGGGTCCACCGGCCAGGAGTCTTGGCAGGTGAGGCGCAGCATCACCTCGCCGTTGAGGTCCAGGCGGGGGTTTATCAGATACTTGGTCCCCAGCCCCAGGCGGGTGGCCTCCCCGGCGCAGGTGTGCTCCAGGAGCACCTCGCCGTCCAACAGGCAGCGGGCCGCCCTTTCGATGTCCCGGGCGGTTATGCTCTCCTGGTCAATTACAAAGATGTCCCTGGGCCCGGTGAGCCCGTTCAGGCGGGGATAGGCGTTGAGTTCGTCTTCGGCCTCGGCCACCTCCTCCATGCTGGCCAAGCCCTTCAGGCGTTCTCGGGCCAAGTCCAGGCAGGAGTTGATATATCCGGTGAAATCGGTGAGATCCAGTGGCTTGGGTTTGCTAGGGTCCAGCATGGCTCCTTGATTTTCCTTGGGTTTATGGTCCGGGGCCGCCGTCCGGCACTCGCCGGCCAACCTGAACCATATATAGCACAAGCCCCGCCCCGGCCCCAAGCCCTGACCGAAACGCAAAAAGGCGGGGCCCGCCAAGGCCCCGCCTTTGGTTCGTGATAATGCTTGGTTAGGAGTCGATGGCCCGGCGGTCGTCCATGCCCACCAGCACCCGCTCCTTGTCCTTGTCCAGGCCCAGGGCGGCCCGCTTCTTCTCGATGTGGGCGATCATCTTGGCGGCGATGTCGTGGGGGTCCACCGCGAAGTCCCACTTGCCCATGCCCTGCTTCTCCAGGCCCTCGAACATCAGCTTGTGGAACTTGGTCTGCTCCACGATGGGGAAGGTGACCCCGAAGATGGTGTAAACCCCCGAAGCCACGAAGTATTGACCGATGGCGATGGCCTTTTCGCTCATGTACTCCGGCGCGGCTCCGGCCACGGGCAGATCGGCGATGGAGTCTCCCAGGCCGCCGGCGGCCACCATGTTGCACACCGCGGTGAGGATGCGGCTGTTGTCCACGCAGGCCCCCAGGCCCAACACCGGGGGCATGCCCACCGTCTCGCAGACCTCGGCCAGGCCCGGGCCGGCCAGGTGGGCCGCCTCGGGGGTCAAGAGGCCGGCCTTGGCCAGGGAAATCTGGGAGCATCCGGTCTGCACCACCAGGATGTCGTTCTTGATAAGCTCCTTGACCAGCTCCACATGCACCCAGTCCTGCTTGACCCTGGGGTTGGTGCAGCCCACCACTCCGGCCACGCCCCGGATGCGCCCGTTGATGATGTTGTCGTTGAGCGGGGTGTAGGAGCCCCGGAAGGTGCCGCCCAGCATGTAGTTGATGTACTCATGGCTGAAGCCGAACACGCCCTTGTCCTTGCGCTTGGGGATATCGATGGGGTGCTCGCGGCCGGCGAAGCGCTTGATGGCCATCTCCACCACCGAGTCGGTGCATTCGCGGGGGTAGTTCTCCTCGAACTCGATGTGGGGCACCCCCTCGATGTGGGCCCGAGGGTTGGTGGTGAACAGCTTGGTGCCGTAGCAGTCGGCCACCTTGGCCAGGCCCTGCTTGATGCACTGCACGTCCACCGCCATGGCGTCCACCGCGCCGGTGACCAACACCGCCTCGGTGCTCATGAAGTTGCCCGCGTGGGGCACCCCGCGCCTAGAGAGCATCTCCAGGCCCGAGCAGCACATGCCCACCAGGTTGATGCCCTTGGCGCCGGCCGCCTCGGCCTTGGCGATAAGCTCCGGGTCGTTAACCGAGGCGATCATGGAGTCGAACAGGTTGGGCTCGTGGCCGTGGATGATGATGTTCACCTCATCCTTCTTGAGCACGCCCATGTTCACCTCGCCCACCACGGGGTAGGGGGTGCCGAAGAGGATGTCGCCGATCTCGGTGGCCACCATGGAGCCGCCCCAACCGTCGGCCAAGGCGGTTCGGTTGATCTGCTTGATGAGGTTGCTGTAGTCCTGGTCCATGCCCATGTGGGTGCGGGTCATGATCTCCATGATCTCGCGCATGGCCCCCCGGGGCACCACCCCGGCCTCGCGCCACATCTCCTGGGTCTTCAAGGGGGCGCGCTTGATGAAGGGGAGCTCGCCCTCCAGCTGGGTGTAGGTCTTTTCCATCTCGGTGCATAGGTCCCGGGCGATAGCGTTAATCTCCCGGTCCTCGGTGGCGATGCCCAGCTCGCCGGCCACCTGGATGAGCTTCTCGGTGTCGCTGATCTCGTAGTCCTTGATGTGGCCGCTCACCACGCCCTTGAACAGGTTGAGCATCTCCATGCCGTGGTCGGTGTGGGAGGCGGTGCCCGAAGCCACCATGCGCGCGAAGTTGCGCGACTGGATGGTGTCGATGGTGGCCCCGCAGACGCCCACCTTGGAGTAGGGGTCTTTGGAGTTGAGGCGGCAGGGGCCCATGGCGCAGTGCTTGCAGCAGGCGCTCTTTTCTCCGATGGGGCAGGCCTTCATGGCCGCGGCCCGGTCAAAGGCGGTATCCACTCCGTCGCGGTGGGCCTTGGCCAGCATCTGCTGGGTGGTCTCGCAGATGGTTACGTCGGCCGGGACCAGGCTCTGGAGCTCTTGCAGCTTGTCGTTTTTGCTCATGGCTCGTCCTTTTCTAAGGAGGGGGGGCGGAAGCGCATGGGCCTCCACGTCCGGTTTCATACCGGTCATTGCCTACTTAAAAAGTATAAATCCGAAAAGTGCGCGATGCCAGAGGGTTAGGTGGTTTTTATCCGGCCGGGAGAGGCCGTCCGAAATAGAAGTTAATGATAACAGTTCCTTATTGGGGGCAAAAAATAAATAGGGCCCCCTCGCGGGGGGCCCGGAAATGCCTTGAAACGTATCAGGCCAGGCGCAGCTTGCGGGCCTGGCGCTCAAGCTGTTCGCGGTGGTCGGGATGGGCCAGGCCGATGATGGCCTGGGCCCGCTGCTTGGTGGACTTGCCCTTGAGGTTGACCACCCCGTGTTCGGTGACCAAATAGTGGGCGTCCATGCGCGGGGTGGTCACCGCCGCGCCCACCTCCAGGCGGGGCACCACCCGGCTGATCTTGCCGTCCCGGGCCGTGCTCCGGAAGGCCAGGATGGACTTGCCGCCCGGCGAGTCGTAGGCTCCCCGCACGAAATCCAGCTGGCCGCCGGTGCCGCTTATCTGGTGGCCGGCCAGGAACTCCGCGTTGCACTGGCCGGTCAGGTCCACCTGAATCAGGCTGTTGATGGAGATCATGCGCTCGTTCTTGGCGATGATCCTGGGGTCGTTGACGTAGGACACCGGAAAGGAGGCCATGGAGGGGTTGTCGTGCATGAACCGGAGCATGTCCGGGCCGCCCTGGGCCACGGTGTAGACGTGCAAATGGGGGTGCAGGCTCTTGCGCCGTCCGTTGACAACCCCGGCCCTGATGAGCTTGACCAAGGACGGGCCGAAAAGCTCGGTGTGCACCCCCAAATCCTTGTGGTCCATCAGGTAGTCGGCCACCGCCCCGGGCACGCTGCCCACCCCCAGTTGCAGGCAGGCCCCGTCGGGAATCAATTCGGCCACCTTTTGGCCGATGACGCGGTCCGCTTCCTTGGGCGGTTCTTCCGGGAAAGGCCGCACCGGCACGTGGTTTTCCACCAGGAGGCTCACCTCGGAGATGTGCAGGTGGCTCTGGCCGAAGACCCGGGGCATGTTGCGGTTCACCTCCACGATGAGCTTGTGGGCCTTGCGGGCGGCGGTGGAGGTGAAGTCGTTGGCCGTGCCCAAGCTGAAAAAGCCGTGCTCGTCCATGGTGGACACGGTGGTTACGCACACGTCCAGGGGCGGCCCGTCGGTGATGAGCCGGGGCACCTGGTGAAAGTGGCAGGGGATGAAGTCCTCGATGCCCTCGTCCACCAGTTGGCGGTCGCAGGCGCTCACGAACCAGGTGAAGGCCTTCACCGCGCCGGCCAACTCCGGGGCCAGGATGCTTTTGCAGGCGGTCTCGGTGGGCAGCAGGGAGTAGACGGTGATTTCGCCCAGGCCGCCGGAGGCCACCCGCGCCGCGATGGCCCCCAGCAGGGCGGGCGGTTCGGCCATGCTCAGGCCGTGGATCAGGGTGCCTCCGTAGGGCACCGCCAGCGCGGCCTGGTCGGGGCTTACCAGCTTGCGTTTGTATTCCTCGGCGTACATGGGTGACCTCGTCCGGCGGTGGTGAGCGGCTGTAGGGGCATTCTAGCATGCCTTGGCCCGGGCACCGGGAACAAGGCCCGATTGGCGCAATGATCGGTTGTTAAGGTGGCGGTTTAATCGCGGGGCGGGCGGGGCTGTTCAATTCTTGGGCTTTTCTTGGCGGTGGGCCAGCTTGAACAGATAGTAGCCCACCGAAAGGGCCAGGATGACCGCGGCCACCGCCAGCAGGGTGGTCCACTCGTGGGCCTTGGCGTCCAGGATAATCACCTTGCGGGCCACCGCGATCATGGCCACCAGGAAAACCACCTCCACGTGTATCTTGCTCTCGTCCAGATACATCTTGATGGTTTCCACCAACTCCAGGCCGATCAAGATCATGAAGAAGAATCCGAACAGGTCCAGCAGCTCGTTGATGTTGAAAAGCATGAGCGGCGGGTTGGCCAGGTCCTGGAAGAGCATGATGGCCAGTTCCACCGTGGAGATCACGATGACCAGCACCATCATCAAAAGCAGGGCCATTACCGTGTAGTGCTCGACGCGGCCGATAAATTTTTTGAGCAATGAGTTCATGGGCCCCGCGCCTTGATCATGGTCCGGAATATTTTCCCCAGCCATTCGCATGGTATTGCATGCCGTGGCTAAAGGTCAATGCGGCGGGTGGTTCGGCCATGGCCTGGCCGTGGACCAAGGCGGATTAGTGCCTTGCCGGGCTTAGGCGTCCAGGCACTGCCTCACTTTTTGGGCCAGGGCGGCCACGGAAAAGGGCTTTTGCAGGAAATGGATTCCATGTTCCAGGACGCCCTGGCGGCTGACGATGTTGTCGTCGTAGCCGGAGATGTAGAGCACCTTGATTTCCGGCAAGATTTGGCGCAGGCGCCGATAAAGCTCCCTGCCGTTCATCTTGGGCATGATAACGTCGGTTACCAACATGTCTATGGCCCCGGTGTGGTTTTGCGCCAGCTCCAGGGCCAGGGGCCCGTCGGCCGCCTCCAGCACCCGGTATCCCAGGCGCTCCAGGCTGCGGCGGGCCATGTTGCGCACCATGGCTTCGTCCTCCACCAGCAGCACGGTCTCTTCGCCGCCCACCATGGGGGCCGCCTGGCTCGTCTCCCGGGGGGCTTGGACTTGTCCGTCCACCCGAGGCAGGAAGATTTTGATGGTGGTGCCCCGGCCCGGCTGGCTGGTCACGGAGAGGTTGCCCCCGTGCTGTTTGACGATGCCGTAGACCATGGACAGGCCCAGGCCGGTGCCCTTGTTCACCTCCTTGGTGGTGAAGAAGGGCTCGAATATCTGCCTGCGGGTCTGTGGGTCCATGCCCATCCCGGTGTCGCTCACCGCCAGCATGGCGTAAGGCACCGCCTCCACCAGGGGGTCCACCAAGTCCGCCGCCTGGTCCAGTTCCACGTTGGCGGTCTCTATGGTCAGGCTGCCGCCCTGGGGCATGGCGTCGCGGGCGTTGGAAACCAGGTTCAAGAGCACCTGCTCCATCTGGTTTTGATCGGCGCTCACCGGGCCTGGCTCCGGCTCCAGGTTTATGCGCAGTTCCACGTCCTCGCCGATCACCCGCCGGATGAGGCTCTGGTTGGTCTCCACGATGTGGTTGAAGGTGAAAGATTTAAGTTCGCGCACTTGGCGGCGGCTGAAGGCCAATATCTGGCTTATCAGGTCCCGCGCCTTTAGGGCGCTTTTGAGCACGTTGTCCAGGTTGGCTCCCTGGGGGCTGTTTTGGCCCAGGTCTTGAAGGGTCAACTCGGTGTAGCCGATGATCACCGAGAGGATATTGTTGAAGTCGTGGGCGATGCCCCCGGCCAGGTTGCCGACGGCCTCCATCTTTTGGGCCTGGCGCAGTTGCTCGGCCATTTGCGCCTTTTCCTCTTCGGCCTGGCGCTGCTGGCTTATGTCCCGGTTCACCACGATGGCGCCCTGCACCTTGCCCTCGTCGTCCAGCACCGGGACGGTGTAGTTGACGATGGTGCGGGTTACCCCGTCGAAGGCGTCTATCTCCAGCATCTCGTCCTGCACGGTGACGCCCTCTTTGACCGTGTGGGCCAGGGCCCAGTCTTCGGGGGCGATCTCCTGGCCCGAGGGCAGGCGGCGAGCCTTGAACACCCCGTACTCCACCTGGCGCACCAGGGGGGAGCCGCCCCATATCTTGATTCCCGCCGGGTTGCCCTGGAGCAGCTTCCCATCCTTGTCGGCGATCCACAGCCCTATGGGAAGAATTTCGAATACCTTGCGGAACAGGCGCTCGCTCTCGAGCAGGCGCTCGGCGGACTCCTTGGCCTCGGTGATGTCGTGGATGACCCCCACCAGGGCCCAGAAGCCGCCGTCTTGGTGATATAGGCGTTTGCCGGAAAGGTGGCCCCAGAAGGTGGCGCCGTCTTTTCGCCAGTAGAGCCGCTCCAAGAACACGCTCTCGGTGACTCCCTCCATCAGGTCCAGCATTTTCTGGCGGGCTTCCGGGGTCTGGGAGCCGTGGGTGTGTTGCAGATAAGAGGTGCCGATCAACTCGTCCATCTCGTAGCCGAACATCTCGGCCATGCGGCGGTTGGCGAAGGAGATGACCCCCTGTGCGTCCACCAGGATGATGCCCGAGAGCACCGTGTCGAAAATGCCCCGCAGCTTTTCCTCGCTTTGGCGCAGGACGTGTTCGGCGTGCCGCCGCTCGGCTATCTCGTTTTCGAGGCGGGCGTTGGCGTTGGCCAGGTCCTGGGTGGCCAAGGATATTTTATTCTTGAGCCGTTCCTGGTGGCTGCGCAGCTTGTCCAGCAGGAAATTGAAGTCCTGGGCCAAGCCCCGCCATTCGCCGGGCATATCCTCGGGGAGGCGCTGGCCGCCCTCCTCGGGGTTTTGGCTCAGGGATGAGGCCTGGCCGCTTATCCTTTGCAAGGGCTTAAGGAACAGGGTGCGGTTGAGTAGCACCATGAGCAGGGAGAGGGCGAAAAGAACCAGCAGCAAACCGGCCGACAGGTAAAGAGAAAAGCGGTCGGCCTGGGCAAAGGCGGCGGCCAGGGGAATGCGGATGGACACCGCCGAAACCACCTCGCCCGCCTTGCGCCCAAAGCTGCGCCCGCCGCCGTAAAGGGCCACCAGCCCCGCCGGGGCGGCCTGGGGGGTGGAGTGGCACTTCAGGCAGCTCTGCTCCAAGACCTCGCCGCGCCGGAGCACCACGAAATAAGGCTTGCCGTCTATTTCCCGGATGCCGCTGTGCAGCATGAGCTTGGGGTCGGAGTTGAGGCGCTTGATGAACAAGGCCTCCTGGGGGTCGGCCTCGTTGGCGGGATAGCGCGCGTTTATGGCGCATTCCTTGTAATAGTAGGCCGACTTGGAGATGTCCTTGTAAATGTCGTCGATTCCCCGCACCGCATGGGTGGAGGACATCCAGGCCGGATCGAAATAGCCCTCCGGCGTCTTGCCGGCCAGAGCCTTGAATACCGAGGGCTTGAGGCTGTGGGCGAAATAGGCGTGGGTGGCCAGGTTGCGCTCCAAAAGCAACTCGGCCTTGGAGCGGGCCTCGTGCAGGGCGTCTTGACGAAGTTCGTGGCGAACCAGGACCACGGTGGCCATGGCCGCGCAAAGGGCGACCACCACGACCGCCACTATGTATTTGTGGCCGATTTTCATTGAGAGCCGGGCAGGCTGGGCATCCGTTGTTTACTCCGAGGCTGAAGGGCTAAACAGGGGGGTGCCGATATTTTTGCAACCATATCAACTATATTATCCCTGATATCTCGATTCTGGCAATTTAAATTATGCGGCGGGACGGGGCCGGCTCTAAGCCGACGCTTCCAGGCCCAGGGCCCCGGCCATGAGCCCGAAGAGGCCCTCAAGGGCAATGGGCTTGTCCGGTGGCGGGGGCAGCATAAGGGCCAGGCCGCCCTGGGGGCGGTGGGTGCCCGTAAGGTGGCTGAGACCGAAGACCCCGGCCCGGTCCAGGCCTCCCCGCAGGCTGTAGCCATGGGCGGGCTCGGCCACCAGGTCCGGGGCGAGCAGGGCCTGGGGTCCGTGGTACAACTCGCGGCCTAGGTGCACCCGGGCCACCGGGGCCTGGCTATCCAGCTTGGGGCCGCTTGGCCCCTGCGCCACCCGGGAGAAGCGCAGGGCCATGAGTTTGCCCGCGATCTCCCCCAGCAGCCGGTCCGCCTCCGGGCCGGGGGTGATGCTCCCGCCGGGAAACAGGCTCGCCCGGTGCAGATAGATGCGCCCCGGGTCCAGGGCCAGGGCCCGGGTGGCGGGCAGGATGCGCTCGTGGGGCGGCGCGCCTTCCACGGCCAGATATCCCTCGGAGATAAGCCACTGGTTGATGTACACCTCGCTGACGATGGGGCCGAAGGAGTGGTCCGCCGCGATCATCAGGGCCGCCTGGCCAGCCTCCACCTCCGGCCCGAAGCGCTGCCACAAGCGGCCCACGTGCTCATCCACCTGGCGGTAGACGGCCAGGGCCGCTTGGGCCAACTCGTGCTCCGGCTCCCACAGGGCGGGCCAGGCAAAATGGTTCACCCGGTCGGTGTCGCCGATGACCCCCACCCACAGGTCCCAGGCCTGGTCCCAGGTTTCCTCGAAAAGCTCCAGGCGCACCGCCAGGGCCTGGGACACGTCGGCCAGCAGGGCCGCCGGGTCGCCACGCCCGGTTTCCAGCTCGGCCTCGGGGCGGTAGCCCATGGCCTGTAGGCGGGGCAGCAGCTCCGGGGGATAGACTCCCTTGCTCAAATCCGTGGTGACGAAGCCCGAAACCATGGTTCCCTTGAGCGGCGCGGCGGGATAGGTGAGGGGGACATTGAGCACCACCGAGGCCAGCCCGGCCCGGCCGGCCAGCTCCCACAGGCGGGGGGCTTGCACCATGGTGGAGTCGCAGGGGGTGATGCGGTAGGTGCCGGCCATGGGCGCGGCGAAGCCGAAGATGCCGTGGCCGCCCGGCCCCTGGCCGCTGAACATGCTGGTCCAGCACACCGGGGATACCTCGGGCAAGGGCGAGGCGGTGGACCAGGCCCCGCCACGCGCCAGCAGCCGCCCCAGGTTGGGCATGACTCCGCGCCCGGCCAGGGACGAGGCCAACTCCAGGCCCACCCCGTCCAGGCCCAGGAAGATCAGTCTTCTTGGGACCAACGTTCTTGGGCTTCGCGAAAGATGGCCCAGCCGCTGCTGGCGCCCAGGCGGGTGGCACCGGCCTCCATCAGGGCCATGGCGCCGTCCAGATCCTTGATGCCCCCGGCGGCCTTCACCCCCAGCCCGCCGCCGTTTTCGGCCAGCAGGGCCACGTCCTGAACCGTGGCCGGGCCAAAGTAGCCGCTGCCGGTCTTGAGGAACGCCGCTCCGCTCAGGGCCAGGGCCTGGGCCGCCTGGGCGCTCAGGTCGGGGCCCAGCTTGCTGGTTTCCAATATCACCTTTAGCCGGGCCGGGACGATGGCCTGGGCCAATTGGGCCGCCTCATCCACCGCCTGGCCCAAGGCTCCGCCCTTGGCCAGGCCCCGGTTGAACACCATGTCCAACTCGCCGGCCCCGGACTGGGCCAGCTCCCGGGCCTCGGCCAGCTTGGTGGCCAGGCTCTGGGTGCCCAAGGGGAAGCCCACCACCGAGCACACCGCCACCCCGGAGCCCTCCAGGCCACGGGCGGCCAGGGGCACCATCCAGGGCGAGACGCAGGCGGCCACGCAGCCCATCTCCCGGCACTGCTCCAGGTGGGCCTCCAACTCCCGCTCCCCGGCCTCGGGGGCCAGGAGGGTGTGTTCGATCACCCCGGCCAGGGCCGCCGCGCCCTCCAGGCCGGGCGTCTCCTCCCGGCCCAGGGCCTCGACCAGCGCTTCGGCCCGCCCCAGGTCGGCTTCCTCTACGTAGAACACCCCGTAGCCCTTTTGGCTCACGTAGAGCCCGTCGTAGGCGGTGTCCTGAAAGGTGCGCAGGCGGTACTCGATGCCCTCGGCACTGAGCGCCTGCTCCCACACGTCGGCTTGGAACCTATTGTCTACCGCCTTTAGTTTGACCATTGCCATGAGAACCCCCCTACCTACTGTTCGGTTCGCCAGGCCCAGGTTTGGGCCAACCCGTCGGCCAGGCCGCTCTGGGGCCGCCAGCCCAGTTCATCGGCCGCCTTGGCGCAGTCCAGGGCGCTGTAGCGGATGTCCCCGGCCCTCACCGGGCCCCAGTGGTTGGCCAATTCCCGGCCCGCCGCCCGTTGAACCGCCCGCCACAGCTCCAGGGTGTCGGTGGCCACTCCGGTGCCGATGTTGTAGATGCCGTGGCCTCGCTCCAGGGCGGCAAGGTTGGCCCGCACGATGTCGCCCACGAAGGTGTAGTCGCGCTTCATGCCGCCGGGCATGTCCTCGGGGCGGTAGATGGTGGGCTCGACACCGTTCACCAGGCAGTCCATGAAGATGGCCACCACCCCGGCCTCGGCGTGGGGAATCTGGCGGGGGCCGTAGACGTTGGCGTAGCGCAGCACCACCGTGCCCAGGCCGTGCTGGGCCGCGTAGTAGTCCAAATATAATTCCCCGGCGCGCTTGGCCACCGCGTAGGGGCTCATGGGCCGGGCCGGGAAGGACTCGCTCACCGGCGCGCCCTCCAACTCGCCGTACACCGCGCCCCCGCTGCTCACGAAAATGAAGCGCTCCAACTTGGCCCGGCGGCCCGCTTCCAGCAGGTTCAGCAGGCCCAGCACGTTGCTTTGGGCGTCGTGCACCGGGTCGGCCACCGAGGCGGGCACCGAGATCTGGGCCGCGTGGTGGTTGATGACCTGGAAGCCGCCGGTGGCCGCCAGCTCCGCCGCCTGGGGCGAGGCGATGTCCGCCTCCACGAATTCGGCCTGGGGCGGCAGGTTTTCGCGCTTGCCGGAGGAAAGATCGTCCAGGACCGTAACCTGGTGCCCGGCCTGAACATAGGCCTGGGCCACCTGGCTGCCGATGAAGCCCGCCCCGCCGGTGACCAAAATTTTCATGCGCCGTCCCTGTGTCAATTTTTGGACTATAAGTACATCAAATTTTTTTTAAGACAACG
>JAHJPG010000022.1 GCA_018819925.1 Pseudomonadota bacterium
AACCGCTAAAAAAGTTGGTGCGGCCGTGGCGGCTAAGGCCCAGGCCAAAGGCATCAAACAGGTGGTTTTCGACCGCAACGGATTTTTGTATCACGGCCGGGTGAAAGCCTTGGCCGAGGTGGCCCGCGAGGCGGGTCTGGATTTCTAGGGCTCGCCACTGGCGACCCTTGATAAGAGGAAAAAGGCCTTGCTGGACAGACGCAGACGAAGAGAAGTGAGTGAGGAAGAGAACCAGCTCATCGATAAAGTGGTGCATATCAACCGCGTGGCCAAGGTGGTCAAGGGCGGGCGCCGCTTCTCCTTCGCGGCCGTGGTCGTGGTGGGAGACGGACAGGGCAGCGTGGGCTTCGGCCTGGGCAAGGCCAAAGAGGTGCCCGAGGCCATTCGCAAAGGCGTGGAAAAAGCCAAGCGCGACATGACCCCCATACCTCTGTCCGAGGGAACCATCCCCCACGAGATCATCGGCCACTTCGGGGCGGGCAAGGTTTTGCTGAAACCTGCTCGGCCGGGAACCGGGGTTATCGCCGGGGGCGCGGTGCGCGCGGTGCTGGAGGCTGCCGGGGTTACCGACATCCTCACCAAGGTGCTGGGCACCCATAACCCTCACAACGTGATCAAGGCCACCCTGGAGGGGCTGCGCTCCCTCAAGAGTCCCGAGGAGATGGCCAAGCGCCGCTCCATTTCGGTGGACCAGGTGGTGGCCTAAGGGCCGGGAAGGTGCGAAATGGTTGAGGCTAGCGAAAAAACCTTTCAGGTCAAGTTGGTCAGGAGCGGCATTGGCCGCCCCAAACGGCACAAGGAGACCCTAAAGGGTCTGGGCCTGACCAAAATGAACAAGGTCATGACCCTCAAGGACACCCCGGCCATCAGGGGTATGGTCCACAAAGTGGAGCACCTGGTCCAGGTGCTGCCCGACGAGAATTAGAGGAAGCACCATGAAGCTCAACGAACTCAAGCCCCCGGCTGGGGCCAAAAAGAGCCGCAAGCGCCTTGGGCGCGGCCAAGGCTCGGGCACCGGCCAGACTTCGGGCAAGGGCCACAAGGGCCAGAACGCGCGCAGCGGCGGCGGGGTCAGGCCCGGCTTCGAGGGCGGCCAGATGCCCCTGCAGCGGCGCCTGCCCAAAAGGGGCTTCTCCAACTATCACTTCCGCAAGAATGTCGCCGAGGTTAATCTGCGCGACCTGGCCCGCTTCGAGGCCGGCAGCGTGGTTGACGCCCAGGCTATGGCCGAGGCCGGCCTCATCAAGGGCACCTTTGATTCCATCAAGGTGCTGGGTGACGGCGAGGTCAGTGTGGCCCTTACCGTGAAGGTGGACAAGATCAGCGCCGGCGCCAAGAGCAAGATCGAGGCGGCGGGCGGATCGGTGGAGTTGGTGTAAGGTGGCAGTAGCTGGCGTCGGCAATATGCTCAAGATTCCGGAGCTTAAGCGCCGGATTTTCTTTACGCTCATCATGCTGGCCGTATACCGGGTGGGCTGCGCCATACCCACGCCCGGCATTGACGCCGACGCACTTAGCGCCTTCTTTGCCCGCTACCAGGGAACCCTGCTGGGCCTGTTCGACATGTTCAGCGGGGGCGCCCTGGAGCGCATGAGCATCTTCGCCCTGGGCATCATGCCCTACATCAGCGCCAGCATCATCCTGGAGCTGCTGACGGTGGTGGTGCCCCACCTGGCCCAACTGAAGAAAGAGGGCCAGGAGGGACGCAAGAAGATCACCCAGTACGCCCGCTACGGCACGGTGGTCTTGGCCCTGGTCCAGGGCTTCGGCATCGCCGTGGGCCTGGAGTCCATGACCAGCCCCGGCGGCGCCATGGTGGTTCCGGACCCGGGATGGGCCTTCAGGGTAATGACCATGATCACCCTGGCCGCAGGCACCGCCTTCATCATGTGGCTGGGTGAGCAGATCACCGAGAGGGGCATCGGCAACGGCATCAGCTTGATCATCTTCGCCGGCATCGTGGCCCGCATGCCCAGCGCCATCCACAGCACCTTCCGCATGATGAGCCTGGGCGAGATCAACATCTTCATGCTGGTGATCCTGGTGGTCATGATGCTCGGGGTCATCGCGGCCATCGTCTTCGTGGAGCAGGGACAGCGCCGGTTGCCGGTGCAGTACGCCAAACGGGTGGTTGGCCGGCGCATGTACGGCGGACAGACCACCCATCTGCCCCTGAAGATAAACACCTCGGGGGTGATTCCGCCCATTTTCGCCAGTTCCATCATCATGTTCCCGGCCACCATCGCCCAGTTCATCCAAATCGGCTGGGTGCAGAACGCGGCTTCGGCAATAACTCCGGGCGGATGGATCTACAGCCTGCTGTTCGTGGTGTTGATCTTCTTCTTCTGCTACTTCTACACGGCGGTGACCTTCAACCCCGAGGACGTGGCGGACAACATGAAGAAGTTCGGCGGGTTTATACCGGGCATCCGGCCAGGCAAGCGCACCGCCGAGTACATCGACCGGGTTCTGACCCGCATAACCTTGGGCGGCGCGGTATACGTCAGCGCGGTGTGTGTGCTGCCCACCATTCTTATCAGTCAGTTCAACGTGCCCTTCTACTTCGGCGGCACGGCTCTGTTGATCGTGGTGGGCGTGGCCATGGACACCATGGCCCAGATTGAAAGCCACCTCTTGCAGCGTAACTACGAAGGCTTCATGAAAAAGGGCAACATCAAGGGGCGGCGATAAGACGATTTAGTGGGAGGCTTCTCTTCGGAGAAGATTTTGGGGAGATAAGGTAAGAGAGGGAGCGAGACCATGAACCTGATTCTGTTGGGCCCTCCGGGGGCGGGTAAAGGGACCCAGGCCAAAATGCTCATCGAGGCCTACGGGATACCTCAGATCAGCACCGGAGACATGCTTCGCGAGGCGGTGAAGAACCAGACCGCCCTGGGCCTGGAGGCCAAAAAGTACATGGACTCCGGCCAGTTGGTGCCGGACGAGGTGGTTATCGGCCTGGCCAAGGACCGCATCGCCCAGCCCGACTGCGACAAAGGCTTCATGCTCGACGGATTCCCCCGCACCGTGCCCCAGGCCGAGGCCCTGGACAAGGTTCTGGCCGGCATGGGTAAGAAGATCGACCACGTGATAAGCATCGAGGTGCCGGGCAGCGAGCTGATGGGCCGCCTGACCGGCCGGCGCACCTGCAAGGCCTGCGGCCAGGGCTATCACGTAATCTTCGATCCGCCCGAGAAAGAGGGCGTGTGCGGCAAGTGCGGCGGCGAGCTGTACCAGCGCGACGACGACAACGAAGCAACGGTGGGCAACCGGCTGAAGGTCTACGAAGATCAGACCGCTCCGCTCATCGACTACTACAAGGCCGCTGGCCTGCTGCGCCCCATAGACGGCGTTGGCGGCATGGGCGAAATTCTGGACCGCATCAAGGCGGTTTTGGGATAGAGCCGGGCGGGACGGGGCAAAAAGCAGTATGATTGCCCTGAAAACTCCGGACGAGCTGGAGTTGATGGCCCGGGCCAACCGTTTGGTGGCCCAGGTCTTAAGAGCGGTGAAGGCCGAGGCCAAACCCGGAGTGAGCACGGCAAGGTTGGACGCCATGGCCGAGGCCATGTGCCGGGACGCCGGAGCCGAACCTGGGTTCAAGGGTTATCACGGTTACCCTTACAGCCTCTGCTGTTCGGTCAATGACGAGGTTGTACACGGCTTTCCACGCCCCGAGGCCCTAAGGGAGGGAGACATCCTCTCGGTTGATTTCGGGGTGGTCCTGAACGGCTTCAACGGCGACGCGGCCATGACCATAGCCGTGGGCCAGGTGAGCCCCGAGGCCAAGCGGCTGATGGAGGCCACCGAGCGTTCCCTGGCCGCGGGCGTTGAGAAGATGAGGCCGGGGATGAGGCTGGGCGATGTCTCTGCGGCCATCCAAGCGGTGGTCGAAGACGCCGGGTTCAGCGTGGTTCGCCAGTTCGTGGGTCACGGCATCGGCCGGGCCCTGCACGAGGACCCCCAAGTGCCCAACTTCGGCAAGCCCGGGCGCGGGGTGGAACTTAAACCCGGGCTGGTGCTGGCCATCGAACCCATGGTCAACGCCGGAGGGTACGAAGTAAAGGTTTTGGCCGACGGCTGGACGGCGGTTACCGCCGATGGTAAACTCTCGGCCCACTTTGAACACACCGTGGCCGTCACCCAGGACGGTCCGCGAATACTGAGCCTGCCTTAACAGGCGGGGATAACTAGAGGCCGGCGGCCAACAACAAGGTCTGACAAGGCTCTTGGGCGGCTGGCGAGGCTTGCAAAGAGAGATGGTCCCATGAAGGTTCGGGCATCGGTCAAGCGCATCTGCAAAGACTGCAAGATCATCAAACGTGGTGGCGTGGTGCGGGTGATCTGCAAGAAGAACCCGCGGCACAAGCAGCGTCAGGGCTAGGGAGGGATAGGCGTGGCCAGAATTTCAGGCATCGACCTACCGCGTAACAAGCGCATCGAAATTGCGCTGACCTACATTTACGGCATCGGCCACACTTCGGCCGGTAAGATCTTGGCCGAGAGCGGGGTGGACCCAGGCACCAAAGCCGGCGAGTTGACCGACGAGGAGATCAACAGCATCCGTCAGGTCATCGACCACGGCTACAGGGTGGAGGGCGACCTGCGGCGCGAGATCTCCATGAACATCAAACGCCTTATGGATTTGGGCTGCTACCGGGGCCTTAGGCACCGCCGCGGGCTGCCGGTCAACGGCCAGCGCACCCGGACCAACGCCCGCACCCGCAAGGGGCCCAGCCGGGCGGTCATGGGCAAGAGGAAGAAGTAAATGGCCAAAGCGGTGAAAAAAGGCGTCCGCAAGCGCAAGGAAAAAAAGAACATCCCCAACGGGGTGGTTCATATCCAATCCACTTTCAACAACACGGTGATCACCATTACCGATCCCCAGGGGAACACCGTGGCTTGGTCCAGCGGCGGGGTCCAGGGCTTCAAGGGCTCGCGCAAGTCCACCCCCTTCGCGGCCCAGCTGGCCGCCGAGGACGCGGGCAAGAAGGCCATGGACAACGGCATGCGCACCGTGGAGGTGGAAGTCAAGGGGCCCGGTTCGGGGCGCGAGGCAGCGCTTCGGGCTTTGGGCAACGTTGGATTCAATGTAACCGTCATCCGCGACGTAACCCCCGTTCCCCACAACGGCTGCCGGCCTCCCAAACGGCGCCGGGTGTAGTGGGACAGGGTCACCGCTAGCGACACGGAGGAGCTATTTTGGCTCGATACCGAGGTTCAGTGTGCCGGCTTTGCCGCCGCGAGGTTCAAAAGCTTTATCTCAAGGGCGACCGCTGCTTTAGCGATAAATGCGCAGTGGAGCGCCGCGCCTTCCCTCCGGGGCAGCACGGCCAGCGCCGCACTAAAGTGAGCGACTACGGTCTACAGCTCAGGGAAAAGCAAAAGGTCCGTCGCATGTACGGCTTGGCCGAGAGCCAGTTTAAACTGACTTATCAGCGCGCCGCCCACATGCACGGTGTAACCGGCCACAATCTGCTGATGCTCCTGGAGCTAAGGCTTGATAACGTGGTCTACCGGCTTGGCTTCGCGGGCAGCCGTTCCCAGGCACGACACTGGGTGCGCCACGGCCACATCACCATAAACGGCAGCCGGGTGGACATCCCCTCGGCGCGGGTTAAACCTGGTGACGTGGTGGCGGTCAAGGACGGAAGCCGGGAGATCGGCCAGCTCAAGCAATCCCTGGAAGCAGTGGCGCGGCGCACCGTGCCCGGCTGGCTGGAGCTTGAGGCCGATAAATTCCGGGGAACGGTCAAGGCGCTGCCCAACCGCGAAGAGCTGACCATTCCCATGCAGGAGCAGCTCATCGTGGAGCTGTACTCCCGCTAGCAGTTAGAGAGAGATCATGGAGAGAAACTGGAGAGAACTCATCAGGCCGTCGCGCCTGGAGGTGGACGAGGAAACCCACACCCAGTACTACGGCAAGTTCTCCTGCGAGCCGTTGGAGCGAGGCTTCGGCCATACCATCGGCAACGCCATCAGGCGCATCCTGATCTCCTCCTTGCAGGGGGCGGCCATCACCAACGTGCGCATGGATGGAGTGCTGCACGAGTTCTCCACCATCAGCGGAGTGATGGAGGATGTCAGCGACATCATCCTGAACCTCAAGGGCGTGCGCCTGAAATACCTGGGTCACGACTCGACGATGATGCACATAGACGCCAAAGGGGAGGGCGTGGTCACCGCTGGTGATATCCAGGCCCCTCCGGGCGTGGAGATCCTGAATCCCGAGCATCCGGTGGCCACCTTGGGTCCGGACGGCAGCCTCAGGGCCGAGTTGACGGTGAAAACCGGCAAGGGCTACACTACCGCCGACCACAACAAGAGCGAAGAAGACCCCATCGGGGTGGTGGCCCTGGACGCGGCCTTCAGCCCCATTTTGAAGGTGAACTACGTGGTGACCCAGGCCCGGGTGGGTCAGATCACCGACTATGACAAGCTGACCCTGGAGGTTTTCACCAACGGGGCGGTTAAGCCCGAGGACGCGGTGGCCTACGCGGCCAAGATCCTCAAAGAGCAATTGACCATCTTCATAAACTTCCAGGAGGAGCCCGAGCCCCACCAGGAGGAGTATGTGGAGGAGCCCACGCTCAATGACAATCTTTTCCGCACCGTGGAAGAGTTGGAGCTGAGTGTGCGTAGCGCCAACTGCCTTAAGAATGCCGATATCCGCTACATCGGTGAGTTGGTGCAAAAAACCGAATCGGAAATGCTCAAGACCAAGAACTTTGGCCGCAAGTCCTTGAACGAGATCAAGGAAATGCTGATCGAAATGGGCCTGGGCCTGGGCATGCCCCTGGACGACTTCCCCAGCCGGGAAGAGCTCGAGACGAGGACGAAGGAAAAATGAGACACGCTAAGGATAACCGCCGGCTTTCGCGCACCACGTCCCATCGCAAGGCCATGCTGCGCAATATGGTCACCTCGCTGTTCGAGCACGAGAAGATTGAGACCACCGAGGCCAAGGCCAAGGAGCTCAAGCGGGTGGCTGAAAAGATGATCACCCTGGCCAAGCGCGGCGATCTGCACGCCCGGCGCCAAGCGGAATCTTATATCCGCAGCCACAAGATATGCAGCAAGCTTTTCGACGACGGCAAGACCCGCTACAGCAGCCGTCAGGGCGGCTACGTGCGGGTGCTCCCCACCCGGGTGCGCCGGGGCGACGCCGCCTCCATGGCCCTGGTGGAGTTGGTGGACGAAGCCGCGGCCAAGTAGAGCCGCACCGCCCGCGCCAAGTAAGTAATGTTAGTGAGGTCCTCCTTCGGGAGGGCCTCATTTTTTTCGCCGGCTGCGCCAGACGACACATGGTTGCGTTGTCGGCGTCACTCGGTCCTCGGGGCAGGTCTACTACCCCTGCGCCGCCTGGCTGTGCCGACTTTCGAGGCAAACCTCAGCCAATACGCAAAGCAATCCGCTCATCACTATGCTGAAAGAAAAGATGCTGGTCTGGACAACTGCGCGATATGAGCGAGGGAACTCGCTTAGTAGAGAAATACTTTGCGCAGCACCAGAGTGGCCGGCGGCTTGCCTGGGGGGTTCTTGTACAGATAACGCAGGCGTACGCTGGTCAGCCGCTCCACCCGGCGGCCCAGGTAAAGGCCCGTGAAGAAATCGTGGGCCATGAAAGCCTCGCCGCTGGCGGTGTAGACGATCCAGGTGGAGGCCAGGCGGCCGGGGCGGTGGCGCGCCACCAGGCTGGTTTCGCGCTTGTCCAGGTCCCATTCGGCGGTGTCGATGCCCGCCCGGATCTGGTAGATGTGGGGAAGGTCCTGCTCGTCGGTGGCTATGAGCTGGGCCACCACTTGGCCCTGCTCCACCTGAGCCGCGTCGCTGAGGAGGCTGATGACGAACACCCGGCTTAGGCCGGTGAGCCAGGTGGGCGGCTTGAGCTCCACTTCGGGGTTGTGGGGCCCCAGCACCACCTCCTCGCGCAGGAGCACCGCGCGGGCGCCGTCGGCGAAGTAGGAGGGCAGGTGCGCGTTGCCCGGCGGCAGCATGAGCAGAAAGGGGCTCAGGGCGGCCAGGAAGGCCAGCACCGAACAGAAGATGCCCGCCACCTTGCGGTTCCGGTCCGGGCTGGGGCTTTCGCCGCGGCCCAGCAGGGGCTGGGCGTATTCGGCCAAGAGCCCCACGCAGGTGACCATGAAGGCCCCCAAGGCGATAGCCCGCAGCCAGACGGCATCGGTGAACATCGCTCCCACCCGTGGGTACCACCAGGCCGCGGTCAGGGTGACCGCCGCGCCCACTCCCCACCAGATGAGCATGAGGCTGCGCAGCAGCCAGTAGAAAGACAGGGGGCGGGGCCCAGCGCCATCACCACCGGACATGGCGGCCTGGCGGCGGGAGCGGGGGCTGATGAGCCTGAGGGCGGCAAGGCCCACCATGATGGCGCAGACCCCGGCCAAGGGGGCGAGGGGGAACCAGCTCACCGCCAGGGCCGGGCCTGGACCCAGGCCCACGGCCAGGAAGACGATCCAGGCCAGGCGGCGGCTGCCGCCCAGGAGACGCACCACCGGCAGGGTGGCTCCGGCCACTCCCCCCCACAGGGCGGCGGAGGCCAGGGGCATGAGCAGCTCCCCGGCGGGCGGGGGCCACAGGGCGGTGAGGTCGGGGCGCACCCAGGGCAAAACGAGCAGGCAGGCGGTGAAGGAGATGGCCGCCCCGGCCAGCAGGGCCGAAAGCTCGCCCTCGGGCCGGGCGCTGATCTCGCTACGCAGGCGCAGGGTCAGGCTGGCCAGGCTAAGGGTCACTCCGCCCAAATAGACGATGCCCAACCAAAGCTTGTAGTTTCCCAGACCGCCGGCCCCGGCCAAGAGCACCACGAACACCAGCCCCAGCCCCAGGGCGGCCGAGGAGCAGGTGCTGGCCCTGAGCAGGTGGTGGGCCCCATCGTCCCTGGGCTGGGGCCACAGGGCGCGCCAAGCCGCGCTCAGGCCCAGGGCGCAGACCCAGCCCAGCGAGAACCACACCTGTTCGTGTCCCAGCCGGGGCAGGTCCAGGCGGGGCCACAGCCAGCACACCGAAGCCGCCACCCACAGGGCCAGGGCGCTCTCCAGCAGCCATCCCGCCAGGCGGTTTTTTGACTCAGCTTGCAGCGGCAACCTCCTCGTACACGGCCAGGGTCTGAGCCGCCGCCCGCTCCCAGGAGAAACGGGTGGCTTGCTTGGCCCCCAAGGCCCGGTAGCGCCGGGCCAGTTCGGGGTCGTCCCACAGGGCGGCCAGGGCCCGGGCCATGCCCCCCGGGTCGCCGGGGGGCACCAGGATGCCCGCATCCTCCACCACCTCGGGCACCGCCGCGGCTCGGACGGCCACCACCGGGGCGCCGCAGGCCATGGCCTCCAAGGGCGGCAGGCCGAAGCCCTCGTAGAGCGAGGGGAAGGCGAAGGCCGCGGCTCCGGAGTACAGAGCGGGCAGGTCATGGTCGGGCGCGAAGCCCAGGAATTTCACCGCCGGCGCCAGGCCCATTTGCTCTATGGCCTGGGCCAGGGCGGGGTAGTGCTTGTCCCGCTCCACCTTACCGGCCAGGGCCAAAACCGCCGGGCTTCCCTGCTCCCGCAATATTAGCAGGGCTTGCAGCAGGGTTGGCAAGTCCTTACGCGGGTCGATGCCCCCCAGGTACAAGAAGTAGCCCCCCTCGCCCAGCCCGTAGCGGGCCAAGACCTCGGCCCGGGCGGCGGGGTCGCTCACCGGGGCCAGGCCCGGGTCCGCCGCCAGGGGTATCACGGTGACCCGCTCGGCGGGGATTTGGTACAGCTCCACGATGTCGCGCTTGGTGCATTGGCTGATGGCGATGATGCGCGCCGCGCGGCTCAGGCAGCGGGTCTCCAGCCAGCGGGCCGCCCGGAAGGCCAGGGGGTTGCGGCCCTTGATGTATATCTCTTCCATGCGCTGAAAGATCAGGTCTTGGCAGGTGAGCACGGTCTTGGGCCCCAGCCGGGCCGGAGCATCGGCGTGGCTGAGGATATGCACCACTTGGCCGCTGCGCCAGGCCGGGGCCATGGCCCGGGCCAGGGTCCAATACTGGCCCACCAGGCGCTCGCCGCCGGGGAGTCCCTGGGGGCCAGGCCCCACCCCAAGGCGCGGCGACTGGGGCGGCAGTTCGGGATCGGGCAGGTCGCGTCGCTGAATGAAGGCCAGGTCGCCGGGCTCCACCTGGGCTAGCATGGCCGTGAACAGGCTCTTGGCGTAGCGCCCGATGCCCCGCTGGGCGTGCTCCTTGTAGCCCGCTTGCAGGGCCCGGGCGTCTATGAGGGGCCGGGCCTTCATGGGGCCAGCTCCAGGCCCAGGCGGTTGGTGAGCACCTCCCTGAGGTCGGCGGCCACCCGGTCCGGGGCGAAGCGCGCCAGGCGCTCGCGTCCGGCGGCGCGCAGGCCCTGGGCCAAGCCGGGGTCGGTGAGCACCTTGGCCACGGTTTCGGCCACCCGCTGGGGTTCTTTGCTGGGGAGCAAAATGCCGCCCTGGCCCAGGGTGCCCGGCACCCCGGCGGCGGCGTAGGCCACCACGGGTATGCCCAGGTGCATGCACTCCACCAGGGGAACGCAAAAGCCCTCGTGCTCGGACAGGCACAGATAGCAGCCGGCCCGGCGGTAGTAGGCCATGAGCGCGGCCAGGGAAACGTGCCCGGAGAAGTGCACTCCGGGCACGGCCAAGCGGTCTACCAGCTCGCGCAGGCCCTCGGCGTAGGTCTCGCAGCCCACCTCGCTGCCCACGATGAGCAGGCGCGCGCCGGGCACCAGGCGGGCCAGCCAATACTGGGCCTTGATGAGGTCCTCGATCTTCTTGTTGGGCACCAGGCGGCCCACGTGCAGCACCGCCGGGCGGGCGTCGTCAAAGCGCTGGGCCACGAAGGGGTCCGAGGGCGTGGCCAATATCGAGGTGTCGATGACGATGGGCACCGTGGCCGTGGCCGGGCAGCCCGCCTCGTTCAGCTCGGCGCAGTTGTAGTCGCTCACCCCCATGCCCAGCTCCACCGCCGGGGCGATGCGCCTGAGTTGCTCCCGTCCCAGGCGGGCCCGGGCCGCGCTCTCGGGGTTGCACAGGTCCAGAAACTCGGCCGGGGTGATGTTGTGGTAGCGCAGCACCCGCCGCCCGGGCAGCTGGGGCAACAAATCGGCCACGGGATGGCCGATGGAGAAATGAAACAGCAGGATGTCCTGGGGCCTCGCCTGCTTGGCGTACTCCTCGATGGGCCGGGCCTTGTCGGCCAGGCGGGGATGGATGGAGTGGGCGAAGATGTCCGAACTGATCCCCCAGGAGCGCAGGGTCTTCTGGATGGCCAGGGCGTCGTTGCCGATGGCGTCGCCGAAGCTGAAGTCCGGCACCATCTGATGCACCGCCGGGCCCGAGGCCAGGCGGGGCCGCCGTGGGGCCAGGGCTCGATCCAGGGTGGTGGGCTGGGGCAGAGGCTCGGCGCTCACCGTCTCGATGACCCCCAGGTAGTTGCTTACCACCACCGGCCAGGAGAAGTTGCCGCGCACGTAGGCCGCCCCGGCCTGGGCCATTTGTTCGCGCAGCTCGGGGCGCTCCAGCAGGTAGTCCAGGCACTCGGCGAAATGGGGGTAGTCCTTGAAGGCCAGGCCGCCCCCACTGGCCATGACGTGGCCCTTGGTCACCGGGCAGTCGGCATGCACCATTACCGGCGTTCCCGCCAGCCAGGCCTCCATGATGACCCGGGAGAAGCTCTCCATGATCGAGGGCTGCACGAACACCCGGGCCGCCGCGTAGGCGTCGTGCTTTTGCTGCACGCTGACAAAGCCCAGGTCCAAGACATGCGCCTCGCCCCCCGTTGGGATCTCGGCGGGCAGGTTGCCCAGCAACACCAGCTTGAGGCCGGCCGGGCCGCGCCCCTCGGCCTTGTAGCGCAGGAAGTAGTGCACCAGCAGCGGGGTGTTCTTGCCCGGGTCCTTGCGCCCGGCGTAGAGGATGAAGGGCTCGGTGAGGCCGAAGTCGCGGCGGAAGCGCTCCGGGTCGTGGGCCCAGTGGGTGTCCATGCCCTCGCCCACGATGACCGGCTCGGTGCGCCCCAGGTCATAGAGGCCGGCGGCCAGGTCGCGTTCGGCGGGCACGTGGAAGCACACCATGCGGGCGCTCTCCATGGCCCGCTTAACCCCGGCCATGCGGGCGTAGCCCTCGTCGTGCAGGCAGGGGATGATGAGGCTCTTGCTCGGGTGGATCAGGGGCCCCCACACCGAGGAGGTGAACAAATAGGGGATGTAGAAAAAGGGGCCCTCTTCGGGATGGGCCGCGATGTGAGCCAGCAACTCGGGGCTGTAGACCATGTTGCGGTAAAAGTCCCGCTCCTCGTCGGGGCTGAGTACCGCCCCGGCCAGGACCCGCATGTTCAGGCCGTCGAAGCGGGCCGCATCGCGCGGGGCCACCGGGAAGCGGAGCACCTGAACCCCGTTTTCGGTGCTGTCGCCCACGGCCAGGGTGTCGCGCTCCCAGTCGCTGCCCAGGCCACTCAAGTTGGTGGCCAGGGCTCGCACCCGCACCCCGGCGGCGGCCAGATTCTCGGCGGTTAGCCGGGCCTCGGCCTCGGCCCCGCCGGGCACCTGCTCCCCGTACCAGGGCAGCACGAAGGTGCAGGAGAGGGGGCCGGGGTGGCGCTGGCGGGCCATGCCTACTTGCGCCCCACCACCGCGTAGTCCTGGAAGGAGTAGAGCAGGTCGTTCAAGCGCTTAACCGTCTCGTTGAGGGCCTGGGCGGTGGGGTCGTCGCCCGGCGCGCCGGGCAGGCGGTATTGCTCGGGGTAGGGCGATAGGTAGAGCAACTCCACCTGGCGGAGCCCCGCGCCCTTGAACAAGAAGCGGGCCGCCTCGGGGTGGATGGGCTTGTGGTGGGTCAGGTCCAGGTAAAAGGCTCCCGACAAGGTGGTGAGGCAGGCCGGGTTCACCGTCTCGGCGATGAGGTGCCCCCCGTCGGCCAGCTTGAGCGCGGCCAGGCTCACAAGCTCGTGCAGCTGGTCGGTGCTCAGGTGCTCGATGAGCTGGGCCATGAGGATGCCCCCCAGGCTGGAATCGGGCTGGGCGCGCAGATACTCCAGGGCGTCGCCCTCGTCCACCTCAAGGCCCCGGCCCCCGCAATGGGCCACCATCTCCGGGTTAAGCTCCAGGCCCCGGGCGGCCAGGCCCGCCTCCTTGGCCGCTTCCAAGAATTCGCCCCGGCCGCAGCCCAGGTCCAGCAGGGGGGCCTGGGGGGTGACGCTCTTGGCGAAAAATGGCAGGTACACGCTCTGGCGCTGCTTGATAAGCTCCCGCTGGCCTCGGTGGGCGTTCTCGAACTCCAGGTAGGCCGCGCCCCGGCTCTGGAAGCGGGCCTGGCGCACTTGGGCCAGGGCTCCGGGCCCCGCCTCGCCCTTGGCTTCTTGCCCGGCTACGACCTCCTCCAGCCGGGCCAGCAGGGCCTCGATGCGCGGGGCGGTGCGGGCCAGAGACACCTCAAGCTCGTCCAGGCGCTTTTCGGCTTGGGGCAGGCGGGAACGCACATTGGCCACCAGGGGCAGCAGCACGGAGATCAGGTGCACCGTCTCGTCGTTGAAGCGGGCCTGGCGGGCCAGCCACACGCTCATGGGGAAGCGGCTGACCTTGTAGATGAGCTTTTTGAGGCCAACGATGAGTTTGCCCGCCGCGCCGGTGCGGTGGGTGTCCACCCCCCAGCCGGTGGGCTCCCAAAACTCCTTGAGACGGGCGTGGTGCAGTTTCATCAGGTTGCCCGGCTCGTCGTCCACCGAGCGGGCGGCCAGGGCCGCCTCCTCCACCCGCCGCAGCTCGGCGGGGTCGTAGAAGCCGCTGGCTTTCTTGGCCTCCACCGCCGCGTCCACCTCGGACAGGATGGCCGATACGTCCACGGGCTGGGCGCTTTTGTCCTCTGGGCTCATGCCTAATCTCCCCGGCTGCTCAGGCTCCAGGTATGGGGCGGCCGCCAGATGCCCTCGTCGCGGGGGCCTCCCCGCACCGCCAGGGAGGCCACCTGGGTGAGGTAATCGTAGGCCCGGCCGTCGCTGGCGTGGGCGGCCACGTCCACGCTGTAGCCGCCGGGCACCAGGTCCAGACGCTCCACCGCGAAACCCACCGTGCCCCGTGGCGGGGCCGGGCCCAGCTCGGCCTGGTCGATGGCCGTGTTGCTGCCGTAGCAGAGCACCCCGGCGCTGTTGTTGATGGCCACCCCGAAAACCAGGTCGTCCACCGGCTGGCGCATCTCGTAGTCCATCTCGATGGTCAGGGGCAGGCCGCTGGTAAACACCGCGTGGGCCTGCCCTTGGCTGTCCAGCAGGCGCACCCCGGTTATCTCCACCTCGCCCTGGCCCCAGCGCCGGGCGGCGGCCAGCTCGGCCCGGGCTTCGGCCTGGGCCCGGCCCATCTCGTCCTCGCGCCGGGCCACCCCCTGGCGGTAGGCGTCGATGACCCGGGCCGGCTCGCCCCGGGCGGCCACCTTGCCGCCGTCCAGCCAAACCACCTCGTCGGCGAATTTCTTCACCGCCATCAGGTCGTGGCTGACCAGGATGATGGTCTTGCCCGCCGCCTTGAACTGGTTGAGCTTGGTCTCGCACTTGTGGGCAAAGGCCTCGTCGCCCACGGCCAGCACCTCGTCCACCAGCAGCACGTCCGGGTCCACGTTCACCGCCACGGCGAATCCCAGGCGTACGTACATGCCCGAGCTGTAGGTCCTCACCGGGGCCTCGACGAAATCCCCCAGGCCCGAATAAGCCACGATCTCGTCGTAGCGGGCGGCGATCTCCTTCTTGCTCAGGCCCAGGATGGTGCCGTTGAGGTAGATGTTCTCCCGGCCGCTGAACTCGGGGTGAAAGCCGGCCCCCAGCTCTATGAGGCTGCTCACCCGGCCATGCACCGTCACCGTGCCCTGGTCGGCCTTGTAGATGCCGGCCAATATTTTGAGCAGGGTGGATTTGCCCGAGCCGTTCTGGCCGATGATGGCCAGGGTGCGCCCCGGGGCGATGTCCAGGTCCACCCCGTCGAGCACGGTGAGATAGTCGGCTGCGGTGCGCCGTTTAAAGGGCCGAAGCAGCAGCGACTTCCAGGTGGTGTAGTCGCGCCGCAGCATCTCGCGGCGAAAACGCTTGACCAACCCCGCGATCTCTATGGCCATGGCCGTGCTCATATCTTCTCGGCGAAATACTCCTTGTAGTGCTCGAAGACTACCACGGCCGCCACCAACAGGACCAGGCTGAGGCCGGCCACCCCGGCCAACTGCCCCCAGGCGGGCCAGCGCCCCCAGAAAAACAAGTCATGATAGGCCAGGGTGATGACCGCCGCCGGGTTGAAATACACCAGGAAGCGGAAGCCCTCGGGCACCTGATTCAAGGGGTAGAGGATGGGAGTCAGGAAGAACCACAAGGTAAGGAGGTTGCCCACCACGTGTTTGGTGTCGCGCAGGAAGACGTTGGCCGCCGAGAGCAGCAGCACCAGGGAGTAGGTGAACACCAAGTGCACCGCGCTCACCACCACGAAGGCGGCCAGGTGCCAGGTGAAGGGGATGCCCTGGGCCAGGAAAAAGGCGAATAGGATGGGCAGACTGAGCAGGTAGTTGACGAAGTTGGCCATCACCTTGACCGCCGGCAGCACCTGTAGGGGGAACATCACCTTGGTCACCAGGCTGCCGCCATCGGTGATGGCCCCGGCCCCCTCGTTCAAGCTGCTGGAAAAAAACACCCAGGGCAGCAGGCCGGTGAACATGAACACCGCGTAGTGCTCCATCTGGATGCGGAAGTACACCGAGAACACCAGGGCGTACACCCCCAGGAGCATCAAGGGGTTCAGGAAGGTCCACAGGAAGCCCAGCAGGGAGCCCCGGTAGCGGCCCTTAAGCTCGCGGCCCACCAGGGCCCACAGCAGGGCGCGGTGGCGGGCCAGCTCGGCGAGATGTCCGGTGATGCTCACTAAGCGGGCCCCCTAGTAGGCATGGGGATTAATCAGCCCCCGGAAGGGGGTGAGCAAAATTATCTTGAGGTCGAACAGAAGCGACCAGTTCTCTATGTAGTAGAGATCGTGCTGGATGCGCTTGGCCAGATCGGTGTTGCCCCGCCAGCCGTTGATCTGGGCCCAGCCGGTGATGCCCGCCTTTACCATGTGCCTGAGCATGTAGCCGGGGATTTGGCTGCGGAACTGGGCAATCAGCTCGGGCCGCTCGGGCCGGGGGCCCACCAGGCTCATCACCCCGCCCAGCACGTTGAACATCTGAGGCAGTTCGTCAAGGCTGGTGCGCCGCAAAATGGCCCCCAGGCGGGTGCGGCGGGGGTCGTCGGGCCGGGCCCACACCGGGCCAGTCTCGGCCTCGGCCCCCACCCGCATGGTGCGGAACTTGAACATCTCGAACTCCACCCCGTCCAGGCCCATGCGCCGCTGGCGGTAGAGCACCGGTCCGGGGGAGGAGAGCTTGACCCCCACGGCGATGAGGGCCATCAGCGGACTGAAGGCCGTTAACAACAGCAGGGCGCTGGCCACGTCCATGACCCGCTTGAGCACCCGGGACCAGCCCTCCAGGCGGCTGCCCCTGAGGCCTATGATGGGCATGCCCTCAAAGGACTCCACCGTGCTGCCCAGGCTCATGAAACGGTACAGGTCCGGCACGATGCGCACGTCTACCATTTCCTCGGACAGCCCATCCAAAATTTGGGGAAGGTCGTCGTGGGCGCCCAGCGGCAGGGCGATGATGACCACCTGCACCTGGCGCTGGGCCACGATCCGGGCCACCTGGGCAAAGGAACCCAGCACGGGCAGCCCGCCCACCATCCGGCCCACCTTGCCTGGGTCCCGGGAGAGGCAACCCACCAGGCTCAGGCCCAGCACCGGGTTTTTCTTGATGTTCGCGGCCACCTGGGCCGCCAGTTCCTCGGCCCCAACGATGAGTACCCGCTCCCCGGCGTTTTCAGGGTAGGCACGCCGCCAAAAATGGCGCAGCACCGGGCGGTAGATCAAGAGCCCCAGGGAGAGCAACACGAAAAAGTGCAGGAAAACAAGGCGGCTGAAGTCGTAAGGCCGCAGGAACCAGGTGAGGGTGATGGCCACGACCACTCCGATGGCCACCGCCCTGAGCACCGGCCACAGGGCATGCCTGGTGCCGGCCCAGGGCCGGCGGTAGAGTCCGCTAAGGGGCAGCACCACCGCAAAGTCGGCCAGCATCAGCAAAAAGAGAAAGATGTAGAGGCTCAGTGGCGGGATGCCCTTGGTCACCGGCAAGATGGGCAGGTAAAAACGCAGGAAATAGGCGCCAAACCACGCCAACGCTACCATGGCGAGGTCGCCCAGGTAGAGGATGGAGCGAAAAAACTTAAGCCGCTGCTGGAACATCGCCTAGGGCCGCCCCCGCGTGGCTGAGGCCAACCCCCGGCGGGCGGGGCGGGTGGGCAAAAAAATCAGATGCCGCGGGCCTTCTCGTTGGCCTCTTGTTTCTTCTTGCATTCGATGCACAAGGTGGTGACTGGCCGCGCCTTGAGCCGCTCTTCGCTGATGTCTTCGCCGCAGGATTCGCAGATGCCGTAGGAGTCGTCGTCTAGGCGATCCAGGGCCTCGCGGATCTTGCTGATGAGTTTCCGCTCCCGGTCGCGGATGCGCAGCAGGAAGTTGCGTTCCGACTCCATGGCCGCCCGATCAGTGGGGTCGGGGAAATTTTCTTTGCTATCGGTCATGCCCGCCACGGTGCGCTCGGCTTCCTTGGACAAATCCTCTAGCTTTTCATTCAACAGCTTGCGGAAGAACTCGAGCTTTTTCTGATTCATGCTTTGCTCTCCGTAGCTTGTGGGCCGCCTGAGATAGCGGATAAATCTAGCACGCTGGCCGCCGTGTGTAAAGAGGCGTCGCGCCTAATCTTCCCGGCTCCAACGGCCGCTGGCCCCGCCTTCTTTCATCACCAGCCACACCCCGGTGATCTCCGCTCCCCGCTCCACGCCCTTGACCATGTCGTACAGGGCCAGGGCGGCCACCGAGGCGGCGGTCATGGCCTCCATCTCCACCCCGGTGGGGGCGGTGGTGGCGGCGGTGGCCTCGATCAATACTCCCTCGTCCTCTGGGGTCAGCTCCAGGCTCACCGCGCTGAGAGGCAGGGGGTGGCACAGGGGGATCAGGTCCGGGGTTTTTTTGGCGGCCATGATGCCCGCCAAGCGGGCCACGGCCAAGGCGTCGCCCTTGGGTAGCCCGCCGGAGGTCAGAAGCTCCACCGTGGCTGGGTTGAGCCGCACCCTGGCCCTGGCGATGGCCCGGCGCTGGGTGGGCGGCTTGTGCCCCACGTCCACCATGCGGGCCGCGCCCTTGTCATCCAGGTGGCTCAACTTCACAGGCGCCTCCTTTATGAAATATCCGGGCTAGCTCTTGGAAAACAGGCCCCGCTTTTTCTTTTTGCGGGAGTACCCGGCAGGTTGCTCTTCGGGGAGGGGCGCGGCCTGGGAGTCGCCCAGGGCGGCCAGCTCCTCCATGATTTCACGCTGGCGTTTGTTGAGCTTGCGGGGGGTGCGCACCAACAGCTGCACGTACATGTCTCCCCGGCGCTCGCTTCTCAGACCCGGCAGGCCCAGCCCCTTGATCCGCACCACCTCGCCGCTGTCGGCTCCGGCGGGGATGCTCATGGGCTGGGGGCCGTCCACCAGGCTGTCCACGGCCACCTCCTGGCCCAGGGCGGCCTGGAACATGCTCACCTCCAGGCGGCGGTAAAGGTCCTTGTCCTGGCGCTCGAACACCGGGTGCTGGGCCTGATGGATCACCACGTAGAGGTCGCCCTTGGGGCCGCCGGCATGGCCGCCCTCGCCCTCGCCGCGCATGCGCAAGCGCTGGCCGTGGCCGATGCCCGCCGGAATCTGCACGGTGAGTTCTTTCTCCTCGCGCATCCGGCCCCGGCCCCGGCACTGGGGACAGGGATTGGTGACCACCCGGCCTTCGCCCCGGCACTGGGGGCAGGTGGTGACCACCCTGAACAGCCCCTGGGCCCGGGCCACCTGGCCCTGGCCGCCGCAGACCTGGCACACCACCGGCTCGGCCCCGCCGGCCTGGCCGGTTCCGTGGCACTCCTGGCAAGCCGCCTCGCGTTGCACGGTGATGTTTTCGGTGTGGCCGGTGGCGATCTGCTCCAGGGTCAGCTCCAGGTCGTAGCGCAGATCGCGCCCCGGGCGGGGGCCGCCGGGCCGGTGGGAAGCGCCGCCGCCAAAGCCGCCGAAGAAGCCCTCGAAAAGGTCGCCAAAGGTGCTGAAGATGTCGCCCATGCCGCTAAAGCCCTGGAATCCGCTGGACTTTAGCCCGTCGTGGCCGTAGAGGTCGTAGAGGCGGCGTTTTTCAGCATCGCGCAGCACCTCGTAGGCCTCGGCGGCCTCCTTGAAACGATCTTCGGCCTCGGCGTCGCCCGGGTTGCGGTCCGGGTGATACTGCAAGGCCATGCGGCGGTAGGCCTTCTTGATGGTTTCCTGGTCGGAGGTCCGCTCGACTTCAAGGATTTCGTAATAGCAGCGTTTAATCATGGCTGAACAAATCTAAGACCGTCTAGGATTGGTCTTTTGCTTCGCCGTCCTCTTTGGCGTCTTTTTCTTCCACGACTTCCTCGGACAGGGCCGCCGCTTCCAGGGCCATCTGGGCCTGGGTCAGGCGGTCGCGCTCGCGGGCCTCGGCCTCGGCACGTTCCTTCTCAGCCTCCGCCGCGCTAACCGGGTAGACGTAACCCGCAGCGATTTCGCGAAGGGCTACCACCACCTCTTTGTTCTTGACCGGGATCATGGGCAAGGCGCCCTCCCGGATTTGGCGCACCCTTTTGGCCGTCATATGCACCAGGGAAAAGCGGTTGGGCACTTCCTTGAGGCAATCTTCCACCGTGACTCTAGCCATGGTCTTCTATCCTTTACTTGGGCCCCGTCGGGGGCTTGGTGTCTTTTGCGGGCAGTTGGGGCAGGCTGTCCAACAGTCCGGCGTTCAAACCGAAAACCCGGTCGTCGCCCTTGATCTGGGCGCTGACCAGTCCGCTTTTCTTGTCCACCCGCCCCAGGAGAAGCACTTTGACCCGAACCGTGGCCGCCTTGCCATCCTGGGTGGCGGGGGGCTTTATGCTCAAGTTAATCACCGCGATTGGTTTGTCCAGTCCGGCCAAGCCGGTGGCGCCCAAAAGCTTCTGCCATTTCAGGTTTACCAAGTCCCATACCAGTAGACCGGCCGCTTCGCCGCTTTTTTCGTCGCCCGGGGGCTGGACCCTGATCCATCGGCCGCCTTGCTTGGCGTATTTCAGCTGCTCACCGCCGCGCTCCACGCTCAAGGCCACCACGTCGTCTCGTTCAATCCGCAGCAGGCGGCGCTGGCTCAATTTGAAGCGGTTCATCTCCTTGAAGCGGTCCAGGCTGCTTTGCTTGACCACCATCACCGGGCCCCCGGCCAGGCGGCGCACGTAGCGCTCATCGCGCCCGGTCACCGGACCGCCGATGATCAGGCCCTTCTTGCTCCCGCCCTCCATGGCCAGCGCCAACCCGCCCGAAGGCCGGGCCAGGCCCATCTTTTCCAGGTCGATTCCCTGGTCCAGGAAGTCCACCGCCATCAGGCCGTGCATCATGAACAACAGGTCCTCCACCGCCGAGGGGTCGGCCTCGCCGCCATCGGCAAAGCGCCACTGGGGATTGGCCCCGCCCCGCACCCGCTTCAGGTCCAGCGCCTGGCCCCCTGTGTTCAGCTCCAGGCCCTCCACCCCGCTGACCACGAAGTCCAGCACCGCCTTGTCGCGCAGCTCAAACAGGCTGCGGTTCAGCGCCCCGCGCACCAGCGGCGCCACCAGCCAGACCGCCGGGGCCCCCGGACTGGTGGCGTAGGCATACTCGTTGGTGGGGCTCAGGTGGCCCACCAGAAGCTCGGCCTTGCCGCCTTTGCGGTCGGTGAGGGTCAGCTTGAAGGCCGGCGGGTCCAGGCCGAACTGCTTTAGATCGCCGGGGTCGCTGATTCGCGAGATCACCTGGCTCTCCAGCACCGTGGAAAGCAACTGGCCCACCTGCATGCCGTCGGCGGGACACACCACCGGCTTGACCATCTCCCAGCGGTGCTCCTTTTCGCGCCGCTCTATGGTGACGGCTTTGGGCACCTCGGCCCCGCTTATGCTCAGGCTCTGCACGTTGAGCGGATCGGCCAGGCTCACCAATCGGTTGGCCTCGCGCTCGTGCTCCTGGGATCGGCGGTCCACCACATCGCTGAAGAAATACAGGGCGACGGCCACCACCAAAAACAGCAACCAGATTATGACTCGCCGCGTACTCACCGTCCCCGCCGCCTCCTGAAAATGACCGCCGCGCCCACCACGGCCAAAATCACCGGCCACACCACCAGGGGTATCCAGAAGAGCAGGCGATCCTGGACCGGCTGCAACAGCAGCGGTTGGCTGGTGCGCTTCTTGGCCCGTATGGCCACCAAGTCCTCATCGGCCGCCAGCCAGGAAACGCTGTTCATCACCAGGTCGTGGTTGCCGGCGAGGTCCAAAAACTCGTTGTTGGCAAAGTCCGCGTCGCCGATCACAACCAGGCGCGAGGTGTTGGGCGCCCGGTCGCCGGCTTGGCCGGCCGGAGCCTTGCCCTCCTTGTCCAGGGCCACCCCCAGGCCTATGGGCCCCTTGCGGTCGCCCTCCTTGGGTTCGAGCTCCACCCTTTGCCCTTCGCCCTTGCCCTGCTTCAGGTTGTCCATCTGGGCCTTGTACCAGGACAGGAAGGAGCCGTAGTCCGTGGCCCAGGAATCGGGGCTGGTCTTGACCAGCACCTCGCCCTTGAAGCCCTCGGGCAGCTTGGCGGCCAGGGAGACCGAGCGGGCCTGGGGGAAGAAGCAGAAGGTGCCGCTCATCATCTTGGTGATGTCGTGGAAGCCGTATTGGCTGGCCAGGGGGGCCAGCGGGCTCAGGCCGGCCAGGCGGGAAGCCTGGTCGATCACCAGATCGTTGCCCAAATCGACGCTCTTTTGAGCCAGCCATTTTTTAAGCCCACCGTCCGAGCCCGGGTCCAGCAGCATGAGCAGGCTGCCCCCCTGGTCCCAGTAGGCGCTCAAGCGCTCGATCTCCTGGGGCATCATGGCCTTTTGGGGGCCGGCCAGGATAACCACCGCCGCGTCGGGCGGGATCTGGCTGCTGGTGACCAGCATCAGGCTCTTGACTTCATAGTTGCTGGCCTCGATGGCCTTGCGCAGGGAGGTGAAGTCTTCCTTGCCCACCCCGTCCAGGGATGGCTCGCCGTGGCCGGTGAGGAAATAGATGCGCTTCTTGTCCTTCTTGCCCAGGCGGATAAGGGCGTTGGTAAGCGCCTGCTCCTCGGGAAGCTGCACCCTCTCCTCGCGCCCTCCGCTGACCAGCACCACGGTGCCGTAGTTGCGCACCTTCATGGCCTTGGCCAGGCCGGGCTCCTGGTCCGGGCTTACAAAGCGATAGGTGAACAGGCGGCTGGCATAGGAGTATTTGGCCAGCTCTTGCTCGGCCTGCATACGGCCGGCCTGGGTGTCCTTGAAAAAGGCGTAGGCCTTCACCGGCTCCTTGAGTCCTTTGAGAATCTTCACGGTCTGGGGCGAGAGGGTGTGCATGGTCCCTTGGCTGAGGTCCCAGCGCACGTGGTGCCGGGAGCCCAGGGCCCCCAAAAACATCACCAGGGCCAGGGCGGCCAGGATGGCCACGCCGCTGCCCATGCCCAGGCGGGCCGAGCGTTTGCCGAAAAAGACGGCCACCGACTCCCGGGCCGCCAGGGCGGCCAACAGCACCAGGGCCAACCCGGCGCCGGCACCGATGAGGCCCCACCCGCCGTGGCTGATGCTGACCGCGTAGAACAGACCGCCGCAGGCCATGACCAGCAGGCCCGTGAGGGCCAGCCACTTGGCCACATGGTGTTGCCTCATGCCTTCCACCGTTTGGCCTCCAGGGTGCGGATGCTAAGGAAAAGGAAAAGCCCTATGAACAACCCGAAGTAAGCCAGGTCGGCGGTGTCCACCAGGCCCTTGGGGAAACCCTCGAAGTGGGTGCCCATGCTCAGGCCCTTGAGCAGCTCGCCCAGGGCGGGCTTGACCAGGTGGGCCGCCCAGCCCACCATAAACAAAATGATCAGGGGCAGGAAACCGGCGAATGCGGCCACGATCTGGTTTTCGGTCAGGGAGCTGGTCCACAGGCCGAAGGCCACGAAAGCCCCGGCCATGAGCAGGAGCCCGCCGTAGCTGACCGCCAGAGGCAGCCAGGGCAGGGGGGCCATGAAAGACAACAGGATTATCTGCACCCAGGTGGCGGCCACCATCAGGCCCAGCACGCTCCAGGCGGCCAGGAACTTGCCCAGCACCACGCTGACGTCGCTCAGCGGATAGGAGAGCAACAGCTCCAGGGTGCCGCTCTTGCGCTCCTCGGCCAGCAGCCGCATGGTCAACAGGGGCGAGGCGAACAAGAGGAACCACGAAGCCCAGAACATTTGGCCGGCAAACAGGTGGTCTTGCAGGTTCAGCTCCATCATCATGGGGTTTTGCATGACCTGCAAGCTGGCCAGGGTGTAGGAGCTCACCCCCGCGTAAAAGATGTAGCCGGTGAGCACCAAGAAAGCCACCAGCACCACGTAGGCCACCGGCGAGTGGAAAGAGGCTCCCATCTCCCGCCGGTAAATGGCGAAAAAGGCCCTCATGCCGCCTCCTCC